>NZ_LADU01000014.1 GCF_000961795.1 Hyphomonas sp. BRH_c22
GCCCACCCGCCCGAACGGCCGTTGTTGAGACCGCGAATGGCACGTATCGAATGTCGGACTACGCAGTCGTCGTTAAGGTTTCCAGGACGCCCACCAGGTGCAGCCGGCAGCCCCGAGTGCAATGGTGGGCGTCGTTGATCGCTTTAGAATTTTTGCCGGACGGTGCGACGGCATTGACGGGCAATTACGGGATCCATTTCTGCCCCTTATTCAGTGTGATAGCTTGGATGACCGAATTTGTCCGGTGCCGCGGCGCTCACTTGTTTTTAACGCGACCAATCTCGAGCCTCAGAGCCGCCTTCCGCATCGATCCCGTCCAGCCGTGCGGCCACGCCACGTGCGTTGCCGAGCTTTTCGCCACCTGCTGGACGAAATGATCAAAGCGCCTCTGGCCGAGGGCATGGTCTGCGTCGCGCTCGACTTCCGGGATCGGCTCGGTGCGGGTCAGCCAGTAGAAGACAGAATGGGCGATCGTTTCGAGGCACAGGGCTGTGTCGCGTTCGATCTCGCCCTACCGCCGGTCGAACGCATTCATGCGGCACAGCAGCCGTTCCTCTAGCACCAGATTGGCCTCTGGATCGAAATAGCGGCTGAGCGCGTCTTCCACCTCTTTTGCGTTGGTCACACCCAGTATGGATGCGTGGCGTTCGAGTTCGGCATGCAGCTTAGAGGGCAAACGAAGATCGACGCGCGGTTTGGCCATCTCAGAAGTCCGGCAAGGCGGCGTCATCAGCAAGGTCGATGGCCGCAGCACGTCGGATCGTCTCAAGCACCTGATCCTGTATCGACCCAGCGGATTCTGCTCAGTTTAGACCGCTAACGCGAATGCCTCAGCGGGTGTTTTCATGCCGAGGGCCTGATGTGGCCTTCGGTTGTTGTAGAAGCTGATCCAGTCTCCGACGACACGGGAGGCGTGCTGGAGGCTTTCAAAGCGGTGCCGGTGGATACACTGTTCCTTCAGAGAACGGATGACGCGCTCGATCATGCCGCTTTGTTGCGCTGCAGCGGGCAGTGCGGGGTGATGAACTCCTGGCGAAGTCCATAGCTTCTGACGAGCTTGGTGTAGGACCTGCTGGTAAAAACCAGCCCGTTGTCGCTTCGAAGCAGGAACGGCTCCGGAACCCGGCCGAGTGTTCCAAACCGGGTGATCAGCGCCTGCTCGAGTGCGCTGCCGGCCGTCGTTGCTTTGCCGGATCGCGAGAGGTGCCAGCCGAGCAGTTCGCGGGTGTGGCAGTCCATCACGAGCGCCAGGGACGCCCACTGGTCGCGGCCTGCCCAGAGACGGGCAAGGTCTGTCGACCATCGCTCGTCAGGTCGGCTTGCGACAGATGGCAGGGCCTCGATCCCCGGACGCTTGCCGATCGGTCGCTTTCGAACCTGCCAGCCCTTGATCTTGAAGATCCGCTGCACCGTGTTCTTGTTGAACCCGAGCAGCCAGGCGACCGTCCGATAGCCAAAGGACGGCTCTTTCTCGATCAGATCCTTGATCGGCGTCTCGAAGCGGGCATCGACCTTGGGCGCCGACTTCAGGGGCTTGTAGTAGACTGTCCGCCTCGGCACGTCGAACCAGATACAAAGCTTCGCAATCGATACCTTGTACCCATCCGCAAGCAGGCCCTGCTGGATGGTGCGGATCATGTGTCGTCGTTCCCATCCAGCAGGGCCTGGTACTTTTTTCGCGCACGCAGCTCCAGCATCGCCTCTCCATAGGCTTCCTGAAGCTCCTTGAGCTGACGCTCGTATTGTTCGCGTATGTCGAGCGGATTGGCGCGCAGCGCATTCTCCATGCCCTTGCGCGCATCCTCGACCCAGCCTTCGATTTCTGACGGCATCAGATCAAACGCCCGGCTGGCTTCCGCCACCGTCGTCTTGCCCTGAATGATGTCCATCACCAGCGCCGTCTTACGCTTCGCTGTCCAGCGTTTGATCTCGTCGTCCATATTCACACTCATAGCCAATTTTGCTCCTTATGGCTTGAGCAGTTTTTCGCTGGGTCGATACAATCCGCTGGTGCGTCTCTGTTATCGTCGGGTTCGGGTTCAGGCGTCTGATCCTGCTCTGACGTCACCACTCGTTCCGGCGGATCGAGCTCTAGCGCGATGTCGCGCCCGCCCTCATCAGCGGCACTCCGGATCGGAGCAACCGCGCCCTGCCCGCTCTCAACCCGTTCAGTCCAAGCGTTCACCACGGGCGGCGTCAGCGTTGCCAGCGCAGCGGCAGGCAGCAGACTTCCTGTAAAATTGCGATCCTCGATATAGCGCGGCCGCGCCGAAAATGTCACAAATGAATAAATAAAACAATGATTTAAGAAAATTCGCCCCCCTTGATTGTGGCCCAAATTCTGGCAACTTTTTAGCTCAATTGGCGCTGGCGTATGCTCGCGCTGACTGCGAACACGAATGGGCAGAGGTTGGCCTAAATCCAATTACATCGATCGGTTGTTTCGTCCTACCGCGAGAGAGCTATCACCACGCATATCCCGATGACGCAAATCGCCAGAGCCGCAGGTACAATGCAAATCTGCAAGAGTGCAGTGCGCCCTGAAATCAGGCCCGTATTCGTCGAGAAGGGTTCGTCGAGAAACTCGGTCCAGTCCTTGTTCTCGCGCTTTTCCCGGGAGGCGCGGCGCAAGACAATGGGCGTGCCGAAATACATGAGACAATAAAAGGCACAGATGCCGATCATGAACACCGTCTCTGCGTCATGACTGAACGTCAGATAAAATATCGCGAGGATCGCTGCGAAAAGACCCATGAATATCTTGAAGACGCCGTCGTGAACCGCCGTGTTCACCGAAACGCCTTGTGCAATGGCTGAAGAATCTTGGGTGGTCTCCACGCCGTCATCGCGAACGCGCTCCACATCGCGTCTCAATTCCGATTCCCGCTCAATTGTCAGATGGTCCGGCACGGCCTCCCCCTTTTCATGCATATCATATGCATGTTTTTGTATTGCGCGTCTGCGTTAAAAGCAATATATAAGATGCATTAATAATGGTGGCCCGATGCGATTGACCGTTCAGACCGATTACGCCCTGCGCATGCTCATGCATCTCGCCGTAAATGCAGACAGACTTTCGACCATCTCAGAGATCGCCGAACGGTACGACATTTCAAAAAACCATCTGATGAAAGTTGCGCAGGTCCTGAGCAGTTGGAAGATCGTTGAATCGGTGCGCGGCCGTGCGGGCGGGTTGCGTCTTGCACGCGAACCGAACCGCATAACCCTCGGGTCTGTCGCCCGCCCCCTCGAAGCCAGCAGCGCGCTCGTTGAATGCTTTCCGGGCGGTGCCGGCACTTGCGGGATTACGCCCGCGTGCAAGCTGAAAGGCATTCTCGCTGAAGCGAAGGAAGCCTTCTTCACCGTTCTCGACGGCTACACCGTCGAAGATCTCGTGCGCCGAAACCCCGCCTTGCACGATTTGTTGACGGAAGCGGCATGACCGAAGCTCGCCTTAGAAGCGCCGAAGATCGACGTGCGGAAATACAGGCGACCGCAGCAGCGCTCGGCATCGACGAAGCCTATATATCGCTCCTTGTAGAGACCTTTTATAGGCGCATTCGCGCGCATGAATTGATCGGCCCCATTTTTGAGTCCGCGATCGGCCTCGACTGGGCCCCTCACCTGGAAACTATGAAAGCGTTCTGGGCGTCAGTCGCGCTCAATGCCGGGCGATACTCAGGAAAACCCGTTCCCGCCCACAAGAAACACGCCTCCATCCAGCCCTGGCATTTCAAAATCTGGCTCGCCCTCTTCGAGCAGACGCTCAAAGATACGAGCCCGACGCCGGGCGCCGTCACCTACTTCATGGAACGGGCGGAACACATTGCGCAAAGCCTGCAACTCGCCATGTTCGGTCTGCCGGGGCTTGGCCAACCAAGGGACCGCGCATGACGGCTGTGACCGCGCCAGTCCTAGCGCCAGTCCTTGCGCTCGTCTGGGCAGGCGTTTCACTTGGCGGGTCTCTTGTCGCTGCGCCTGCGAAGTTCCGTGCGCCATCTCTCGAAGTGATGACAGCGCTCGAAGTCGGGCGTGCGCAATTTCTCTGGGTCGGCATCACCGAGGCGATAATTTGCGCAGGGATCATTGCCTTACTGCTTCTATGGCCGGCGATCTACTAGAAATGGATGACTGCGCCTATCGCCCTCTTCGCTCTTCAGCGGCTCGTCGTCATGCCGGCGCTCGATGCGCGAACACTGGAGGTGATCAGCGGCGCGCCAGCCGGAGAGACGCATCTGCATATTGTCTACATCATCCTTGAAGTCCTAAAAATCCTGATGCTGATCGCCGCAGCTGTCATCAGCTTGCGCGGCGTTCTGGTCTCGTCATGATCTCGCCTGTACTCCCCGGCAACGTTCAAAAATATGCCGAAACGCCAATGTTCACCGAAACGAGCGTGCCGAAAAAGCTGCTCGGCCTGGACGACAACAAACCTGGCGTCTGGGGGCGAATAGTTGTTATTCAGGGTCAACTCGACTACATCATTCCCGGCTCGCCGGAGCAGCGCTATCGTCTGTCTCCGGAGCAATACGGCATTATCAGGCCGACCGAACTTCATCGCGTCGAGCTTGTTGGCAATGTGCGGTTCAAAGTGGAATTTCTCAAGAAGGGTAAAGGCGCGGAAGCTTAACTCTCCGGCCAGTAGTGACTGTCAGGGATTGACCGTGCGCCGAAAATAGCCTGGCCGATGCGAAGAACCGTAGCGCCTTCCGCGATCGCCCATTCGAAATCACCAGACATTCCCATCGAAAGCGCATCAACGGATTGTCCTTCAATGATGGCGTCGCGCAATCGGTCCTGGGCACGGCACATGATCTTGAAGCACTCCCTAGCGCGCGCTTCTTCGCCCGAAAACACGGCCAGCGTCATCAGCCCTTTGAGATGCAACCTGTCATAAGGCGCGAGCGCCTTCACCAAAGCGCTGGCGCCTTCAGGCGGTATGCCGAACTTGCTATCCTCCCCTGAGGCGTTGATCTGCACAAACACGTCCAAGGTCCTGTTCTCAATATCGAGGCGTCGCTGCAGGGCCTCCGCGATGCCGAGACGGTCGAGCGCCTGAAACTCGTGCGCAAACCGCGCCACATATTTGGCTTTGCTCGTCTGGAGATGACCGATGATCGACCAGCGCACATCTATGTCTGTCAAAAGGTCGGCCTTTTCGCGCGCTTCCTGAACCTTGTTTTCGCCGAAGTTGGTCAGTCCCACACGGATAGCTTCCCGGAGACGCGGCGCGCCGACGGTCTTGGTAACTGGCAGGAGCGTGACTTCGGATGGATCGCGTCCGGCGCGAGCGCAGGCGAGTTCTATTCTTTCTCGGACCCTTTCGAGATTGATCACGATTGAGGATTCGTCCGCTTGTGAGATCTCAACCAAAGCGAGCCTCTAGACCGTTGAGCCAGGAGGACATGACGGCTTCGACTTTCGAACTGAGATCATCAGCATGCGCGCGGCGTCGCGGCGAAGCGCCACGGGGTCAAGTTCCGCCTGCTCCAGCTGGGTGGCATGACCAACGAGCCCGTGTTCAATGTCTCTGCCCGTCGCTTCAGCATCAAACTGAAAGTCGATGACGGCTTCGCAGAAGGCGAAAGCTTGATTTTCGCAAGTCGGCGTCGATGCCAAACGGCTTGCCCGACTCGGTAGATCAAAGGTTTCGCCATACCAACGAAACGCCATCGGGTCTTGCCCAAAGACGCTGGGGCAAGACGTCTTCCCGTCACGGGTGAGGGTGATCGGGGCGAACCCGATCTCCTTTGCAGGCTGGGGAAACACCCTTGCGCCAACCGCTCTGGCGATCAGTTGCGCGCCAAGACAGATTCCCCATGACCGGCTGGTCTCGGCTCAGCCGGCGATCTGCGAAGCGCAGATCATCGCGCAGGAAAGGGTATGCGTCATCGTCATTGTCGCTGATCGGGCCGCCGAGAACGATGAGCAGGTCAGCGTCGGCAACTTCGTCCGAAATGCCGTCAGCCGCATTGATCGCCGTGACCTGGTATCCCGCTGACCTCAGAAGCTCAGCGAATCCGCCAGGACCCTCGAACGCGATATGCTGAATGACGGCGCAGCTTCTCTGACGCATTATTGCCTATCCTTTTGGCAGCGGGCACCCGTCTCCGGTGCAGTGATCGCCCTCAGCCGTTTCGCTTGCCGCGGAAGCCGGGGGCGCGCTTTCCCGCAAAAGCGACATGATCTCTGCACCGAGCAACATATCCTCATCGCACCCGAATATCTGCTTCCGGAGGTTGCCGTTTCGGTCAATCAGGATCGTGGTTGGCGTCCCCTGCATGCCATAGGCCGTCATGGTCTTTGGCGGGCCGCCGCGATCCGATGGCGCGTCGATCGCCACCGGGAACGAAATCCGATATTCGTGGAGAAAGGCCTCAAGCGCCTCCTTCGTTCCTTGAGCGCCGTGATGCTCAAACACCGTATGCAGACCGATGATGGCGACATCTTCTTCGCTGAACAGCGCGTGCGCACGCATCGCCTGTGGCAGCGAATGGGACACGCAGCCCGGGCACAGCATCTGGAAAGCTTCCAGGAGGACGACCTTGCCGCGCACCGCTTCCAACGTGATCGGACTTTTCGTGTTCAGCCAATGGGTTGTTTGTAACGGTTTGGCGGGACGAAGTTTCATCGCGTGTCTCCTTTGTGCGGGCGCCAATAGTCATTGGCGGCGGCGATGGTCTGATAATGGATGGCGATCACCTGTGAGGACGCGATAAGCGCGTCGACATCCTTCGAATATTTGGGGCGGAGCTTTTTCAGTATGTCCATATCCGGCTGGGTCGCCTTGACACCAAGCCGGGACAGTTTGATGGCGAGCTGGAAACCCGCTTCAGGGTTTGCTGTCATCAGGCTCTCTGGAAAGCCCGGGATCGGTTCTGTCATCTTTTGTGCCTCTCTCAGAATGCGCGCTGCCAGCCCAGTGTCAGCGTCCAGTCGGATTCTAGCTGCGGGCCATTGAGGTCGCGATGAACGGGCAGACCCGCCTCGATGGCGAGGCGGTTTTTCGCGAACGGGCCGTTGGTGAACAGATAATTGGCGCCAAAAAGAAGCTCGGCTGTCTCACCGCCGAAATTGTCGGGGTCGGCGGTCTGCACCGGACCTATGATAGCTTGGTCGATGCCGTCGATCCGGCCTTGGGAGTCGGCTTTCACGCGCGTCCCGACGCTGAGGTTTCGGGAAAGATCATAGGCGAGCCAGGCCGTGCCTTCGATGCGGTCGCCGAGCGCGTAGCCTTCGTCATTCTCATCGAGCCGGATCGTGCCAAGAGCTTGCGCGCCCCAGGACCAGTCGCCCGAGCGCCCCAGATAGGTGATGCCAGGCTTAATATCGAAGGTCCCGGAACCAAGCTGCATAGCATAGGGTAGGCGCACCGTTGGCCGCGTATTCATCGGTGTCAGGATGGTTCCGGTCTCGTCGATTGATCCGGTCGGCAGGCTGATGGCGAGATTCAAATGCCAGCGATCCGCGCCGTCTCTGTCGACGCCGATCAGCGCGCCCAGCGTCGTGTCGCCGAAGCCTGACGTCTTAGTGGTGAATGAGCCGAGTTCTGTCGTCCCCACCGGTCCCTGGAACGTGATGTGATCCATGTCCTTCGTCACGAAGGAGGTCATGGCGGTCAGCGTCACGCGGTCGGTCAGCCCGTACATCAGGCCCACCATGTGCATGTCCATGGCCATCTCAGCGGGGACGACGCGTAAGGTCGGCGGTTGCATCGGCACGCCGAAGAAGCGATTGGCGACCGATGTGACAATATCGTCCGCAGAGAGTGTATCGGTGCCGTCTCGCGACCCCGCCATCTCCATCCGCATGAAACGGTAGGAGACCATCCACTCGCCATCGCCATGCAGATGATCGCCCATCACGCCGACCGGCGCATGGCCGGAGGCCGTGTAGTTGTGTTTCGGGTGTTGAGATTTGGGCGCCGCGCCGGGATGTGCGACGGCGGACGGTGCAATCAACCAAATCGCTGCGGCGGCGAGGATAAGGCGAGAATAGTTGCGGTTCATTTGAAATATGTCTTTCCTGGAGCGGCGCAGCCGACGCCCCGCGATCGGTCCAGCCGGGTGAAAGAGGCCAGAGGGCGTGATCGCGGGGCTGCGGCGCGGCTCTATTTCAGATCATCAACACTCGCGCCGAAATTGATGTGGTAGGGCTGGCCGTCGATGACGAAGGCAGGCACGGACTTGACGCCCGCCGCTTCGGCTTCGGCGAGCCGCGACGGCGCTTGCCCGAGGTGAACGATCTCAACCTCGAATTTCGACGGGTCCAGGCTCGCCGCGAATTGCTGCTCCGCATCGACGCAGACGCCGCATCCGGCATGATAGAAAGTGGCTTTGGTGCTCATGGAAATCTCCTTTGGTGAGCGTTAGGGAAGTCAGGTCTTCGGTCGGAAGCGCGCGCAAGCTATGCGTGCGCCCGCGCCACCGATGGGTTGGGTCTGCCAATCGTCCCGCTCTGTATGGATGATAAGAGCAGCACCGTCTGCGTCGGTCAGTTCGGACACACTGATCAGGGGCGAGAAGAATTCAACGCGCGTCGTCCCGGCGGCGGTCACGTGAAGGTTGGGCAGGTCCCCTCGATGCGCGCCGTCCGGATGCAGGAGTCCATGAGGTCCGTCATCCTTGCCCACATGGCCGCCCGAGGCTGTGTAAACCCCGACATCATCGCAAGCACCGACGCCGTGGATATGGACGCCATGGCCGCCCAGCGGCAGGTCGCGCGCCGCGATCTCGATAAGCACGCCATCACGGCCCTGCCAGGCGATCACATCGCCGATACGCTCGCCGTCCGGCCCGAACAGCCGGGCACGAGCGCGCGCGCCATAGGCGAGGGCGTCCTCAGAAGCTGCCGTTTCAGAGATGACGTTCGCAGCGCCAGAAGGGGCGGCGTCTCCATCCGGAGACGCCGCCTGCCCACAAGCCGCCAAGCCTAAGAGGCTCAGCGCGCCGACTGTAAATGATAGGTCGCGGCGCATTACTCCGCCACGACCTTGCCAGGCAGGGAAAGATCGCCGGACGCTACGTCATGGACCCCGGTGACGCAGAGAAGAGGCGCTTCGCCATTCACGTTGACCTGAAGTTCTGCAGTGACCGCATCGAACGAAACATCCTCAGCATTCGCGACCGGCACAGTGATGCGCGCGGTGCGGCCATCGAGGATCGGGCTCATGCCGGGGCTGTCGAGCGCAATCGGCAGGTAAGGCGCGGTGGCAGGCAAGAGATCCTGACCGGGCGAGACATCCCGCACCTTCAAGCCTGCGCCGCAGGCCTTGTCTTCGGTCAGCACGACCCAGTGGGAATGCCAGTCAGCACCATCATTGGCCGGATCGCCGTCCTGGTCCTCGTCGAACAGCGGCGTGTCGTCAAAATCCGGATGCGCCGTGATGGCGAGTGCCAGGATGCCGGATTCAGGATCGAAACCGACCGTGCCGGGATCCATGCTGGTCGGCCAGACATAGGATTCGATCTTGGCGCCGGTGAGCTGTCCGATGGGAACCGGCTTCACGCTGCCGGCGACGCCCGCGACTTCCATGGCGAAGGTCAGAAGCCGTCCATCGGTGGAGGCTTCTGCGTTGGTAATATCGAACGCCGGGGTTTTGTCAGGGTCGACGGGACTCTTGATCGGGTGGGCGCAGGCCGAGCCGGCGAACCCGGACGCCAGCAGGACGGCGAGGGTGAGATGTTTCATGAATTTGCTCCTATGTCGGTATCGAGTCGATACCGTTAGGCGCGTACACCGTCGCGAATTAACTTGCAAGAAAAGTTTTTAGTCGATACTAACAATTATGTTCAGTTCTTCCACTCATCTCCTCGAACGCTTGGCGCGCCTCGTTCACAACGATGCCCATGCCAGCGGCCTTAAGCCCACACAGTGGGAGGCGCTGCGCTATCTGGCCAGCGCCAACCGGTTCTCTCGCAGCCCCGGCGCACTCACCACCTATCTCGGCATGACCAAGGGCACCGTCTCCCAAACCCTGCAGGCGCTGGAACGCAAAGGACTTGTTGAGAAGCACGCGGCTGCGGGCGACCGACGCTGCGTAAAACTCGATCTGACGTCAGCTGGTGAGCATCTTCTCGCCGACGATCCGCTGGGCGATCTAGAAACCGCGATCAATGCCCTGCAAAAGGAAGATCAGAAACGGTTTGGCGCCATGCTGGAAGGCCTGATGAAAAACATGCTCCACCGCCGCGGCGGAAAGGCTTTCGGCGCGTGCAAGACCTGCAGATATTTCAGGCGGGGCAAGAATCAGGGCGCGCCGTTTTTCTGCAGTCTTCTGAGCGAACCATTATCGACAAGCGACAGCGAGATGATCTGCGCCGAACTGGAGATTGCTTAGCGTCGGACTGCGGGCTTTTAATTCAAGGCCAGGTTTTCTGGTTTGCTTCTGGAATAGCCGGTAGCGTCCCGGGTCGTGGTGTAAATTCGACCTGAGGAAGGTCATCGTGCGCGAATCCGTCGAGGTTGTGGTTGCGACACTCCAACCAGAAGGACCTCACACGATGACCGAAGACAGATTGGCTTTGTTCGAGCTGATTGACCAGAGCACCGACGACGATCTGGTGCGCGACATGCTGGCCTTTGCGGCCGGGCGGATCATGGAACTGGAAGTGGAGGCGCGCACGGGCGCGGCTCCCGGTGTCCGCTCCGCGGATCGCAAGGCTTACAGGAACGGGTACCGCGAACGGGCCTGGGAAACCCGTGCCGGACGGATCGAACTCGACATCCCGAAGCTGCGCAAGGGAACCTACTTCCCGTCGTTCCTCGAGCCGCGACGGACCGCTGAGAAGGCGCTCACGGCCGTCATCCAGGAAGCCTACATCAAGGGCATCTCGACACGGGCTGTCGATGACCTGGTCAAGGCGATGGGTGGCACCGGCATCTCGAAGAGCCAGGTCAGCCGGCTGTGCGAAGAGATCGATGAGCTGGTGCAGGCTTTCCTGAACCGCCCGATCGAAGGCGAGTGGCCTTACCTGTGGATCGACGCGACCTACATCAAAAGCCGGCAGGGCGGCCGGATCGTCTCGACGGCTGCGATAGTGGCTGTCGGGGCCAACGCCGAAGGCAAGCGCGAGGTCCTCGGCCTTGCCACCGGAGAATCCGAAGCAGAGCCCTTCTGGAAGGACTTCCTGCGGTCCCTGACAGCACGCGGCCTGCGCGGTGTGAAGCTCGTCATTGCCGATGATCACAAAGGCCTGCGTGCAGCCGCCTCGAAAGTGCTGAACACCAGCCAGCAAAGATGCCGGGTGCACTGGATGCGCAACCTCCTCGGCCGGGTCGGCAAGACGCACCGCGCCGCCGTCGCAGCGCTGGTGAAAACGGTCTTTGTGCAAAAGACTCAGGAAGCCGCCCGCGAGCAATGGCGCAGCGTCGCCGACAGCCTGCGGGAACGCTACACCGCCGTCGCCGAGCTGATGGATGCCAGCGAGGAAGATGTGCTGGCCTATATGGCCTTCCCGAAGGAGCACTGGCTCCAGATCCACTCGACGGATGTGATCGACAAGACTTTTGTGCCGGCTTTTGCTATTCTTCTGGTGTGCGGTCGACCTCGTGGCGAAGCGTGGCGCGTCGGCTGGAAGCGTCATCGGGCAGCCCATTCAGTCCCTGCCGGTTTGAGGCGACCGCACACCCACTGCGTTTCCCGGAGACACTGGGCCGTCGGGCGGCAACGAACTGTTCATAGCTCTTTCCGCATGCTCTGCGATCTGTACCTCCTGCTGGCGCAGTTCCTTTACGTTGTAAGCATAGCTTGCCCCGCGCTTATTGCCCTTCTTCTGCGGCCGTCCGGCGGCAAGCTCCGTGGCGCGGCGCTTGTGCGCGACAAGACTCGGGCGGGCCCAACGGTAATCCTCGCCCTTCTTCAGCATGTGCCAGCATAGAGTGGCGAGCTTGCGTGCGACCGCAACGGCGGCGATCTGATGACCGCGGCGCGCTCGGATTCGGATGAAAAAGGCTCGCAGTGGTCCGGGGGCTTTGGCCGCGGCCCAGGCCGCCTCAACCAGCATCGCCCTGGCATGGCTGCGGCCAGCCTTGCTGATCCGGCCATGATGGGCAGGCCCGAGGCCGGATTGGCGAACCCGCGGGTTGAGCCCGAAATAGCTCACCAGTTTCTGGGGTGAGTTGAACCGGTCAATTCTCCCGATCGCCGCCATGAGCCCGGCCGCCACCGTCAGATTGACACCCGTGATAGTCAGCAACCGCTGGATCGCTTCGTCATCAGTTGCATGCTGGGCGATGTCGCGGTCGAGTATGGCAAGGTCCTCTGCAAGCCGGTCCAACTCGCGGACATGGCGCGCGATTGCGGCTCGCTCGTCTTCCGGCAAGCGCTGGCGGGTCAACCAGTCGCGGCCGCGCTTGTTGAAGAGATCGGCATGCGGACATTTCGGGATCAGATGCTGATGCAGGATGGCATGCACTTCGTTCTTGATCCGGGTCCCATGCCTGACAATCTGATAGCGACGCGCCACAAGCCTGCGCATCCGCTCAGTCGCCGCATCCGGGGTCCAGATCTCCGGCAAGTAACCTGCGGCATGCAGGCTGGCCAGCGTTGCCGCATCGATTTTGTCGGTCTTCACGTGGGCATGGGCGATCGCTTTCACCTGGAGAGGATTGGCAATCACCACCCGATTCACATGGGGCGACAGAACCCGGGACACCGCCATGCAGTTTCCGGTCGCCTCTATCACCACCTCATCCGTCTTCTTCAATTGCCTGCCGAACCCCTCCAGGGTCGTGCGGGTCATATCGATCCGACCTTCATGCCGGGTCAGACCGTTCTCCCAAATCACCACTTCCCCGAAGGTCCGGTGGACATCTATTCCGACTACGCGTCGCATACGCGCCTCCCTTGCCAGTTGAAAACAACGGGAGCGGCGGGCGACACGACAACTACGGATTCGTGCTCGCGGCACAACCGGGCGAGTCGCAGAGGCGGCCAGCTACCAACACGAGCTCTCAGCTCATCGTGTGCATCGGCCTGCCCGCACCTTAGTGCTCCCGGTGCCTCTGTCCCGGATGCTCGCAGCATAGACCCAAATCCAAAAATCGGGACCGGACATTGGCACCAAAATCTTCATACCGGTTACTTATGAGCGATGAAACCTGACCGCGAGTATGCTCGGAAACTAACACGCAACTAACACGCAAACCCTGATTTTGAGCGGCTTTGCGTGTTAGTTTGTGATTACGAACGACCTCCAACTCTTTGTTTTTATTCTTCTTTATCTTCTGCAGTTTTGTCTTTTTCAGACTCATAATCGCGAGGTCGGGAGTTCAAGTCTCCCCCGAACCACCATTCAGGCGCGCTTGGCGCCGAGTTCCCAGCCGGTTTCCTCATCGTTCATCAGGACGTCGGCCAGTGTTGCCACCAGGGCCCGCGGACGGATCGGTTTTTCGATGAGGGACGAGAATCCCGCCAGTTCGCAGGCGGCCTGCCGCTCGGCGCTGATATCGGCGGTGACCGCCAGGATGGGGGCCAGCTGGTTGGGGCCGCTGGTCGTGCGCAGGGCCCGTACAATGGTTTCGCCGCTGCCGCCCGGCATGTGAATATCAGTGAGGATCGCCTGGTAAGGCGTGTCCATGGCCCGCGCGATGGCATCGTCAGCATTGGTGACCGTTTCGACCTGCCAGCCGGCCGCCTTGAGCGCATGCGACATGACCAGCGCGCTGACGGGATGGTCTTCGGCAATCAGGATA
>NZ_LADU01000077.1 GCF_000961795.1 Hyphomonas sp. BRH_c22
CCGAGATCGCCGAGCTTGCCCTGCGGGTCCACGAGGATATCGGCAATGTTCTGGACATCGCGCACTTCGCAATGCCCGCGGCGTACTTCCATCAGGGGATTGAAATGCGTCGAGGCCACATCGGTCGGATCGAACCGTAAACAATGCGAGAACTCCGAGCGCCAGCCGGATGTCAGCTGCCAGTTCTCACCCTTTATGTCGTGCACCAGAACCGAATGCGGCCAGGAGAGCAGGGTGGGCACGACAAGGCCAACACCCTTGCCTGAGCGGGTCGGCGCAAAGGCCATGACATGATCAGGCCCATCGTGGCGGAGGTAACAGCCCTCAGCCTGGCCGAGAAACACACCAGCAGGCTTCAACAACCCGGACTTGCGCAGATCCTTGCCTTCCGCCCAGCGTGCAGACCCGAAGGTCGAGACCTGCTTGTCCCACCGTGCCCTGAGGATCGATCCCGTGACCGCAATCACGATGGCCGCAACGCCGCCTGATCCGGCAATCAGCCCGCCCCGGTCAAACACATCCGGCGCATAGGCATCGAAGGAATACCACCAGCCGAAGAAAGCCCAGGGCATATAGACCGGCATGTCGAGAATGATGAAGAGCGGCTCGCCCAGCCGAGGCGACCAGCTAAGCGACCACGCTGTCCACTCCGTCGCGCACCAGAGTGCCAGAAGGACAATGAGCAAGACGAGGAGGATCTGCCAGAAGAGGTTCGTGCCATGTTTCATGACACAGAACCTGACCAATCACCGCCTCAGTCTCCAGAGAGGGAATTGGGGGAAATTAGGGGGGATTCAGTAGGATTCAGAACAATAGGGAGGTTTGCGTGAAGTTCTGGGAAGAATCTGTAGGGACATGAGAGCAGAGGATTTTACCATTCACGACGAACTCAACGAATCCAAATGCCTCATCCAATCGTCTTCTCCATCGACCAAGAGTCTGTTACGGGCCGATAGGGGGTCATGATATTGTGGAGGCCGTTTGCCGCGTGACAAAGCAATACGCCCGAATAAGCTGCAATGTGCGATGCGCGCGGTGCGGTCATGCTTCTAGCTCATCAGTCTTGGGATGGTGAGTGATGTCGTATCCTGTGTAATCTGGCGCAAATTGGTGAATCGGCTAATAGAGAGCGAAAGTGAGGGCGATATGCCGAAACCAACAAAGAAATTGCTCGAACTCAACGAGCCGACAATGATCGCCCCGGATCAATTGCGCCTCGACACTCAAAACCCCCGACTCATACTCTCCTCACGCAAAACGCCGAGCGAAGATACGATTATTCAGCAATTGCACCTTGAGGACGAACTTGATGAACTCTTATCCTCAATTGCTGCGAATGGATATCTGGATTTTGAACCCCTAGTCGTTTTGGATGAAGATCCGAAGGCGCCGTACACTGTCCTAGAAGGCAATCGCCGTCTTGCTGCCATCCGTCTTCTGCTCGATAAAAAACGTGCCGAAAAGCTCGATATTAGCGTGCCCGATATGGATCAAGATTTGCGGGCAACAATGGAGATGGTCCGCGTAATCCGCGTTGCGTCTCGGGCAGAAGCGAGAACTTTCATTGCATTCAAGCACATCAACGGTCCGCATCGCTGGAACTCTTATGCCAAGGCTCAATATGCCGCGCGTTGGTTTAAAGAAGCAAGAGATGCAGATTCGACTGCAACGCTCGACGATATAGCGGATCGTATCGGCGACAAGCACGCGACCATCAAACGTATGGTTGCAGCGGTACTTGTCCTTGAGCAAGCTGACCGCAACGGCATCTTCAGCTTGGATGACCGTGCCACAAAGCGCTTTCCATTCTCCCACCTCTACACGGCGTTGTCTCGTAAAGAGTATATGGCATATCTGGGAATAGAGGAAAGCTGGAGCGCCTGGCTTCCATCCGAGGATCCAATACCTGAGGCGCGCGTGACCCGCCTCAAAGAGGTTCTGCACTGGATATTCGGATATAAGCCGGATGGCGTGGACAGCATTATCGCTTCGCAAAATCCCGACATTAAGCGGCTCGGTGAAGTGCTGACCTCAACCGTTGCGATTGCCACACTTAATGACCGTCGAGATCTGGAAGTTGCCTGGGAACAAACTCGTCCCGCCGATACGAAGTTTTCCTCAGCACTCATTTCTGCACGACGCGCAATCAACGATGCAGTTAGCAGCGTGCATGCGTTCGATGGAGCGGACAGGGGCCTTCTAGACGTGGCTTCTGAAATCAAAGAGCAGGCTGACCTTCTGTATGACCGTATGCAGAAGAAATCTGGCAGCAAGGACTAGATAATTAGCGATGCCAGCGGCAGTTTATATCCCTCATGACCTATTGGCTGGACCAGAGCCTGATGGGGATCTGGCAGCCGATATTGCTGAACTATCAGCATTCTTTTCTGATGATATGAAATTTCTACTTTCCGATTTGCGAAATGATATCGAGATTGGAGAAGACGAATACGACGATATTGACGCTCAAAATCGAAGGAGCGATCTGGTCGTAGAGTCGGCCGCGTCGGTTCTGACGCTCCGCGAGCGCCTTGGTCGGGATGGTTATCCATTTTCACTGGACGAGGCCGGTGCCCGATTGACGTATATCGGCGTAGAGAATTGGGGTCGAAAATCCTATTTGCTATCACTTTTTCTCTCGCACCTAGCGACCGTGACGGATGTTCTGGGCCAAGCCGAGCGCGCTCCGGATGGAGCTTCGGTTCGAAATCTCAGAAATTGGTTTCAGCAGATGGCCGCCGCGATTTTGGCGGCTGAGCTAAGGGGAATGGGGTGGGCCTTTGGATGGCCAAGGCCGGATCACACCAACTTTCACACAAAGATGAATCAGGTCTGGCGTGCAATTGGAGACGGAACGCTCCATGACCCACCGCCTCAAGACGCGCCTCAGTCCATTAAGGATTGCGAGATTGATGTCGTTGCGGCTCGCCCTAACAAGGATCAGATGCCTGGCTTTCAGTTAGCTATGGCTCAAGTGGCTACTGGGGCGAACTGGAAGGACAAGTCCGTCAGGACGATGGTCGACAATGCGTTTTTCGACTTTTGGTTTTCGCGCCCGCCTGCTTCACAGCGTACAGCGTATCACATCATTCCCTTCGTTCTGTCCAAACGAGACAGCTATTGGGAAACGCTGCGACTAGGGCATATCCTATCGCGGCTGCGCCTTTGTCAGCTCGCCCACTTGGCCGAGAGCCTTATTGCCCTAGATCAAATCACATCAGAGGGCACCGATGCGTTTGCGAATTTCAACAGTTGGGCGGTACAGTATCGTCAAGGTCGGCATTTTGGGTAGCGCAGCAAGATCGGACCTAGGCTGATGTTCCCATTTTGACTTTCTCAGGCAAGGCGTGGATGATGCGGTCATTCGCCGGAATGCCGTCGTCACCTGAATAACCTTCGCCACGATCGAGCTCAATCATGGTCCCTTCAAGCTGAGGTACTTTGAGGCCCTCGCTGAAGAACATTGCCTCGCGCCCACGCAATTTATTCCGTGCACTGTAATTGATCGTGTATTGCATCCAGCTCGATGGTTCATATAGATCGTGAATAGGGCGAACATCATCATAGGAAACGATCCACCGGGTATCAGAAATGGCCTGTACCGCATCAGCGATTTGGGTATGATCGTCCGAACGATAATAGTCGTAGTAAAGGTGGCGGCCTTTTTCATAATACGGTGGATCGACATAGATAAGTGTTTTCTTGGAGAACGAATTTGCTCTGGACGCTAGGAACTCGACGGCGTCTTCCTGGCATACGGTGATCTTCGATCCATAAGCCGCAATCTTGGAAATTCTCTGTATAAGCTCTAGCTTGTTGTATCGCGCATCGATCTTCCATTTTCCGGTCTGATCGCGGCCGCCAATTACGCCTGCGTTGAGTATGCCAGATCGGTTTGTTCTGTTCAGGAAGAAAAATGCGAACGCAACATCAATGTCGTCCTGATTGTCGGCATCACTGAACGTGGCCTTGCATTTATCCCAAGTCGACAGCGAAACTGCCGTGTCCGAGATTCGCTTGTTAAGTTCTTCGGTTTCTTCGACAACGCATCGCCAGAAGGCGTAGACGGGACGATTGATGTCATTGATGGTAACCCGTTTGACAATACCTGTGAGAAGAAGCTCCCACGCGATCGCCGCGCCACCCGCAAATGGTTCAACATAGTGGCCGTCGCTGAGTCCATTTAACCGCACAACGTCCCGCATGAACCGTGCGAGCTTTCCCTTGCCGCCTGGATATCGGAGAGGTGAGTACCGCCCTGAGACTGTTCGTCGGTGACTATCTTCGTCGCTCATGTTGCCTCTCCGTAGATTGCCCTGAAGAATGGTTCTGCATTGTCCCAAGCTGTGCGTAACGTATCAGCCGCCGGTACGCGATATGAACTATGTATGTAGTCGTTCAGGGACTGGATGGATACCGGATCGGATTTTGTAGTCAAAGCAGATGTCACGCCCCGTAAGTCGCTGGCTAGCGCGCGATTGTTCTTGAGTAAGTGTTGCCGAACGTCTTCGAAGCGAGTCGATAGATCAAGATCGACGACTCTCGACTTGATTGTGCGTTTGAATGGAATCCCGTTTTGCGTCATGTAGTGGTCAATTGTATGCTCCAGCACAGCACGCAGTACGAATGCGGCAGCCATGGGGGTGTCGACCAGATTTACTTTGCCGGCCTCCTTGAAAAGGGCCTGACCTTTTGTCGTGGGTGGTTGAGAGAAGGGATATTTCTTGGGTGCCAAGGATCTCCGGGGACTACGCGCTCTAGTTGACTTCTGATTGTTTGACGTTGCCTGGCTTGCTGGCTTTGCCTCGGGCTTACGCAGATTGGTATCACTGAAGGATTGGGGCGGTACTTTGTCACTAGATTTTGGTTTTATTGTAGTCGGTAGCGCCTCGAAATAGTCCTTGATGTCCGCGGCTTTGTTGTGACTTCGCGAGTTTACCTGTCCATCTGCGATATCGTCGAAGAGCGCCTTCAATACCCTGACAGCGACTTCAGGCTTTCGAGCGAAATATGGACGCTTCTCTCCATCCTTGGTCTTCACGCTTAAGCCAAGTGTGTCTTTGCCGGCTTTTGCATCGAGAAATCGCTCCAGTGTACTCGAGTTCTTTTCAACGGCAGTCCGCACACTTTCCCATCGAGACGGGTCATAACCTGCGTTGCGACCAACGAAATCGATGATATCCAAAACCGTGCGATCGCCCTCAAAGCGCTGGATTTCCAGCGGGCCCCATTCAATGCGGCCTTCTCCGTCCTTCTGGCCTGTGTGTCGCCGCTCAATCCAAATATTTGCGGTTTTGCGGTCGCCGAAGGAAATGCACCTGATCGGTTCAATGCTCGCCCGATCAAAGCCTTTCGCAAGCGCGTGAAGGCGCTTTTTGAGATTATCGTCCAAGTTGGTGCCATCGAGCAGGTCCGGGTTGGCAAGTATGCTTATCGCAGCAAAACGCCTGTTGCCATCAAGTACCGTGAACTCGTCATCATCCTCTTCTATGACGTAAAGCGAATCTCCCGGATCCAATCCGTTATCGAGAATGCTTTTCATTATCGTTTGAAAATGGCGCGGATTCAGGCGCACTAGTGCCTCCAGTGCTTCCGCCTGACTGGTGGCTTCTACGATCCGGGGGTTTTCCAAATCCAGATAGAGGTCGTTAATGTATAATTGAATCTGATCCATAGAAAATCTTGGCAATTGCTTCATTCAGTCCAATAGCGAACAGCGCGAGGATTGTGAATCGAAATCGTTAACATTGCGATTCCGTCGACACGGCTCTACAGACCGATTTGGGATTTTGGGCAGCGATCGACGATGGAGTAATCGACCGATTGTGGTCGAACACGACGTACAGCATGAACAAAACGTGTCACAAACTTCGGATATCTCGACGGCAATGCCGTGTAGAGAGCCAAGTCTACGATGAACCAGTGCTCTCATGCTTAGCCTCCTAAGGGAATCATTTCGCCATCCCGATCCCACGCCCGAGCGTCCACGAGATCCTGCCACCCGTCACGACCCCGGACACAGCCATCCCGCGGCGCTGTTCCAGCACCTGTCGCCAGGGCACAATCGTAAAATCCCGCTGCCGTTCGATGACCGCAAACTTACCGCTCACCCGGGAAACTGGTTCGCGGTAGGTGCCATCCACATGACCGCGTTCCGGCGCCGGCGAGTACGGCTTCCCGATCTCTTCACTCAGAAACCGCCCTGCCTGCGCAAGGTCGCGTTTCAACAGCTTAGACTTCTGTGCTGCGGATAGCCCTGTGCCTGCCTCCACATTCATTCCGATCCCCGCCAGAAACGCACGCCGTTTGACCTGCGCCTCAGCGACCTCCTCGCCAAACCCAATCGGCACACCGGATGGAGGAGGCGTCTCATCCAGCCAGGTTATACCAAGCGCAGATTCCTGACCCTTCAGCCCAAGCTCAGATCGCACGAGCAGTTGCGCCGATCTGAACCGTGCTTGTGCCCGTTCGTACGCTTTCGCGCGATCCAGATAGTCCGGTGGGATTTTCCAGTCAGCTTCGGCTGTTCGCTCAACATGACCGGCGCGCCTCAAGGCTTCCAGTCTTCTCACATGCGCTGCGACATATTCCGGTCCCGATCGCGGATCATTCGCCTGGTGCAGGCTCGCCGAATAGATCCCGTCATTCGCCCGCGCAATCCGGTCGATCGTGATGTCCGATGCTTTCGGCTCGAGGTTTGGCGGCGACACGGTAACGATCACGCCGCGCTTCAGTTCCTCGACCTCACCTGCAACACCGAGTTCGACAAAGACAGCGCGGCCATCGAGACTGTCGATGATGGCGTAGGTCCGATCATGCTCTTCACCTGCCAGGCCCGTCTGAAGCACCGCACCTGTCACGCCCCGACCGTCCGGATCTGACTTGTCGAAGATCACATCCGCATCGAGTCGCCGGTCCCCGCGTCCTGCGAGTGCGCGATTCATCGTCTTGATGATGTCGTGCCGCTCGGAAAGTCCTTGCAGAACCTCGCGGAAATTCTCCCGCATCTGCCAGAGTCCCGCACCGAGCTTCTGCGCAAGTCCGAGCCGCTCCAGCGTTCTCAAACGTGCAGCATGCAAAGTACGATACTGTGAGGGACTATCCTTCAATCGGAACTCGTGTTCGGGGCTGACTTGCCGCGCGATGAAGTGGTCGATCTTTGTGACGCGTTCGGCAGCGATATCCGACTGAAGTTTGCGCTCCTGCTCGAGCCGGGTTTCCGGGCCAAGCTCAAGTGTTACCAGGTCCTCGGCCCGTTCCCGGATCCCGTGAGAAATGTACGCCCGCGGCATCACAAGATCGCTGCCATCTTCTCTACGCCCGCGGATCACCAGATGCCCATGCGGTCGGCCGGTATCATGGTGCACCGCACCGACCCATTCGAGCCGTGTGCCTAGATCGGCTTCCATCTGAGAAACGAGATCGCGAACGAAGGGCTTAAGGTCGGCCATTTCGGCGCCGTCTTCGGGCGAGACAATGAACCGGAAATGATGTCGGTCGTCAGTGATGGATTTGACCAGATCTGATGCGCTGGCATCCTCGGTCATGGCGTCAAACAGCTTCCCGCGATCCTTCTCTTCAAGCGCTGCGTCTCGTCGGATGTAACCGATATGCGCAGCCAGCGCCGCAGCACTGGACGCAGACATCCGCACGACACGCGCTTTTACGATGACGCGCCTCTGGCCGCCATGCGGACCAACTCGTGGGCGAGCGGGCAGGGTGGTTCGGCGGACACCGCCTGCCGAGGACAACGCCTTCGTCATGCGCGTCAGATAGGTCTTCGCGCGTCCTCCTGATCCGCTTGAGCGAATCCTGCCAGGTCTGGGGGTGAACGGATTCTCCGGCGGGGTGCTCATTCGGGCTGCTCCGGCGGAAAGCAGGCCAGATTGTGCGTATGGAACCATACTAATCTGTTGCCATCATTGAGGTTTCCATCAAACCACAGAGCTGCGCGCTTGTCTGTGGAACCATAAAAATCGATGTGCAGACAAGGCGATAGCCCCTCATTGGCTCCATGAGCTTTTATCTTGCATTCCGTTCTGCCTCCAATTTCCACACTGAACGCCTCTGTCTGCTGCTCCCCAGCGTCACCCATCCGCACCGCCCGGCCAATGATGTCGCTCTCCCTCACGGTTCCAAAATACCGCCCGTCAAAGGAATCCGGCGTGCGTTCAGAGAGGAGCAGCACGTCACCTGCGTGGAGCAGCCTGCAAGCCTTCCAGGGAGATGGCAGAGCGCGTCCCAGGCTATCTTCCGATAGCAGGCGGACAGTTGGCGTGCCATTGATGAATAAGACACCGTCGACCGCACAAACCGTGTCACCTTCGAGCGCCCGGACGGTCTTGATCACAGGGATGCCTGACGCAAGATAACGCCTCTGGATCGCGAGTCTCGAAGCGGCCTCTGGCAGGTTCGAGACAACCAGATCACCCCGCGAAATCACCTTCAAAGGCTCGACGCGGTACCATCCAAGCGGAGCACTTTCGCTCGGATTGTAGAGTAATATGGGCGGTAAAACACCAGTCGCCGGAAGGCCTGTCAATGCCACTCCGAGCACAGAAATACCGCTCCAAAATACTGCGCGGAGGCTCATGAAAAGCCCCTCCAGTTGCTCGAAAGAAGTCTCCAATTGGCCATCGACAATGTGATTGAATCTGTTCTCAATGCCCTGATTTCAAGCGCCATGACCGCCTCCCCGGGACCTATTCCAGACGGTCGAATAATCATTCAAATCATCGACATGATAGACGACGGTGCCGCCATGTTTTCTGTATTGCGGTCCATTGTTCGACCAGCGCCAGTTCTCCATCGTGCGAACCGTGAT
>NZ_LADU01000009.1 GCF_000961795.1 Hyphomonas sp. BRH_c22
CCGATTGATTCTCGACCCAGTTCTTTTGAACAGGGGAACTCACGTAGCTCTTAATCTCGAATATCAAGAACCCCGTCACGCCCAGTTTCCATCCCGATAGACTGCAAGGAACCCGGAAGCGGAGTTCATCAGGTGAGCGGTCAGATGCCGCGTAAACTGGGATGATACCCCGAAATGCTACCGACCCCGCCCGATTGCCTCAAGGCCGGGACTTCCTGACAGGGTGTTCAACAAAGCCAGCGTTCTGTCGCGTGTCTGCGGGCGTCCGATATAATATCCCTGTACTACATCAGCGCCCATGACTTGTAGCAGTCGCAGAACTTCCTCGGTCTCTACCCCTTCGGCCGTCACACTCATTCCCAGACTGTGAGCCAGATCGATGGTTGATTTAATTAATAGCGCGTCTGATGACCCGTTCTGAAGGCTCAACACGAAACTCTTGTCGATCTTCAGTTCCTGGGCCGGAATTTGTTTAAGGTAAGACAAGGATGAAAGCCCTGATCCATAATCATCGATCGATATTTCGACACCAGCGCTTCGGAGGCGCTGGATATTCGCAAGCGCCGTTTCAGGGTCATCAATGACCGCTGTCTCCGTCACCTCGAAGCAGAAGCGATCGCAGGCCTCACCAATCTCCTTGATTGCCCAGTCAAGAAAGTCCGGGTCGCCGAGCAGCCTTCCCGAAATATTTACCGACATCTTGAGATCGTGTCCGGCAAGTCTCAGACGCTCGCGGTCAGAGACTGACTGAGTAATCACCCACTGAGTCAGAGGCCTTATATGTCCGGTTTCTTCTGCGTATTCCACGAATCGATCTGGTGTGACTGATCCTCGTATTGGGTGATTCCAGCGAAGCAATGCTTCCACGCCTCGCACCGCTTGCTGACGACAATTATATTTCGGTTGATAGGCAAGGAAGACGGATCCATCCGACAGCCCGGCCACCATGTCACTCATTAAAGAGAGCGTTCCTCCAGGATCCCCATACGCCTCCGCATCAAATATTAGCAGCCGCCGGCGTTGGACGCGTGCTTGCTGAAGCGCAACAATCGCTTCGTCAACAGGACCGGGCACATCGTGGAGGCCAATTTGGCAGATGCCAGCGCTCAACGTGATGTCGATTTTTTCTCCCGCAACCAGTATGGGATCGGACGCTGCATGAAGTAGGTCAGAGACCTGTTCAGCTACCGCGCCCCCATCAGAGGCCGAAATCAGTACACCAATCATATCGGCACCAACAAGCCCGATGGAATGAATGACGCCTGGCCTTTCAAGGCGAGCACCAAATTTCGCCAAGAGCTCATTCGTTGCGGACTGGCCAATCGCCGTGCTGATATGCGTCAGGCGGTCAATGCCAATTGCAACGCAAAACTCAGAGTCGCCATCGTCTCGCACTTTGAGCTGGTCTATCGCCTGCTGCAATGCCCGTCTGTTGGGCAGAAGTGTCTCGGAATCCGTAAGCGACATCTTCACGATACTTCGCTCGCGGGTCTCAATTTCGTGCGCCATCTGTAGAAAGCTTTCAGCGAGACGGCCAATCTCATCAATACTTTCCACTTCGAAATCGACCGGCACGCCGCTAGCGAGCTGACGCGTAGCCCGGTCAAGGCGCGTGATCGGCAAGGTCAGGCTTTTCGATATGAACCAGCTGCAGACAAACAATGCCAACAGCCCCGCAAGGGAGAGTGCAGCAATAGCGAAAAGCATGGGCTTGAAGGGCGCCATGGCAGCAGATATTGGGTAGTCAAGCAGGAGCACCCCAGCAGGCAGTTCACCAAATCCCTCGAGCGGGGTTCGCGCCGAAATGGCATGGACAGGATTTTCCGGTATGCTGAAGTTACCGTCAGGGTCTGCCGCGACGATTGAAGCCTTCAGGCTGATAGGCGAAAGGCTCTCGAGTTCATGCAGTTCCGCCGCATCAAGCTCCGTCGCAAAAATGACCCAGCCTACGCGCACAGGTGCCATGATTGGCGCCGCAACCGCTTGGTATTGTATGCCAGAAATCGGGATAAGGCCGCTCGCGTAATTATTGGTCCTGACCGCAGCCAGTACGATCGCGGGCGTATCAAAAGTCGCACTGTTTCCAGCCTCAAGTCCGCTCCCGTCCTCGAATACAAGGAACGCTCGTGAAAGACCGAGACGATTGCGCAAGTTGTCCAGCGCTGACGCAACTGTTTCAGCATCCTGAGTCGCGACAGCTTCGCGAAACCCGAAATCACGCGCCATAATATCGGCATTATCGGCGAGTTGTTGCTGGTTGATTTGCCAGAGACGCTCATAGACCGAGGCAGTCGCCTTGAGTTCAGCGCGCACGTTCTCCTTTGCCGTGTGCTGGACGGACAGGTAAACCGCACCGGCGACCGCGATCAGGATCAATCCCAGCAGTCCGCCATATGCTACAGTCAGTTTTGTTTTGAGCTTGCGAAACATGAATTGCACGCCGTTTAGTGAGGCGTACGTGAGGATTTTGCAAGGGAACCACTCATGGTGACCGTCATTTCCGATACACGCGTGTCGAATGCCGTGGTCACATCCTTGCCCCCGGAAAGATCTGGATGCCAGACGGTCACGTTTCCTGTGGACATCGGCAGGTCCGTCAGAATAGCCTTTCCGTCTGCGTCAGTCCGCAAGGCAAATGGCGTGTCCACGATCCGGATATAGCCGATCATGTTATCGTGAATGTTACAGCCCACCGCGACAATGCCGGTGGCGTCGAATTCAATGGAGCGGGTCTCCTCGCGCCCATAGAGTTTGAGCTCGAAACGATTTCCCTTCGAGAATGAATATACATGGTGACGCACCCGGTCACGATTTGGAAACTGCACTTCGCTTCCAACTGGCGCGACCAGAATATAAGGCGAGAACTGAATATTCTTCTGTTCCATTACGCTCGGCCAGGCGAATGAACGTGGAGCCTGCAAGTCTTTTGATGCTGGCACCAGCACAATGGCGTTCGCTACAGGTTCTCCCGCCGCATCGACAACGGCAAGCTGAAGGTCATGGGCGAATGCCGGAAGACCCAAGAGCGAAATGGCCAATAATGAAAGCAGGATACGCATACTCGTATGTCCCAGATATGGTTTACGATCCCGTTAAGCTTCATCGTCTAGATACCCATCGCACACAGCATGAACAATTTACGAATGGGGCAAATAGAAGCCCGGACCGACGGCGCAAATGATAAATTCAGTTTCAACACTTGCATTCATTTCTATGGCATTGATCTGCCCCGCATGGGCGAATGCCCAAGGCCTGGAACAAGGCGGCAAGCTGCTATTGACACGAGGGATTTCCACGGTTGATGGCCTGGGTGGTGGCGGCATCGTTCCATGGGCACTCATTGCGGGAAATGAAACAAATCTCGGAATCGGCGCGACAGCGCATGCCACACATGTCTCGCTTCCCGATTTTGAACTTGTCTCTTACGGTGGCGCTGTCGGACTGCACGACCGTCTCGAAGTCAGTTACACACATCAGTCCTTCGATACAGGGAGCACCGGGCCGAAACTCGGTCTGACGGATGGATATACATTTGAACAGGATGTTTTTTCTGCAAAGCTTCGCGTCGCAGGAGATGCAATCTATGATCAGGACAAATGGGTTCCCCAAGTTGCAGTCGGACTTTCGTACAAGAGCGCTGACGATGGCGACCTCCTGTCTGCCCTAGGTGCGGAATCCGACAATGGGATCGAGCTGTACGCCTCCGCCACAAAGCTGCTGCTGGCCCACAGCCTGCTCGTTAGCGCTACATTGCGTTACACAGACGCAAACCAGAACGGCTTGCTAGGATTTGGCGGCACAACAGACGCTGGCCTCTACCCCGAAGTCTCAGTGGGATACCTGATCAGCAAACGCCTGATCATCGGCGGAGAGTATCGCGTCAAACCCGATCAACTTGCCTTTGCAGAAGAGAATGACTGGTTCGACCTGTTCGCAGCATATGCAGTGAATGAGGGTATTACATTATCGGCCGCCTATGCCGACCTCGGATCTATTGCCACATTTGATGACCAACGCGGTCTCTATCTCTCATTTCAGGTGGGATTCTGAAATGTTACGTCCCGTAATCGCGCTATTCATTTCCACCCTGACAGCTATCGTCGCCGCCGCTGAAGTCTTGCCCGGTGAACTCCCTGTTGATGCCTACGAACAATCAAACGAAAATGCAGGGGCGCAACCTGTCGAAAACCCGGATGTCTTCGCTGCGTTTCACGGACAGGATGGTATAGACCGCATCGTGGATGATCTCGTGGACCGTATAATTGTGGACCCGCGCATTGAGGGTATTTTTCGTGCATCTGACCTCGTCCGCTTGCGCCGGACACTGAAAGAACAGTTTTGTTATCTTCTTGGCGGACCTTGCGAATATACAGGCCGTAACATGATGGACGCCCATAAGGACCAGGGGATATCCACCCGCGAGTTCAACGCGCTTGTCGAAAGTTTGCAGGCAGCCATGGACACAGAGGGTGTTCCTTTCGCAGTGCAGAACAAGTTGGTTGCCAAATTGGCGCCCATGAAACGAGACATCGTTACCCGATGAGATGTCTTTATACACGAAAGCCAATCCATCTCAGTCACTCGCAGCACCACTGGTGGTGTCATGTGTGGACGACCCCGCTTGGTGCTGTCAGTCTAACGCGAACCAGTCTCCATTATTCGCGGACGAGCAGGTGCTAGGCGACGAGAATGTCGCGCCACTCGCGAAGCGCGGCGTCTCCTTTTTGTTTGAATTGGATTCTGGTGTTGATGTGCCTTTCGAAGTTGAAGTGATTGTACACTGACGAATGGATTGAGACGAACTTCTGCAGACTTGGCGCCCACGGGAGGCGGGATATTTCGCACGTCCATCTTCGGAATGCGGTTCCGGAATCTTGAGTGCGAAATACGTTCCGAGCCGGTCGACCCAAAGGCGGATGATTTCGTGGCAAATGTCGATGCCGCGTTCGTGGAGAAGGTCTTCGACATTGCGAAGTGAGAGTGGGAATCGAACATACATCAGTACGCCAAGCTGGATGATCTCGGGTGACGTCTTGAAGTAACGGAACGAATTTTTGGCCATTTTTAGAGGATAAACGTCTGGATGCGTCGTCTCAAGCCCGGTTCCCCTTACAATGCCTGCCTGACCGCTGCCAGTTTTTCGCGAGAGCGCCGCTGAGATCGCATTCAACCGGTTGAGGCTCATCTTCGTCCTGGCGATTCATTGCCGAATGCAGACATTCGGGCATCGGCGCGTGATCAAGGGATCATCCTGGCCGACGGACCGGTTTGCGCGCATTCATCACAAGGGCCAATACCGCGCTTGTGGGCATTGCCAAATCTGGCACGACGCCCAGCAGGAAGGCTGCGCTCCCACCAATGACAGACCATGCACAGGGCACGATGAACAGGATCCACGACACGCGCCACGAAGACAGCATGAGTACGCCAAAGGTGAAGATGACAAGCGGGCAAGGCGTGACTCCGAAGCTCGGACCGCCAGGATAAGGATGTCCCAGCCACGCATTCAGGACCGGGTACAAGACAGCCGCATAGGCGATCAAACCCCACCCTGCCAGGGTCATGACATTGCTTCTCGTCGAAAACTGCGGCGGCCTTCGTATCGCAGCGAAGGCGAGAATGAGCGCCTGGCCCACGAACACTGCAGCGAATACCGGCGCAATCGGATTGATCGAAGAGAAGAACACCCAGTGGTAGGCGACACCCGTCCATCCCCAGAGCAATGCCAGAGAACTCAGGCAAATCACTCCCGCTAAACGATGGGAGGAAAACGTGGCCAGAACTGAGATTGCACCAAGGACATATGCGAACACCTGGAGCGGCCAGATAGCTTCGTTGTATCGTTCGAAAAGCTCGAAGAACTCGCGTTGA
>NZ_LADU01000024.1 GCF_000961795.1 Hyphomonas sp. BRH_c22
GCAGGCCTGGGACGACCGGATCGGGTCAGCGCGCGTGCAGGCGGCCAATTGGCGGCTGGCCGCGCTGGGAAGCCTTGGCCTCTCGTTCGTGCTGGCGGGTGGCCTCGTCTGGCGCTCGACCCAGTCCTTCGTCACGCCTTACGTGGTCGAGCTGACCGGAGAAGGCGCCGTGCGCGCCGTCGGCCCCGCCGAGGGAAGCTATGAGCCGACCGATGCGCAGATCGCGTTCCATCTTGCCGAGTTCGTCAAGAACACACGATCCATCTCGATCGATCCTGTGGTGGTCCGGCAGAACTGGCTGAAGGCCTATGCCTATGCAACCGACCGGGCCGCGGCGACGCTGAATGATTATGCCCGCGACAATGATCCGTTTGCTGATCTCGGGCGGCGCTCGGTGTCTGTCGATGTGACGAGCGTGGTACGCGCCTCGGACGACAGCTTCACCGTTCGTTGGCGCGAAACCGCCTATCGCAACGGCACCGAGACCGGCCAGTCCAACCATACCGGCGTGTTCTCGATCGTCATCGACCCGCCCCGCACCGAAGAAGCCCTCCGGGCTAATCCTCTCGGCCTCTACGTCCACGGCCTCAACTGGTCAAAAGACCATCAATAGGAGCACATCCCCCATGAAACGCCTCGCCCTGATCCTTCTCGCTTCCTCCGCGCTTGCGGCGTGCGAGTCCTTTCCTGCAGCCATCGGTCCCGACATCACGCTCGATGAACCGGACTATGTCGAAGATCTCTATCTCGCCCCTGACGCGGAAGAGACCGATATCGGCGACGCGGACTTTGCTCCAACGCCGGTTATCTACCGCACCTATACGCCGACAAGTGTTACAGGCGCGATGCCCGGCCAGTTGAAACCCATGCCGACGGAGGCAGATCGGCCATCCCTTGAGCCCTACCAGGCCATAGAGACGGCAAACGGCAAGGCGGCGGTCGAACCCTCCCTCGACAATTATATGAACGCGATCCAAGTCTATCCTTATACCGTGGGCGCGCTCTACCAGGTCTATTGCGCCCCAGAACAGGTGACCGACATCGTCCTCCAGCCCGGCGAGGAACTTGTTTCGGTCTCTGCCGGTGACACAGTCCGCTGGGTGCTGGGAGACACGGTCTCCGGAACGGGCAGCGAGGCGCAGGCCCATATCCTGATCAAGCCGACACAGGCCGGTCTCAAGACCAACCTCATCATCACGACGAGCCTGCGGGCCTATCACCTCGAACTGCGCGCGTTCGAAGAGACCTATATGGCGGCCGTGTCCTGGCGCTATGCCGATCAGCAATTGGTGACACGGGTGGCGAGTTCGAGCGCGGGGCGGGCTTCCGCATCGTCGTCGCCAGCAGGATTGCAGCTTGATCGGTTGAAGTTCCGTTACGACATCGACGGCGATGAGCCGCACTGGCGGCCGGATCGCGTGTTCGACGATGGCCGCAAGGTCTATATCCAGTTCCCGGCCCGGCTCGACCAGGGCGAAGCCCCGGCCCTGTTCGTCATCGGCCGGGACGGCAAGTCCCAGCTCGTAAACTATCGCATGTCCGGTGCCTATTATGTCGTCGACCGCCTGTTCGCGCGCGCCGAACTGCGCCTTGGCGAGAAACGACAGGAAGTCGTGAAGATTGCCCGCAACGATCTTGGCGGCGCCCGGCCATGACAGAGGTTGCCTCCCCACCACCCAAGCCGCTTGAAATCCGGGGGAAACCGAGACCCGTCAAACGGTTCTCAAAACGGGCGCTCATGGTGCTCCTCGGCACCGGCAGCGCGATTGTGCTCGGCTCTCTGGCCTTCGCCCTAAAAGGACCGAAGGACGAAAGCGGCAGTCCTGCCCGCGAACTCTACAATACCGGACACAATCCGGAGGCGGATGGACTTGCCGCGCTGCCGAAGTCTTATGGCGAGCTGCCGCCGGAAGAGGATATCCTCGGTCCGCCGCTGCCGGGAGACCTGGGCACACCGATCCTGAAGGCGCAGCGCGAAGGACGGATGGGATTGCCTGAGCAGGATGCGCCTGAATCTGGTCCGATGCGCGAGCAAATGGATGCATTGGAGGCAGAGCTGCGAGCACGTGAAGCCGCGCTATCTGATGCGGCGCGTGGGAGCGGAGTATTTTTCCAGGTTGGATCGAGTTCCGGGTCGCAAAGCCTGGGAGGAAGCGTTGCGAGTCCATCAGCGGCTTCGATCAGTTTTCCGGACCTCTCGGCGTTTGCACCATCTGATGGCAGCGCTTTTGGATCACCTCTCAGTGAGGATCCGAACCGGCAAGTCCACAAGCTGGATTTTCTGGGCACCGAGACGGATCCGTCTATCTACAATCCGCACCGGCTCGAGACGCCGGTCTCACCCTACCAGCTGATGGCGGGAACGATCATCTCGGCAACACTGCTGACGGGGGTGAACTCCGATCTTCCGGGCCAAGTCATCGCACAGGTAACGAGCCCGGTCTACGACACGGTCACAGGTGAGACTGTGCTCGTACCGCAGGGCGCGCGCTTGATCGGGAGCTATGACAGTGTCATCGCATTCGGCCAGTCCCGGGCGCTTCTCGTCTGGAGCCGGATCGTGATGCCTGACGGGTTCTCGATCCGCATCGACAATCTCGCCGGCACCGATGCGCGCGGCTATGCCGGGCTCGAAGACAAGGTCGACTATCATTCCTGGAAGCTGTTGCAGGGCGTCGCACTGTCGACCTTGCTCGGCGTCGGGTCCGAACTCGCAAACGACGATGAAGGCGACATCGCCCGTGCACTCCGCCGCTCCGCGCAGACCGGCGCTAATGAGGCCGGACAGGAAATCGTGCGCCGCAATCTCGACGTCCAGCCCTCGATCACCATCCGGCCCGGCTGGCGGCTCGGCGTGCTTGTTAACAAGGATATTATCCTGAAGCCGTATGATGGAGGAGACCAGCCATGGGTGAAGTGAGTTTGAAGATCGGGCCGCTTCCGGATCGGACGCCGCAGAAACTCGCCGTCCTGGTCGACCCGCTGCTAGCGGCGGATCTGGAGGACTATGCGCGAATTCATTCCGAGATTCACGGAGTGGAGGTTTCGGCTTCTGCACTGGTGCCGCTGATGCTGGAAACCTTTTTGGCGAGTGACACCGGATTCCGTAAAGCTCGAAAAGCTTGATTTCAACAATAGTGTAGTCAACAGTGGAGTAAGAATAATGGCCAGATTAATCACAGCCAAGCAGGTCCTGGACCTCACCGGGTATAAGAGCCGGACGACTCTTTGGCGGAAGGTCCGCGCGAAAGTGTTTCCAGCACCCGTAAAGTTGCCGGGAGACGCGGTACGATGGCGAGAGCAAGAAATTCAGGACTGGATCGAGGAAGCTCCCCGGCAGACATATACCAGGTCGTGAACACTCCTGCTCAATTCAGAAACTTGGCCGAGCGTTTACGCATCGCATCACCAATTCGTTCGAACAGAAGCTTCGGAAAATCGTCTGGCATGATTGCGACGGTTCGCTCGAGGGCACCCTCAATAGTTTCGCCAAGACTGCCAAAGAGACTCCTGACCCGATCTTGCGCCATTCCGGCCGCTTTCGCGTCCTCAAGGAAGTGGTACGGGAGGATACTTTCCACCGCATAGTTTCGATTATCCCCTACCGCCATTGAGACACGAAATTCCTTCCGCCTCAGCTGCTTCGCCGCATAGTTCGGCTGCAAGGACATGATGTCGTAGAGCGGTGTCATTCTGTAGCGCCCCCCGGGTGTCAGAAAGAGGCTGAAATTCTTGGCGTGGCCATCAGTAGCGCCAATCAGCCAGAACACGATCTGGGCCTTCAGGAAGGCCAGCCTGTCCTTTTCAGCATAGTCGCTGCCTGCCAGGAGGCCGAGGCATTCGCGGATGCCTGGTCCACCATCATTGTTATACTTGCGTATCGAGGGCACCGAGAGCGCTTGGCAGAAATCTTCCTGGGGAATACGGAGCAATCGGCCATCACTCGCTTTCAAGCGGTCAAAGCGCTCCACAGCGAGAATGCGGATGCCATCGACATCAACAATCTGGCTTTGCGCCACTTCCAGCCCGAGTTCCCGGCATAGAGCTAGACAGAAATGCTCGTTCTCGACACTCTGGGTCATATCGAGTCCATTCGGAAGTTTGCCAAGTCCAGGCTTTAGAATATGCGTGGTTGGCGTTGTGCCTTTTGGCAAGCACCAGCCATCATTCCAGAGCAAGGCCGTTTTTTCCTGTGCGCCTGCAATGGAGATACGCAGTTCCCGTTCGCCACTCGGCCTGACACCCAGCGGCGCTGTGGCCAGGTTGCGAATGATCTCAGCGACGTCTGCGTCGCTCAGCTGAAGATATTTGGGCAGTGTGGGCGGTGTTATCTCATCGCCTTCCGGTACGAATTGCAGAGCCCCGACGCAGTCACGGCCAATCTGGTTCAGGAGGCTGAACGCGTCCGTGCCCTCCGCCCCCACCTTCGCGGCAACCTTGCGCCTGATCTGGTCATTGTCCGGAAGAAGATTGTCGAAGAAGGCGGACACTTCGGCCCCGGTATAACGCTCCTCACGCAACGGTAGCGACAACGAAACGGGTATGGCCCGGCGCGAATCGGTGAGCCATTCCTTGTCATACGCAAAGGAAATTGCGCCGTTCGGCGCGCGATCAAGCCCCCCGACGACGCGGCCATTCAGGGCGACGACCAGTCTTTCGCTCCGCCGTGACCGGGGCATCAGAACAGGTCCTCAATGTCACTGTGCGAGCCTTTCGTGCGTTGCCGAACAACAATCTCAAGATCAAGCGCTCTCAACAGGTCCATGACCGTGGTAAGCTTGACCGTTTCGAGCCCGTTCTCCACATGTGAGATTGTGCCTTGCCTCACGCCGGCTCGGCTGGCCAAGTCAGCCTGCGTCATCGCCTGCGCGCGACGAGAGCGCCGCAAGGCGACGCCAAGCTGCTTAGGTGATCTGACGAGTTCTGACATTTGCGAGCTTCCTGACTATTTATACCCCCATACGCTACAGCGCATAAAATGTCAATATACGCTACGGCGTATAATAGAGGTTTATCGCCTGCAGCGCATAACTAGCTTTTGGTCGAATGGATTAATGGCGCGACAGGGCAGACCTACACTGGATCATAGTGCAGGCTATGAGTTGACTGGCGAGGTGCGTTCGAGCGTGTGGAGACCTTGGCTGGGCGATGGCCCAGATAGTTACTCCAGTCAGACATCATGCGGCGGCGTTTTTCTACTTGGGAAAGCCTCTTATAGGCTAGCTCCGTCTCTGACCCCTGCTTATGAGCAATTGCGATTTCAGCGAGTTCGCCCGGGTAGTTGGTACACTCAGCGACCCAATCCCTGAAAGTTGACCGCAACCCGTGCGGCACCGCGCGTTTCCCTGTCTGTTGATCCAGGAAGCCCTTTCGACCAGCTGCGATCTCCTCCAAATGAACTTCCCGCATGAGTTTGGAAATTGTATTTTCGCTCATAGGGCAACCATTGAGCCCCGCGAAAACATATTCGCCGTTCTGTTCTTGTTTTACCGCTCGTAATAGCTCCAGCATCGGCTCGGTAAGCGGGACTTTGTGGTCTCGGGTCTTGAGTTTTGTCCCTTGTCTGTTCGGCGGTATCGTCCAGATTCTTGTGTCGAAATCGACCTCACTCCAGGACATGTATCTCACATCACCCGACCTTACCGCCGTAAGGCACAGAAACTCGAGCGCGCGCGCAGACAAGCTTTTTTTCTGGCGGATCAATTCGAACCACCTCGGCGCGTCAACGAATGCCACCGCTGGCCGATGCGCGGCTTTCTTATCGCGTCCCAGGGGATCCAAAATCGGTTTAAGGTCCACCCATTTGGCGGGACTGTCTTGCTCCCGATATCCCGTTGCCTTCAACCAGACAAATATCTTATCGAGGCGTACCCTGATCTTTTTTGCAAGTTCGCGTTTCGTTGACCAGATTGGCTTGAGCACATCAGCGACGTGAAGTGTGGAAATGTTCTCAACGTCTAGTTTGCCGATGATCGGGACAGCATAAGTCCGAAGCGTATTGATCCAAGCTTTGCGTTCTTTCTC
>NZ_LADU01000098.1 GCF_000961795.1 Hyphomonas sp. BRH_c22
CAGGGGCCGTCTCACCGTCGATCACTTCCAGGCCGGTCTCACGACCGCCCTCGCGGTTGCGGCCGCGGCCACCCCGGCGGCGGCGGCGCTTGCGGGGCTTGTCCGCTGTGTCGTCGGACCTGGCCTCCACCTCGTCATCCGTATCGGCGACGGCATCCTCGTCCTCGTCCTCGATGTCCTCATCATCCTCATCGGAGATGGCAGGTTTCGATGGCTTGGACAGCGAACGCGGCGGCGATTTTTTCTTCGGCTTGGAATTCGGGTCGCGCTCGGCCTCGATGGTGAAGTCGCCCGGCAACAGGTCTTCCGACGAATGGATCGACACGGCAAATCCGGCCATCCGTTCGGTCTCGACAAGCGCTTCACGCTTGTTGTTCAGGATGTAGAGCGCCACATCGGTCGGCGCCTTCACCGAAATGCTCTTCAGGCCGCCCGTCGAGGCGCGGGCCTCGATGGCGCGGATCAGTTGCAAAGCGGCAGACGGAATCGAGCGGCGGCGCCCGGTGCCGTTGCACACTTCGCAAGGGTCGGACGTTGCCTGCAGCACGCCCTGACGGCGACGCTGGCGGGAAATCTCCATCAGGCCGAACTGCGAGATGCGGCCATGCTGGACGCGCGCGCGGTCAACCTTCAGGCATTCCTTCAGGCGCTTCTCGACGGCGCGATTGTTCTTGTTCTCGTCCATGTCGATGAAGTCGATCACGACGAGGCCGGCCAGGTCGCGCAGGCGCATCTGGCGGCAGGCTTCCTCGGCGGCCTCAAGGTTTGTGCGCACCGCAGTCTGTTCGATATTGCGTTCCTTGGTCGACTTGCCGGAGTTCACGTCGATGGCGACGAGGGCTTCGGTCTGGTTGATCACCAGGTAACCGCCGGACTTCAGCTGCACGGTCGGGGAGTAGATGGAATCGAGCTGGCCCTCGACCGCCTCGGCGACGAAGAGCGGGTCGTCTTCCTTCCACTGCTGAACCTTCTTCGCCTGGCTCGGCATGATCAGCTTGGCGAGGTCTTTCGCCTCGCGATAGGCTTCCTCGCCCTGGACCCAGACTTCCTCGACTTCCTTGTCGAACATGTCGCGCATCGCGCGATGGACAAGGCCGCCTTCGGCATTGATCAGCATCGGCGCTTCGGAGGTCAGCGTCTTTTCGACGATGGTTTCCCAGAGTTTCGACAGGTAGTCATAATCGCGGCGAATCTCGGCCTTGGTGCGCTTGGCACCGGCCGTGCGCACGATCAGGCCCATGCCGTCCGGCACGTCCAGTTCAGCGACGATGGACTTCAGGCGCTTGCGGTCGGCCCCGTTGACGATCTTGCGCGAAATGCCGCCGCCGCGCGGCGTGTTCGGCATCAGCACGGAATACCGTCCGGCCAGCGACAGGAACGTGGTCAGCGCCGCGCCCTTGTTTCCGCGTTCTTCCTTGACGACCTGCACCAGCAGAACCTGGCGCCGGCGGATCACTTCCTGGATCTTGTAGCGTTTGGAGATCGACGAGCGCGGCGATTCCTTGCGGGCCGGGCGCCGGCCACGGGCCGGTTTTGCGGCGGGTCGGGGCTCGCCATCCTCGCCTTCGCTATCGTCTTCATCTTCGTCGTCGGCGCCGTTGTCATCATCCTCGTCGGACTCGTCGTCGGCGTTTGCGCGGGCATCGTCGTCGCCCTCTCCCTCGACATCATCGTCTTCGTCTTCGATGGCGGCGGCCGCTTCTTCAGCGGCCTCCTTCAGGAGGGCCTCACGGTCTTCGGCCGGAAGCTGGTAATAGTCGGGATGGATCTCGCTGAAGGCGAGAAAGCCGTGGCGATTGCCGCCGTATTCAACGAATGCCGCCTGCAGCGACGGCTCGACCCGCGTTATCTTTGCGAGGTAGATATTGCCGCGAAGCTGTTCGTTACCGGTTGTCTCGAAGTCGAAATCATCGACCTGACCGCCATTGACGATGGCCACACGGGTCTCTTCCGGGTGGGCGGCGTCGATTAGCATGAGTTTGCTCATGGAACATGACCTTATGATCCGGCGACGCCGCTACGGGCGCGGTACGCCTCGAGCGATCGGTCAGGCCGGTCTGTGTTGGTTGGGGGAGGGTGCAGCCATGCCTGTCCCATGCACCCTGAGGCGGCATTGGAGAACTGACGATGGTCACGGCACCCGTGCACATATTGCTTTGCTTTCCGGAGCGCGGCGCCCGCTTGCCTTTTCGGTGAAGCGCGATCGCTGACGCGTCATTGGGAAACTTGTTGGATAGCCCAGTTATTTGGCTACTTTTCGAATACTGCCCAATTTCAAGCGTAATTGAAAGGGAGAAATTCCGCAGACCACAGTTGAATGACCTCAGCCCGGTCAATGCTGGGTTAATATTCAGTCTGTTAGGGAAAAGGCGAGCCAGACCCGCGCCAGGCGGGCCATTCCTGCCTTTTGGACCCCATGACCCCCTTTCGCCTGCTTTTCCTTGTATGTGCTTGTACTCTAATGGGTTTTGCCGCCCATGCGGATATTCGCGACGTGCGGGTGGTGGGCGACGGTGCACCGACCCGGATCACGGTCTGGAGTGACATTTCCCAGGAAGCACAGGCATTTCTGGCCGAATCCGGTGGCCAGCGCAGCCTGATTCTTCCCCTCAGCGGTGAGTCCAGCGCGAAGGTCGGCACCGGAACGGGCGGGATCGAGGGCTGGGCGCTGTCGGGCGGTCGCCTCAGCTTCTCACTCGACCGGCCGCTTGTCGTCTCCCGCGTCCTGTCCTTGCCGCCGACCGGCAGCGAGCCAGCCTGGCGCATCATTATCGACCTTCAAACTGTCTCGGCCGCCCGCTTCGGCAGCATGGCCCGGCGCGATATGCAGCGCCTTGCCCGCGCCGAATCCGATGCCCGCAAGGCCACAATGTCAATGGCTGCAGCAGAAATCACCCCCGCCGAGCCGCTCCGCCCGCGTGAGCGCCGGGGCAATGGCAAATACGTGATCGTGGTGGATGCCGGTCATGGCGGCAAGGATCCGGGCACCCGGTCGGCCCGGGGACTGCTTGAGCGTGACGTCACCCTGAAAGCATCGCTTTACCTGAAGGAGATCCTGGAAAAGGACCCGCGCTATCTGGTGCGCCTGACCCGCGACAATGACAAGTTCATCGAGCTTGAGGACCGCGTCACCCTCGCGCGCAACTGGGGCGCTGACCTCTTCATCTCGCTGCACGCCGATGCGGCCGGCTCACCGGACGTTTCCGGCGCGTCCGTCTACACGATCTCTGAGCGCGGCGAGCGCCGCATCGACAAGGAAGCCGACAAGAATAACTGGAAAATCCCGATTGAAACCAGTGGGTCCAGGGTGGTCGGCAGCATCCTTGAAGACCTGGTCAAGCGGGAGACGAAATCCCATTCCGCCGCCTTTGCGGAAGACCTGCTGCCTGAACTGGCGGCGGCCGGCCCTGTGCTGCGCGGCACCCATCGCAATGCCGGCTTCTACGTCCTGCTGGCCCCGGATGTCCCGGCTGTGCTGCTCGAGATGGGGTTCCTGACCAATGCAGAGGACGCAAGGCGCCTCCAGTCAGAGGCTGGACGCGCCAAATCCATGCAGGCGGTCAAACGCGGCATCGACAAGTTCTTCGACCGGCAGGAAATCCTTGTCGCGTCGGACTGATCCGCCCGCAGGCACCGCTGCTTTGCCCTTGCGGCAGGGCGCGGTTGCTGAAAGATTGCCAATATGAACCTGCTTCGGCCTTTTTGCGCGCTGTCTGCCATCCTGCTGGCCGGGTCGTGCGTCAGCACCCCGTCGCAGGAGGATCTCAGCGAAGCACTTTTCGCCAATGGCCGCCCGGCGGAGGCGCGCGCCTATGGTGACTTCCTCGTCGCCCGCTTTGCCGCCATGACCAATGACCCTGAGACCGCTGCTGCCTATTACGCCGCCGCGATCGATACGGCCCCTGAAAAGTCGGGCATTGCCGAGCGGGCTGTGTTTGCCGCTCTTCTGGCGGGTGACTATCCGGCCGGTGTCGAACTTTCCCGGCGCGCCAGTCAGGTTGGCAGTACGGCAACGCTGGTCCGTCTTACGCTGGGCGTCGACGCACTTGTCCGGGGCAAGGATTCCGAAGCCGCGAACTATCTCGATGAAACCGAGTATGGCCCGTTCAACCGGGTTATCGCCCAGGGCCTGTCAGCCTGGCGCATCGCCGACGATCAGGGCGCGGATGCGGCCGAGGATTACCTGCGCGATGGCCTGACCGGCGACGCCGACCTCGATAGCGCCACACTCTACATGATGGGCCTGCTGCAGATGGCCGACAAGCATGATGCAGCGGCGCTCGCGACATTCGATGCGCTCTGGGATTCCGGCGCGCGCCTTGCCGTTGGCGTTCACGCGCATGCCCAGCTGCTCGCCGCATCGGGCCAGAAGGAACGGGCGGTCGAAATCCTTGAAATGTTCCGGGACGAAATCGGCCAGAACGCCGCGATTGACGGCCTGCGGGCCGACATCCTGTCAGGCAAGCGCATTCGTCCGAACCGCCTCTCGACACGCGAAGGCGCTGCGCTGGCCGTCTATGTGCCTGCCGCCGCGCTGATGCTGCAGACCGATGACGATCTGTCGGGCGTGTATTTCGTGCTTGCGCTGGCGCTCGATCCCGATCTCCATGTCGCCCGGTCTCTCTGGGGCCAGTCGCTCGACAATGCCGGCCGTCGCCAGGAGGCGATCGCCGTCCTGTCGCGCATCCCGAAGTCCTCGGAATTCTATGCCACGTCGCGCGGCCAGATGGCCTGGGCCCTGCGCCGCGAAGAGCGCAACCAGGAATCCCTTGCGATTGCGGCTGAAGCGCTGGCCCATTCGTCCGACCGGGGCCTCAAGATCCAGCTGGCAGACCTCTATCGTTCACTCGACCGCAATGGTGAAGCTGAACGCCTCCTCACCGAAATCATCGAGTCGGATGCAGAAGTCAACCGTCAGGACTGGCGCATCATCTATGCCCGCGGGTCGGCGCGAGAGCAGACGGGCCGCTGGCCTGAAGCCGAGGCTGACCTGAAAATGGCGCTGGCCCTGCAGCCGACGAATGCCTCGCTCCTCAATTATCTCGGCTATGCCTATATTGACCGGGGCCTCAACTATGAGGCGGCGCTGGACATGATCCGGCGTGCTGTCGAGCTTGAGCCGCAATCAGGCTATATCGTCGACAGCCTCGGCTGGGCGCATTACCGGATGGGCCGCTACGATCTCGCGACACGTTTCCTTGAGCGGGCCGTGGAACTGTCGCCGGGAGTCTCCCTGCTCAATGACCATCTGGGCGATGCCTATTGGCAGGTGGGCCGCAAGATCGAGGCCCGTTTCCAGTGGCAGCGGGCGCTCAAACTGGATCCGAGTGATGCAGACAGGGCGCGCATCGAAGCCAAGATGCTGTCAGGCCCGGACATCGCCGTGCTGACCCGGGCCGAGCCGGAAGTTCCCGCCGCCCTTGCGGTCGCCCGCCAGCCCTGACGCGCAGCCATGCACCAGATTCTGAGCGCGCTTGCCCCGGCCAAGGTGAACCTGTTCCTGCATGTCGGGCCGCTGAAGCCGAACGGGCGGCATGATCTCGACTCGCTGGTTGTTTTTGCCGGTCCGGAGGCCGCCGACCGGCTGAGCGTCGAGCCATCCGACATTCTCACGCTGTCGGTCACGGGGCCCCGCGCGGCTGATGCCGGGGCAGGGCCTGACAATCTGGTCCTCAAGGCGGCCCGCGCCCTGCGCGCCGAAGCCGGCATCGCCAGCGGCGCCGCGCTTCACCTGGAAAAAAACCTGCCGGTTGCCGCCGGTA
>NZ_LADU01000128.1 GCF_000961795.1 Hyphomonas sp. BRH_c22
ACGCTCGCGCTCATCGGCCCCTTGCCGGGCCGCTGCAGCACCGTGATGCGCACCGCGCCGCCATCCCCGCAGGCCACCAGCAGCCGGTCGTCCAGCACGGTGCCGGGCGCGGCCCCGCCGCTTGCGCCGCCGGCTTCGCTCATCAGGAGTTTCAGCCGCACAGGCGTACCTTCGCCTTCGGGGGTCCAGTGGCAGAAGGCGCCGGGGAAGGGTGACAGTCCCCTGATCTGGCAATCGACTTCGGCAGCAGGTTTCGTCCAGTCGACCTGCTGATCCTCCGCGCTGATCTTGTGGGCATAGGTAACGCCCGCTTCCGGCTGGGCTTGCGGTGTGATCTCCCCTGCCGCCCATCTTGCCAGCGCGACCGGTGCAAGGTCTGCGGCCAGTTCCGCCAGCCGGTCGTGCAGTGTGCCTGCCGTGGTTGCAGGCGTGATCGGCGTGCGCGCAGACATCAGCACCGGCCCGGTATCGAGCCCCGCATCCATCAGCATCGCGTCCACGCCGGTCTCATGGTCGCCCGCCATGATCGCCCGCTGGATCGGCGCCGCGCCCCGCCAGCGCGGCAGGATCGAGGCATGCATGTTGAGACAGCCAAGCCGCGGTGCATCCAGAATGGCCTGCGGCAGGATCAGCCCATAGGCGACCACCACGGCGGCATCGAGGCCCAGCGCCGCGAAGGCGTCCTGCTCCTCCGCTTTCTTCAGCGATTTAGGCGTGCGCACGGTAAGGCCATTCGCCTCGGCCCAGGCCTGCACCGGCGTCGGCGTCAGCTTCTTGCCCCGGCCCGAAGGGCGCGGCGGCTGCGAGTACACGCACGCAATCTCGTGACCCGCCGCCACCAGCGCGGCGAGCACGTCCACGGCAATCTGCGGGCTGCCCATGAAGGCGATGCGCAAGCGGTCTGTCATGAAAGGGGCTCTAGCCTGATGCTGGTGTGGAATAAAGGTAAAGGATCGCTCGCCAGCCTAAAGCAGGACGCGGCCGCCGATACCGCCCACGCCATGATACCCCAGCCAGATTGCCAATGCGCCTGCCAACAGGATGGCGACAAGCCATCGCACCCAGGCCTTTCGGAACATCAGGCGGCGTCTTCGCGCAGGTTGCGCAGCCTGGCCTTCTTCACCTTGTCGACCGCGCGCTGGCGCTTCAGGCGCGAGAGATAGTCGATGAACAATGTGCCTTCGAGATGGTCCATCTCGTGCTGGATACAGACCGCATAGAGCTCCTCGGCCCATTCCTCGACCGTGTTGCCATTGTAATCCATGTAACGGATCCGGCAGCGCACGGGCCGTTCGACCTGGTCGAAAATATCCGGCACCGACAGGCAGCCCTCTTCATAGGGCTGGGTCTCTTCAACCGTCTCGAGGATTTCCGGGTTCACGAAATAGCGCGGCTGGGGCTCTTCGTCCTCGCGGGCAAGATCCATCACGATCACGCGCAGCGGCACGCCGACCTGTATTGCGGCGAGGCCAATGCCCGGCGCGTCATACATGGTTTCCAGCATGTCATCCATCAGCGCGCGGACCTCGTCTGTCACGCCGCCTTCAACAGGTTTCGACACCTCCTTGAGGCGTGGGTCGGGTACAGTGAGGATCTCGCGAATGGCCATGAGGGTCAGATATGAAGGGAAGGGCGTCTGGTCAACTGTTACGGTTCATTCCGCCGGGACTTTGGGAGATTCCAGACCGAGCGGCAGCTCGCCCGTGCGGTCGGTCGGATTGGTCCGGCTCTCGATCTGCTTCGGTTCCGGCAGCGCCTTGTTCGGCGGGGCAATTTCCATGTCCTCGAACTTGCGCAGGGTTGGCAATACCCGCTTGTCGAAAGATCCCATGGCCGAATTGAAATGGTCGACAGAGCCATTCAGCGTCTTTCCGAGCTTCTCGATATGGCCGAGCATGACGCCCATCCGGTTATACAGTTCGGCGCCGAGTTCCGCCGCCGCCATGGCATTCTCGTTCTGGTGATGCTGGCGCCAGAGGTGCGCCACCGTTTTGGCCAGCGCGATCAATGTTGTCGGCGTCGTGACGATCACCTGTTTGGACATCGCCCTTTCGATGAGATCGGGTGCCTCCTGAAGCGCCGCCGCGAAAAAGTTCTCCCCCGGTATGAACATGGCGATATAGTCAAACCGGTTGCCGAGGTTCGACTGGTAGTCCTTGGACGCCAGCGTGGTGACGTGTCGCTGCACGCTGGTGGCATGCGCCTTCAGGTGGAGGATTTTCTGGGCGGGATCTTCTGCTTCAACTGCCGCCATGTAGGAGGCAAGCGACACTTTGGAATCGATCACTATCTGCCGGTCGCCCGGCAGGCGGATGATGGCATCCGGGCGCTGGCGGCCTTCCTCGGTCTCGTCATGCACCTGCTCGCTGAAGTCGCAATGAGCCGACAGGCCGGCCTGTTCCATCACGTTGCGAAGTGTCATCTCGCCCCAGCGTCCGCCGCCCTTGGGCGCGGTCAGCGCGTTGACCAGCTTGCCGGTCTCGGCGGTGTTGCGGTGCAGGCTTTCGCCGATGGCCTTCACCTGTTCCGACAGGAGCGACTTGTCCTCGGTGCGGACCTTTTCAAGATCGTCGACGCGCTTCTTGAACGCATCGAAATTCTCGCCGATCGGCTTCATCAGCTCCTTGAGCTCACCTTGCGCGCCTTCCCGGTGCCGCTTGAACGTCTCGTCGGCGCGTTCGAGAAACATGGCGTTTGCCCGCTGCAACACGCCCTGCGCCAGTTGCGCGAACTTGCTCTCGTCCTCTTCGCTGCGGGCGCGCGCTTCGGCCAGCGCGATTTCGGCCTGCCGGGCGATTTCCTGCTGTGCTCGCAGGGCCTGCCGTGTGGTCTCGAGGTCGGCCTCGGTGCGCGCCAGATCGCGGTGCACGAGGCCTGCCTTGCCACGCAAGGCCCAGGCCAGTACGCCAAGCCCGATCACGCCCAGCAACAGGATGATATGCACGGCGTCGAGTCCGGCGCTTCCAATGGTAATAATAGGTGTCATTGCGATATCCTGCCACGATTCTCGTGGAACATATCTAGAACGAGGTCACCTGTCACGCGTCGAAGACGGCACGCGTTTGCCTAGCCATTGTTCGGTGCGCCGGCCAGTGCATTCAGGCTTTCGATCAGGTCTGCTGTAATCGTGCCGGTCACCGGAAGATTGTTGGCCTTCTCATAGTCGCGGATCGCCCTGGCTGTGCCGGCGCCCACAACGCCATCGGGCGTGCCGACATCATAGCCGAGCGCCGACAGCGCGACCTGAACGCCCTGAACCTGCAGCGGGTTACCCGTGTTCCAGGGCTGGGCCCCGAACCGGCCATTGCTGATGGCGTTGTCGCGTGAGGCTTCCCAGAACACCGCGCGGGCGCTGGCCTGCTCTGCGGCCTCTGCCGACACGCGGCCCGTCAGGTCAGCAATCTTGGCAGGCGCGCCGGGATCGCCATTCTTGCCGGCCACCTGGAACCAGAACAGGGCTTCGGTCAGGTTGGGGCTGATGCCGAGGCCCTGCTCGTAGAGAACACCCAGATTGTACTGGCTGTCCACGATGCCGAATTCGGCCGCCTTGCGGAACCATTCAACGGCGCCCGCATAGCTTTGCGTCCCGCCTTCACCCTCGGCCATGAAGACGGCGAGGTCGTGCATCGCTTTCACATTGCCGCCATTGGCCGCCTTTTCGGTCCACTCACGCGCCAGTGTCAGGTCCTTTGGTACGCCATTGCCTTTCTCGTGCAGCTTGGCGAGGCCATATTGCGCAATCGGCAGGCCCTTGCTGGCAGACTTACGCATCAGGGCGGCGCCAGACGCGAAATCGCCAGCGGAAATGCGTTCCTGGGCCAGCTGGTATTGGGCAATGTGGTTGCCGGAGGCGGCAGCGCTTTCAACCGTGACAAAAGGCGAGATGGCCGGAAACCGTGCCACAGGGGCGGCTGCGGCGATTTCGGCTGTCTCAGGTGCCGGTTGGGGTGTGCGCTCTGCAGGGGCGGAGACAGACATCACGGATGGCGCCGCCTCAAACAGGTCGGCATCGGCCGCTGCGGTTTCCACCACGGCCGGTGTTTCGGTTCCGGCTTCTGCTTCGGTCATGGTGGCCGCAGCAATGGCCTCTTCGGCAACTGAGGCTGACTCCGCATTGCCCGCAGCGGCGCCCGGATCAACATAGGTGTCGACCGATGCGGCCATGACAGGCGCTTCCTGCTTGCCGCGGATATAGAGATAGCCGCCCACGGCCGCGCCGGTAATCACCACGGCAGAGGCCGCTGCATAAAGCGGCAGCCTGCTCGAACTGGATTTCGCCCGCACGCCGTTGAAGTTCGGCTTGTCGGTGCTGCGGCGATTGCGCTGGTGCGGTTGCTGGCCGTGCGTGCCTGCCGCGACGATGGCGGCGCGCCGCGCCCGGGCAATATAGTCGCTGGTGTCGCCTTCACGAATCTCGATCGGTTCCTCGAAGGGATTGGGGAAATGGCCGGGCGTATCCAGGGTCTCGGCAGCTGGTTCCACCTTTGGCGATATCAGCGCGAGAAAATCCTCGTCCTCGAAATCATCGGTGTCGAAAATGTCCGACGCGCGGGCTTCCGAATGACTGTCGTGAACCCCGTCGATCCCGTCGAGCTCTGCCAGCGGGTCGAAATAGGTTTCCGGGCCGAGTTCTGCCTGCGACGCCGGCAGGGCAGGTGCCTCGTCCGCTTCATCGGTGTGTTCAGCCGCAAAATTCTCGAACCGCTTGCTCAGCATGTCCTCGAAATCGGATTCATAGGGCGTTTCCCGGTTTTCGATTGCTGCGTCCCAGCCGGCGATGCCGGCTTCGAAGAAAACGTCATCGCTGACGGGATCTTCCGGCATGTCGGCAAAGATCGTATCGTCATCTTCGCTTTCGGCGGTGGCTTCCGGCGCCGCAGCGGCAGGACTGTCAGCGAACATGTCGTCATCGTCGTCGATCTCGGGCAGGCCGGGTTCGAAAGCCTCGTCCTGGTCTTCGAATACTGGCGTCACGCCGGGCAATTCGGCGGCAAAGTCAGGCGCGGCAGGCAGCGCGTCAGCGCCCGCCGGGTCTGCATAGGGCGGCGCGTTGAACTCTTCGAGGCTTTCCAGCCGCGTGGCCAGGGACGCGATCGCGCGCTGCACAGGTGACAGGGAGGCTGTCGACTGGGCCTGCATGTGTTCCAGGCGTTCCGACACATTGGACAGGGCGTCCGACAGGCGCACATCCGTGCGCTTGCGGCTCTCTTCCATCTGCGAGGCCATTGTCTTGATGGCATCGTCCTGGCGCTTTTGCAGCCGCGTGGCAGCGGTTGCGACCTGTTCGCCGATCTGTTCGATCGCCTCGGCGCTGCGCGTTTCACTGTCGGTTACGCGCCGGTCAATCTGCTCGGCCAGCGAGTCGATCCGCGCGCCCACGGTTTCGCCAAGGCGTTCGACTTCTTCGCGGATCGCTTCACCGGCGGCTGTATCGTCGCGGGCTTCCACATCGCTGATGCGCTGGTCGAAACTGGAGGACATCCGGCTGATCTGGCTGGACACGGTCTCCATGGAGCGGGTTTGCCGCTCCTCGGTCGCGACAAGGCGCTTGTGCACATCGGTGACGTCAGCTGCGAGGCTGGTGAAGGCCTCATTGTCCTGGATATTGGCAGCGCGGGAAATTTCATCGGCCAGTTCAAGCCGGGTCTGGTCCACGGTTTCGCGCAGGGACTTGGTCAGGTCCTCGAACCGGGCCTCGAATTCCTTACGAAGTTTCGTGGCAAGTTCCGGATCGACGGATCCGGCGAGCGCCTCGACACGGTTGTCGAGATGATTGAACGTGGCTTCCAGGCTCTGTAGCGCGGCATCCGTGGTCGTCTCGGCGCGGTTCAGTCGTTCCTGGATGCGCAGCAGCGTGCTTTCCATGGAATCCAGCGCGCCGGAGACGTCTGATTCCACGGCGGTCAGGCGTTGTTCGCTCTCTTCGACCTTGGCGAAACGCTGCTTCACGTCGCTTTCGAGCGAGTTGATCCGCGTTGACAGTTCGCGCGTGGCACCCTCGGAGCGTTGCTGGGCCTGCTCGACCGCGCGCTCAACGCGGGCGGCGGCGTCTGACAATTTCGACTCGACCCGCGTTTCCACGCCCTCGACCCGGTCGGTCAGATCGGCAAATCCGGCTTCAACCCGGCCCTTGATGGCCTGGGCTTCATTCTGGGCGAGCTCGCCTTCTTCATTGACGTGGTTCGCCAGCTTGCCGAGCGCCTGTTCGAGCGATTTGAGCGCTTCAAGGTTCTGCTTGGCCGTATCGTCCTGCTCGAGCCGGCGGACCTTGGACTGGAGCGCTTCATACGTGTCGCGGATCTCGTCCATCAGGCTTTCGACATGGCCGACCACGGCATTGCTGTTGCCTTCGGCCCTTTCCAGCTTCGCCACCAGGCCGAGAACGGTATGATCCATGCCGGTGATTGCCAGCGTCGAGCGGGCTTCTGCCGCCTCGATCCGCCGGGTCAGGCGGTCCAGCGTGCTGGAGGCCGCATCCGGCCGGGGGCGCGGCGTGCGGAACAGCGACGAGATTTCGTTATGCTGTTCTTCCTCGTCCGTCATCAGCAGGCGGTTCAGGTATTCACCCAGCGTGAGACCTTCCGCGTTCGCGGCTTCGCGCGCCGCATCGCGTGCGCGCTGGTCAATGCCTTTGACACTCCAGGGCCCTGTCTGGTTCATCCCGGACTCTCCTCACGCGGCCCGCGAAGTTAACGCAGCGGGCAGATTCGTTCACATATTCCTACGGTGATGACAGGTCGGGTCTTAAAGCGAAGTTAAAGGTAAATATTTTCCCGCAATCTGGTAACGGATGAGCCTATCCCATTTACCATGGGGAATGTTTCCGTGCACGTTCGCGTAAAGTTGACGTTGACGTTCGCGGAACCCTTGGTCTAAACTCTTTTCATGTATCACAAGACATCACACATTTCCGCCGCCGACAGCCGCACCTTCACGATTTCCGAGCTTGCCCGGGAATATGGTGTGACGCCGCGTGCCCTTCGCTTCTATGAAGACAAGGACATGCTGCATCCGGCGCGCGATGGCATGACCCGTGTCTATTCGAACCGGGATCGTGCTCGCCTTACGATTATCGTGCGCCTCAAGCGCCTCGGCCTTCCCCTGGCGGATATTCGTGAAATTCTCGACCTTTACGTGCTTGACGATGGCGAGCGGGCTCAGAAGTACATGATGCTCGACAAGTTCCGCAAGCAGGTCAAAGAGCTGGAAGTCCAGCGCGAAGATATCGACACGGCGCTGACCGAACTTCGCAAGGGCATCATCTGGCTTGAGGAACTGATCCAGAAGGTCGGCCCCAATGAAGAGGGCAAGCGGCAGGTTGCGGCCTATGAAGCGGTCGCCCGCCGGCAGCTCGACGAAGTCTGATCCCTCTTTATTTTCCTGAGTTCTGGCAACTGGAACGACCTTTCTAGAACGTGTGTCTAGAATGGCGCCAGTTGCCATTTTCAATTACGAGGAAGCTCCATCCATGCCCCGTTACGACGCCCCGGTCCGCGACATGCAATTCATTCTGCATGAGGTCCTGCAGCTGCAGAATCACTCGAACCTGCCCGGCTTTGAAGACGCCACGCCTGACCTGATCGACGCGATCCTGGAAGAAGGCGGCAAGTTCGCCAAGGAAGTCCTGTTCCCGCTCAACCATGTCGGCGATGTCCAGGGCTGCAAACGCAATGATGATGCCAGCGTCAAGACGCCCGACGGATTCCCGGAAGCCTACCGCGCGCTGGTCGACAATGGCTGGCCGCTCCTGTCAAAAGACCCGGAAATGGGCGGGCAGGGCCTGCCGCATGTCGTGAACCTCGCCTGGGGCGAGATGATCTCGTCCGCCAACATGGCCTTCGGCATGTATCCCGGCCTGACATCGGGTGCCTATGAGGCGCTGATGGCCGGCGGCTCGGACGCTCAGCGCAAGATGTACGGCCCGAAAATGGCCAGCGCCGAATGGGCCGGCACGATGAACCTGACCGAGCCGCAGTGCGGCACCGATCTCGGCCTGATCAAGACCAAGGCCGTGCCCCAGGCCGATGGCAGCTACAGGATCACCGGCCAGAAGATCTGGATTTCCGGCGGCGAGCAGGACCTGACCGAAAACATCATTCACCTTGTGCTTGCCCGGATCGAGGGCGCCCCGGAAGGCATCAAGGGCATCTCGCTCTTCGTCGTGCCCAAATATATCGTCAAGGAAGACGGCTCGCTCGGCGAGCGCAACGCCTGTTCCTGCGGCGGCCTTGAAGAAAAGATGGGCATCCACGGCAACGCGACCTGCGTCATGAACTATGACGGCGCGACCGGCTGGCTCGTCGGCGAGGAGCACAAGGGCATGCGCACCATGTTCGTCATGATGAACGAAGCCCGCCTCGGCGTCGGGCTGCAGGGCCTCGCCCAGGCCGAGGTCGCCTACCAGAACGCCGTCGATTTCGCGAAGGACCGCGTTCAGGGCCGCTCCCTGAACGGGGCGAAGGCGCCCGAGAAAGTCGCAGACCCGATCATCGTGCATCCCGATGTGCGCCGCATGCTGCTCGACCAGAAAGCCTTTATCGAAGGCGCCCGCGCGTTCGCCTACTGGACCGCGTTCCAGGGTGACCTGCAGCACAAGTCCAAGGATGAGAAGCTCCGGGAACGGGCCTCCGACTATATGGCCCTTCTGACGCCGGTCGTGAAAGCCTACCTGACCCACAAGGGCTCGGAGAGCGCAAACCTCGGCCTGCAGGTCCATGGCGGTTCGGGCTTCACGCGCGAATGGGGCCTCGAACAGTATGTCCGCGATATCCGCATCACCATGATCTATGAAGGCACCAATGGCATTCAGGCGCTCGACCTTGTCGGCCGCAAGCTGGCCAGCAATGGCGGCCGGGCCGTGTTCAGCTTCTTTGCCGAACTGGATGATTTCATCGGCACGGCAGGCGATGATGCCGAGCTCAAGCCCTTCCTCGACGGTCTCACCACCGTGAAGGGCCAGCTGCAGGAAGGCACCAACTGGCTGATGCAGAACGGCATGTCGGACTTCAACAATGCCGGCGCCTCCAGCCACGACTACCTGCACTTGTTCGGCCTCACGGCCCTCGCCTTCATGTGGGCCCGCATGGCCAAGGTGGCGATCGAGAAGAAGGCCGACGGTGATCCGTTCTATGCAGAGAAGCTGATGACCGGCCAGTACTTCCTGGACCGCATGCTGCCGGATGCTGCCGCCCATCTCGCGAAAGTGAAAACCGGCGCGAGCTCCATGATGGCCCTGCCGGCAGAGGCGTTCTGATCCACGGCGACAGGCTGCAGGCCTTGAGTCTGCGGCCTGACGCGGCGTGACGTCTGTGCAAAGGGGCCTGCGTATCCTACATGTTTACGCGAACGTAAACGGAAGTTTCCGCAAGGTAATACAGGAAAGACGTACCCATGCTTGAGAGCCCACTGAACGTGCCGAAATCCAACTGGCGCAACGACGAGGAAATGGATATTTTCTCAGACGCCGTGGGCCAGTTTTTCGAGAAGGAATGTACGCCGCATGTCCCGGCCTGGCGCAAGGCAGGCGTTGTCCCGCGGGAGATCTGGACCAAGGCGGGCGAGATGGGCCTGCTCTGCGCCTCCGTGCCGGAAGAATATGGCGGGGCAGGGGGCGACTTCCGCCACGAAGCCGTGATCATCGAGCAGCAGCAGTGGAAGGGCGTCGACGGCTTCGGCATCACGCTCCACAATGCGATCATTGCGCCCTACATCACGGCCTTCGGCACGGAAGAACAGAAGCGCCGCTGGCTGCCGCGCATGGCGTCGGGCGAACTCGTCACCGCCATCGCCATGACCGAACCCGGCGCTGGCTCTGACCTCCAGAACATCAAGACGACGGCCATCAAGGATGGCAATGGCTATGTCATCAACGGCTCGAAGACCTTCATCTCGAACGGCCAGACCGCGAACCTCATCCTCGTCTGCGCCAAGACCGATCCCTCGCAGGGTGCCAAGGGCATCTCGATCCTGTGCGTTGAAACAGAGGAGGTCGAAGGCTTCGAGCGCGGCCGCAATCTCGAAAAGGTCGGCCAGCACGCGGCCGATACGTCCGAACTGTTCTTCAATGACGTGAAGGTGCCCGCCAGTGCCCTGCTCGGCGAGGAAGAAGGCAAGGGCTTCGTCCAGCTGATGCAGAAGCTGCCGCAGGAGCGCCACGTCATCGGCCTCCAGGGCATCGGCATGATCGAGCGCGCGATCCACGAGACCGTCGCGTACGTCAAGGGCCGCAAGGCCTTCGGCAAGACGATCTTCGATTTCCAGAACACGCAGTTCAAGCTGGCCGAAGCCAAGACAGAGGCGACTGTCGCAAAAGTGTTTGCAGACCATTGCACGGAATTGCTGCTGAAGGGCGAACTCGATGCAGCCACGGCCTCCATGTCGAAATACTGGATATCCGATCTCCAGTGCAAGATCATCGACGAATGCCTTCAGCTGCATGGCGGCTTCGGCTATATGGATGAGTATCCCATCGCCCAGATGTATGCCGACGCCCGCGTCCAGCGCATCTATGGCGGCGCCAACGAAGTCATGAAAATGCTCATCGCGAGGACGCTCTAACCACTCATGCCGGACAGCAAGCGCATTACCGAAGTCTTCCCCCAGCCGAGCCCGTCCTCGACGTCGCTCGGCTTCAAGCTCGTCTCGCTCGACCTGAAAAAATGGGAGACACGCGTGCGCTTCGAAGGGCGGCCGGAATTCTGCAATCCGGCAGGCGTGATCCAGGGTGGCTACCTGGTCGCCATGATGGATGATACGATTGGCATGCTGGCTGGCATGAAGGCGGGCAATCGCGCGCTGCCCTCCACGGTGGACCTGCACACGCATTTCCTGCGTCCGGTCCGTCAGGGCGCCATCGAGGTGGTGGCCCGCCTGCGCAATATCGGCCGCGCGATGGTCTTCGCCGAGGCCGAACTCTACGATTCCCGCGGCAAGGAAGCAGCCCGCTGCGCCGCGAGCCTCACGCTTAACCCGGTGAATTCACCGGCAACCTGATCAAACAGTTTTAAAGGAGCCCCTCCCATGAATGAAGCCTATGTCTATGACGCCGTCCGCACCCCGCGCGGCAAGGGGAAGTCGTCCGGCTCCCTGCACGAAATCACCGCCCTCAGCCTCGGTACGCAGGTGCTGCAGGCAATCCGTGACCGGAATGAACTCGATACCGCCCTCGTTGACGATGTCGTCTTCGGCTGCGTCTCGCCGGTGGGCGAGCAGGGCGGCGATATTGCCCGCATTGCGGTCCTGAACGCTGACTATGCCGACACGACGGCTGGCGTGCAGGTCGACCGCTTCTGCGCTTCGGGCCTTGAAGCCTGCAACATGGCCGCCTCGAAAGTGATGACTGGCGAGGCCGACATGGCGATTGGCGGCGGTGTGGAAAGCATGAGCCGTGTGCCGATGGGCGCGGCGGGCGGAGCCTGGTCGACCGATCCGCAGATTGCCATAAAATCATACTTCTCGCCGCAGGGCGTGGGTGCTGACACGATTGCCACCAAATGGGGCTTTTCGCGCGATGACGTCGATGCCTTCGCGGTCGAAAGCCAGAAGCGCGCCGCCCGCGCCTGGACCGAAGGCCGGTTTGCCAAATCCATCATCCCGGTAAAGGACCAGATGGGCGGCATCCGCCTAGACCATGACGAACACATGCGCCCCGATGCAGACATGCAGTCGCTGGCCGCACTGCAGCCCTCCTTCATCGGCATGGGCGCCATGGGTTTTGATGAAATCATCAAACAGCGCTATCCCGAACTGGAAGCGATCAACCATGTCCACCACGCCGGCAACTCGTCGGGCATCGTGGATGGCGCATCTGCGGTGCTCTTCGGCTCGAAGGAAATGGGCGAGCGTTTCGGCATGAAGCCGCGCGCGCGCATTCGCGCCATGGCCTCCATCGGCTCCGAGCCGGGCATCATGCTGACTGGCCCGACTGACGTCTCCCTGAAGGCGCTGAAGAAGGCCGGGATGAACCCGGAAGACATCGATCTTTACGAACTGAACGAAGCCTTTGCCTCGGTCGTTCTCCTGATGATGCACAATCTCAACATCCCGCACGACAAAATGAACGTGAACGGCGGCGCCATCGCCATGGGCCACCCATTGGGCGCCACCGGCGGCATGCTGATGGGCACCATGGTCGACGAGCTGGAGCGGTCCGGCAAGGAAACCGCGCTGATCACGCTCTGCGTCGGCGCCGGCATGGGCACCGCGACCATCATCGAGCGCGTTTAATCCTTACCCGAATTACTGGAAGACTGACATGAAACTCGAAACATTCTCATTCGATATCGACGCGGACGGCATTGCCCATGCCGTGTTCGACGTGCCCGGCCGAAGCATGAACACGCTGACCGGCAAGGCCGTCGCCGACATCATCGCCATCACGCAGGAAGTCGCGACCAATGACGCGATCAAGGGCCTCGTGCTCTCGTCCGGCAAGGCCAGCGGCTTCTGCGCGGGCGCAGACCTCGGCGAAATGGGCGACCGTGCCGGAAGCGGCGGCGCCGCCGAGCCCAAGAGCGAGGCCGAGATCAAGAAGGCCCAGTTCGACGCGGGCTTTTCGCTCAACAAGACGCTCCGCCAGCTTGAAACCTGCGGCAAGCCTGTCGCTGTCGCCCTCAATGGCCTTGCCCTTGGCGGCGGGCTCGAAGTGGCGCTGGCCGGTCATTACCGCGTGGCGGCCAATGACAATCCGAAGCTGCAATTCGGCCTGCCGGAAGCCAAGATCGGTCTCCTTCCCGGCGCCGGTGGCACGCAGCGCCTGCCGCGCCTCGTGGGCGTGCAAACGGCCCTGCCGCTGATCCTCCAGGGCGAAAGCTTCAATGCCGAGAAGGCGCTCGCCATGGGCGTCGTCAACGAACTTGCCCCATCGTCGGAAACCGTTGCCAGGGCCAAGGCCTGGGTGAAGGCCAATCCGAAGGCCAAGGCGCCGTGGGACGAAAAAGGCTACAAGGTTCCGGGCGGCGTGCCGCACAAGAGCCCAGGCGCAGGCCAGGTGGCAACCATGGCAAACGCCATGCTGCACGCCAAGACCTATGGCAATTATCCGGCCCAGCTGAACATCCTCTCCTGCGTCTATGAAGGCATTCAGGTGCCGATTGATGCCGGCCTGCGCATCGAGACGCGCTATTTCATCAACACGCAGCAGCGGCCAGAGGCGAAAGCCATGATCCGCTCGCTCTTCCTGTCGACGCAGGCCCTGTCCAAGGGTGCCAACCGTCCGGCGGGCTATCCGAAGTATGAGCTGAAGAAGGTGGCCGTGATCGGCGCGGGCCTGATGGGCGCGGGCATTGCCTACGAACAGGCGCGTGCCGGTATCGAGACCATTATTGTCGACGTCTCGGCCGAAAATGCCGAGAAGGGGAAGGATTATTCCCGCAAGCTGGTCGAGAAAAACGTCTCGCGCGGCAAGATGACCAAGGAAAAGGGCGAGGCCCTGCTTGCCCTGATCAAGCCGACTGCGAACTATGACGACTTCAAAGGTGCTGACCTTGTCGTCGAAGCTGTGTTCGAGAACCCTGAACTGAAGGCGCAGATCACCAAGCAGGCCGAGGCCCAGCTGTCCGATACGGCCGTCATGGGCTCCAACACGTCCACGCTGCCGATAACCGGTCTTGCCGAAGCCTCGGTTCGCCCGGCCAATTTCATCGGGATCCACTTCTTCTCGCCGGTTGAGCGGATGGGCCTCGTCGAGATCATCAGTGGCAAGGAAACCAGCGAGGAAACGCTGGCCAAGGCAATCGATTACGTGCTGGCCATTCGCAAGACGCCGATCGTGGTCAATGACAGCCGTGGCTTCTACACCTCGCGCTGTTTCGGCACCTATACGCAGGAAGGCCTCGAAATGCTCGGCGAAGGCATCAAGCCGGCCATCATCGAGAATGTCGGCCGCCAGTCCGGCATGCCGATGGGGCCGCTGGAAGTGTCCGACTCCGTCGGCCTCGATACCGCCCTCAAGGTCGGCCGCCAGATGGCGCAGGCCACCGGCATCGACTATGGCAATGATCCGCGCGGCCAGATGATGGCCTGGCTGGTTGAAGACCAGGGCCGGGTTGGCCGCAAGGCAGGCAAGGGCTTCTATGACTATGACGACAAGGGCAAGCCTGCGCGCCTCTGGCCGGAACTGAACACCCAGATCGAGGTCAAGGTGGATGAGTGCCCGCCAGCCATGAAGAAGGAGCTGATCAGCCGCTTCCTCGTGCGCCAGGCCATTGAAGTGGCCCGCTGCTTCGAGGAAGGCGTCATCACCGATGCACGCGATGCCGACATCGGCTCGATCCTCGCCTGGGGCTTTGCGCCGTACACGGGCGGCTGTGCCAGCTATGTCGACCTGATCTGGGGCATCAAGCCCTTCGTCGCGGAGGCAGACCGCCTGGCCGACGCCTATGGCGAACGCTTCCGCCCGGGCAAGCTCCTGCGCGACATGGCCGCCAAGGGCGAAGGCTTCTACGACCGCTTCCCGCCCGCCGAAGCGAAAGCCAAAGCCGCCGCCTGATCGCGCGATCAAGAGACCAAAACAAAAGGCCGGAGCATCACTGCTCCGGCCTTTTTTGTTTCGTGCGATGTATCCGGGCCTTACTCGCCGCGGGCGCGGGCCCACCAGCCCTTGCGCTTTGGACCGGTATCTTCGGTCTTGGCGGGTTCGGGCTTTGGTTCCGGTTTGGGCTCAGGTGCCGTGTCGGCCAATGCGGGTTCCTTGACCGGTTCGGCTTTTGCCGGTTCCGGTTCCGGGGCTGGCTCGGGCTCCGGGGCAGGGGCAGCAGCCTCGGCCACCGACTTGGTCTCGGCAGGCGCTTCGGCCTCGGCCGCTGGTTTCGGCTTGGCGCGTGACCGGCGGGCGCGTTTCGGCTTCTCCGGCGCGGCCTCTGCATCGGTCTCGGCTGGCGCTTCAGGTTCGCTGACGGTCACGTCTTCCGGTGAAGCAACCGGCACAGCCTTCGCCTCGCTTGGCGCATCAGCGTCGAGCATTTCCGGCGCACTTGCCGAAAGGCCGTCCAGATAGGCTCCGCCATCGGCCGGGGCATCATCCGTTCCTTCGGCACGCTCTTCGCCAGCTGGCTTGCGCCGGCGGCGTCCGCCCCGGCGGCCCCGGCGACGGCGCTTGC
>NZ_LADU01000115.1 GCF_000961795.1 Hyphomonas sp. BRH_c22
CCATGGGCGCGGGGCTTGCCGCCGCCACTGCCGCTGCGGGCATGGGCGCCACGGCCACCACCACCGCCACTACCGCCCGGACGGCTGCGGCCGCCATTGCGCTGCTGCTTGTGCGGGCCTTCTTCTTCCGGCTGCGAAAGGTCAAGTGCCGTGCCGGCTGGCGGATCAAGGCGCGGAATGGACTTGCCGGTCAGCTTCTCGATATCGCGCAGATAGGCGCGTTCGTCATTGCCGACGAGCGAGATGGCAATACCTGTCTTGCCTGCGCGGGCCGTACGGCCGATGCGGTGGACATAGGATTCCGAGATGTTCGGCATGTCGAAATTGATGACATGGCTGACACCATCGACATCAATGCCGCGTGCCGCAATATCGGTTGCCACCAGGATCGGCGCCTTGCCGGTCTTGAAGGCATCGAGCGCGCGGATGCGCTGGTTCTGGCTCTTGTTGCCATGGATGGCTTCTGCATAGAGGCCTTCATTGGCGAGGTGTTTGACCACCTTGTCGGCGCCATGCTTGGTGCGCGTAAAGACAATCGCGCGGTCCATGTCGTCAGCACCGAGCAGTTCGGACAGGAAGGCCGGTTTGGCATTGCCCTTGATCATGTAGACGGCCTGTTCGATGCGCTCGACAGGGCGGGATTCCGGCGTCACGGCAATCTCGACCGGATCGCGCAGGAAATCGTCAGCGAGGGCGCGGATCGGCTTCGGCATCGTGGCCGAGAAGAGCAGCGTCTGGCGCTTCATCGGCACGGCGGCCATGACCTTGCGGATGGCCGGCATGAAGCCGAGGTCCATCATCTGGTCAGCTTCGTCGAGCACAACGGCTGTTGTGTCGGCAAGGCTGATGGCCTTGGTGTCCATATGGTCGAGCAGGCGGCCGGGCGTGGCGATGAGGAAATCGACGCCGCGCGACATGGCCTTGATCTGCGCGCCGGGCTTCACGCCGCCGACGACAACCGCCACGCTGGGACGCATGTGGCTGCCATAGGCACGCACGCTGTCGGCAATCTGGGCGGCCAGTTCGCGCGTTGGCGCGAGGATGAGGACGCGGGCCGTGCGAGGCGCAGGGCGCGATGGCTTGGTGGCCAGCAGGCTCAGCAGCGGCAGCACGAAGGCGGCCGTCTTGCCGGTGCCGGTCTGGGCGATGCCGACGACATCACGGCCCTTGAGCAGGACGGGAATGGCTTGCGCCTGAATGGGGGTCGGGATGGTGTAGCCCTCAGCAGTAATGGCTTTGAGGACGGGCTCGGCGAGGCCGAGTTCGGAAAAATGGGTCAAAATGACTCTTTCATGTTCGTGCGCGCAAAACGGGGCGAAATGCACCGGCGCGCGTATGGCTCTAATTGTGTAGGAAGCCTGTAGTGATCGGCATCCCGGTTCTTGCGCGCACTCGACGCGAAACCGGATAGGCTTACGATCAATGCGAGAGCAGCGGCACGCCTTTATGGGGCGCTGTCCCTGCTGCGTGAGCCTATGACATGCTTTGTTGCGCCGCACAAACGGTTTTAACGGTGGGAGGGTTAACGCGACGGCATCTCCCGATTCTTAACAACTAGGGGAATTTCCGGAGTGTACGTCCACACCTGAATGCGCTTCTATACCCGCAAACCGCACGGCCACACGCATGGCTGGCACTTCAGGGACGGAAACGGAACTCATGGCAGATACACAGACACTTGAACGCAAATCCAACAAGACAGCGACGGAACATTTCGATGTCCTGATCGCGGGTGCGGGGATTTCCGGCATTGGGGCGGCCTATCACCTCAAAACCCAGACGCCCGGCAAGCGTTTCGTGATTCTCGAATCCCAGGAGAGCTTTGGCGGCACATGGCTGACCCACAAGTATCCGGGCATCCGGTCTGACAGCGACCTCTACACGTTCGGCTATCGCTTCAAGCCATGGACCGGCCAGCCGATTGCCGCCGCCGACAAGATCCTCAGCTACATGAACGAGGTCATCGACGAAAACGATATTGGCCAGCACATCCGCTATCACCACACAATCCTGTCGGCCAGCTGGTCGTCGGCTGACAAGCGCTGGACGATCGAGGCGCGGAGCTCCGATACAGGCGAGACGGTTCAGATCACGGCGAACTTCCTGTGGATGTGCCAAGGCTATTACGATCACTCCAAGGGCTTTACGCCCGAATGGGAGGGAATGGACACATTCAAAGGCCGGATCGTGCACCCGCAGACATGGCCGGAAGACCTCGACTACAAGGGCAAGCGCGTCATCGTGATCGGGTCGGGCGCCACCGCCGCAACCCTCGTGCCCGCGATTGCCGCCGACTGCCAGCATGTCACGCTGCTGCAGCGTTCGCCGACTTACTTCATCCCGGGCCGCAACGAGAACGAACTGGCCGACGAACTGCGCAAGCTGCAGATCGACGAGACCTGGATCCACGAGATCGTGCGCCGCAAGGTCCTGTTCGACCAGAACGAATTCACGCGCCGCTCGGTGGAGGAATCCGACGCCGTGAAGGAAGAACTGCTCGCTGGTGTACGGGAATTCCTGGGACCTGACTTCGACGTGGACAAGCATTTCACGCCTGCTTACCGCCCGTGGCAGCAGCGCATCGCCTTCGTGCCGGACGGCGACCTCTTCCAGGGCATTGCCAGCGGCAAGGCCTCGGTTGTCACCGACCATATCGAACGCTTCACGGAAAAGGGCATCCTGCTGAAATCAGGCGAGGAACTGGAAGCCGACATCATCATCACCGCCACCGGCTTCAACCTGTCCGTCCTCGGCGGCATTCCGTTCACGGTCGACAACAAGCCGGTCGATTTTTCCGATACGGTCACCTATCGCGGCATGATGTTCACGGGCGTGCCGAACATGGTCTGGGTCTTCGGCTATTTCCGCGCCAGCTGGACCCTGCGGGTCGACCTGCTGGGTGATTTTGTCTGCAACCTGCTCAAGCACATGGACGAAAAACACGTGCGCCAGGTCGAGGTCGCGCTGCGGCCGGAGGACAAGGACATGGAGCGCCTGCCCTGGATCGATGCGGGCAATTTCAATCCGAATTACCTGATGCGGTCCATTCACCTGATGCCGAAGCGCGGCACCAAGCCGGAATGGCAGCACAACCAGGATTACTGGGCCGAGAAGGACGAGATCCCGGTCATTGATCTGGATGGCAGGGAATTTGTCTATTCCTGATACGGGTGCGGCGCCGCTACAATTCGTGCGGTGACTGAATGCTTTCCAGGTAGGTAATCAATGAGTCGATGTGATCGGGCTCAAACTCAAAAACCGGCATGTCCGGATGTCCGACCATGATGCCTTCGCCGAGCGGCTCGGCCAGCGATTCAACCGGATAGTGCTTTGACAGGTCACGGAACGGAATTGCGTCCGGATGCGGGCTCGCGCCCTCGGTCTCGATGGAGTGGCAGGTCGAGCAGACAGTCTCGGCGATGGCCCGCCCCTGCCCGAGTTTCTCGGCTTGCGTATTCTCGAACACGCCATCCGGGCGGACGGCCGGCTCTTCCACTGACAGACTTGGCTCGGCCGGGATGGCCTCATCCACGACCGGTTCGGTCCTGGCACAGGCAGACAGTACGAGACCTGTCAGGCAGAATGCGAAAATCGGATGGGCGAATCGGATCATGGGGCGTCTCCTGCACAGCAGGGCGAGCTTAGACCGGTGCGCAGGAGAGGAACAGCCTCAGGCGGCAGACATACGCTCGGTTTCGTCTTCTCTTACCGCCCGCTTCAGAACGTCGCGATAGCCGTGCGAGATGCAGTCATGGTCCCGATAATACCCGCGCGTTGACAGCAGCCTGTGCAGACGGGGGAGGTTATAGCCCGGCACGGCGGCGAAATGGTGGTGTTCAAGGTGATAGTTCACCTGGTTTGGCGCGATGAACAGGCGCTCCCACCATGAGGCAAGCGTCGTGCTGGTATTGTCGCGCGGGTCAAGGCTGTCACGGTTGATTGCCACACCGTGCTCGCCAATCTGGCGCACGCGTGTCAGCAGCGGATAAACGAAGATTTCCGCTGCCCACCACATGAGATAGGCCCAAGGCGCGCCGACCAGTGTCAGCACCGTGAGCAGGCCGGCATGGAAGACCAGCCAGGGATAATGCTTTTTCAGCTTGAAGCCTTTCAGCTTCATCATCGTGTCGCGAAAGCCCGTGCGGCCGGTGATATCGCGCAGCAGCTTGCGCTTCAGGCTGTCGCGGGAGACCGGATAGTTCTTGACGAAAATCCTGTCCGGGTCCTGGGGCGTGCCGGCGTATTTATGATGCTTCAGGTGATAGGCGCGATAGGCGTAAACCGAGATGTTCATCGGCGCGCCGCAGAGCCAGTGGCCAATAAAGTCATTGCCCGCCTTGCTTTTCACGAAGGCATGGTGGGCGCAGTCATGGTTGAGGATGCCGAGGCCGAGCTGGCGCCCGCCAAGGAACAGGATCGCTGCGAGAATGGTCAGCGGGTTGGTCCAGATGATCGGCACGGCGAAGGCCGCCGCGATCAGCGCCCAGTTGAACAGGAGCGACGCGATCGCCTTCACGTCCGAAGGCGTCGACAGGTCGCGCAATTCTTCCTTCGTCAGCGCATCGGACAGGCGTATGGCTTCGGTCATGTTCAGGCGTCTTCCCTTCGACTTCTTTATCTTTTTGTCTTTGTAACACAATTATGCACAATACGTCAAATGTCGTTACGTTTTAAGTCAACCGCCCCCGAAGACGTCTCCGCGCGCACCCTTGTCCTGTCGCTGATGAGCGTGCCGGGACAGCGGGCCCAGACGCTTGCCTATCTCTCCCGCGCGGGCGGACTGTTCGATATGGAACCGACGGCGATCCGCATGGCCGTCACACGGCTCGTGAAGGAGGGCCTGCTGGAAAGCGTTGACCGGGGCGTCTATGCGACTGGCCCGAAAGCGGCTGCCTTCACCGCCGAAATCAGTGACTGGCGGCGGGCGCCGGACCGCACACGGCCCTGGAGTGGCGGCTGGATCGGCGTCATCACGCATCACCTTGGCCGCACTGACCGGAAAGATCTGCGCGCCCGCATGCGGGCCCTGCGCCTCTATGGCTTTGCCCAGGCCGAGGCGGGCCTGTGGGTGCGGCCCGACAATCTGCGCCAGTCACTGGCGGAACTGCGCGCTGCCCTCCTGCGCCTCGGCCTGCAGGAAGATGCACTTCTCGTAACCATCAGTGAGACCGCCATGCCGGCGGGCGTGAACTGGCGCAATCTCTGGTCCACGGACGACCTGAAAGCGACCTATGAGGGTGCCATCGCGGCCATGCAGGCGAGCCGTAAGGCCGCCGCCAGCCTGCCGGCCGACGCCGCCGCCCGCGAAACCCTGCTCGTAGGCCAGTCCGTCATCCGCACCATCAATCTCGATCCCCTCCTGCCGGAGGAGATCGGTGATGCCGTCCTCTTCCGCCAGATGGTGACTGAAATGGACGCCTATGACACCTTCGGCAAAGCCTGCTGGAAGACGCTGGGCTAGGGTGCCCCCATGGGTATCATCCCGGCCCGATATGGCCACCTGAGCGCGAAATCCTTGCTCACAGGCGCGCCTTGTGGCTCAATCGCTTTCAGGAACAGTCACTTGGGCTCGGGGGGGCATGACAATGATCCTGTTTGTACACGGCGTGCCGGACACGCCTTTCCTTTGGGGCCCGCTGGTCAAGGCGCTTGGCCTGAAGCCGGACCAGTGGATGGCGCCTGCCCTTCCCGGGTTTGGCTGCCCTGTGCCGGAAGGCTTCAAGTGCACCAAGGAAGCCTATGCGGACTGGCTGATCGGCCAGATGGAAGCCGTAGGGCGGCCGGTGAACATTGTCGGCCATGACTGGGGCGCCCTGCTCACCCTGCGCGCCTGCTCGCTGCGGCCGGACCTGGTGGAAAGCTGGTGTGTCACCAATGCCGTTATCGACAGCCAGTATTCCGGCCACCGCATGGCGCGCATGTGGGCGACGCCCCTTCTTGGCGAACTTGTGATGGCGGGCATGCGGGACACAGCCAAGCTTGAGGCCGCACTGGCCGAAGGCGGCATGCCTGCGAGCATGGCGGCGCATGAAGCCCCTCTGGTGGACAAGACGATGCGGCAAGCGATCCTCAAGCTGTACCGCTCCGCCCGCGGCCTGCGGTTCTCGGGTGACTGGGAGGATGACCTGGCAAACCTGCCTGCCAAGGGACAGCTCTACTGGGGCGAAAACGATCCCTTTGTGGATGTCTCGGTGGCGCAGCGTTTCGCAAAGCGCTGGCAGTATCCGCTACACATCGAGCCGGATGCGGGCCATTGGGCCTGCGCGGAACATCCTGGCAGCTTTGCCCTCGTTCTCAAGGAATTTTGGGCAACGAAACGGATGATGTGAAAGCGCAAATCGCGCTCATCCTTCGACTTCGCTCAGGATGAGGCCCTATGACATTTCAAGCGTTTCAAAAAAAGCGGTCAGGCTGCTTCGGCTTTCGGATTGCCGAGTTCCATCTTCACGCGCTCTGCCAGCTGGCGGGACGTGAAGGGCTTGGCCAGGAATGAAACCGCACGGTCATCGTCCAGCTGCTTGGCAAGGTCGCGCTCGGCATAGCCGGAGATGAAGATGACGCGGGCATGGCCCAGCAACTCCTTGGCTTCCCGGATCAGGGTCGGGCCGTCCATGCCGGGCATGACAACGTCAGAGATGACGAGATCGAAACTGCCGGGAGCGTCTTCGAGCAGTTCCATGGCCTGTTCGCCGTCGCACGCCTCAGACACCTCGTAGCCGCGCTTGCGAAGCTGCGTCGCGGTGATTGCGCGTACGCCGTCTTCATCCTCGATCAGCAGGATGCGGCCACGTCCGGAAATATCCACCGGGCGATTGGCGAGCCTCTCAGCCTGCGTGATTTCGACGGGCGCCGGGATGTCTTCTGCGCGGAGGGCCGGCAGGTAGATCTGGAATGTCGTCCCTTTGCCCACGGTGGAGATGGGGCAGATATAGCCGCCCGACTGCTTGATGATGCCGTAGACCGTGGCAAGGCCAAGGCCCGTGCCGACACCGGCTTCCTTGGTTGTGAAGAAGGGCTGGAAGATCTTGTCCATGACATCGCGCGGCATGCCATGGCCGGTGTCTTCCACCTCGATCAGCATGTAGTCGCCATCCTCGACAAAGCCGAAGCCCCTGGCCTGCGCATCCCTGCCCGTGGCGCGCGCCGTACGGATGGTCAGCTTGCCACCATTATTGTGGCTGATCATCGCATCGCGCGCATTGGTGGCGAGGTTGATGATCGCCGTTTCAAGCTGGTTCTTGTCCGCCTTGATATGCGGCACGTCGCGGCCGTGCTTCACTTCGATCTCGACGCGTTCATCAAGGATCTGGCGCAGCAGGATGGAGAATTCGGACAGGAAGTCCGTCACGTTGAAGATTTCGCGCTTGAATGTCTGCTGGCGGGCATAGGCGAGCAGCATGCGGACGAGATCCTTGGCGCGGATCGAGAATTCGTGGATCGATTTCAGGTTGTTGTAGGACGGGTCGCCCACAGGGTGGCTGGTCATCAGGTCTTCATTGTTGAGGATGATGCCCTGGAGCACATTGTTGAAATCGTGGGCCACGCCGCCGGCCAGCTGGCCGATGGCCTGCATCTTTTCGCCATGCGCGAGGCGCAGTTCCAGCTCGCGCTGCTCGGTGATGTCGATGACATAGGCCACCGATGGCCGGCCGTTGCCATCCAGCGTAACGAACACGTTGACGTGACGCTGTTCGCGTCCGGCCAGTTTCAGGCCGACAGGCTTGTCGATCGCATCAATCAGCGACGCGTTCAGGGCATCCGGGCCGTCCTCAGCCACAAACAGGTTGGAGAAATGGCCGCCCGGCGTCGCGTCGCCGCCGGTCATCTCCATGAGTGCGCGGTTGGCATCCAGAATGATTGCCCCGTCCACGCTGTCGCCCTGCAGGCGCACGGCGCCAAACGGCGCGTCGTCGAACATCGGATCGCCCTCAAGGCGCGGCGGGCGCGACGATGACGCAAAATTCAGGCGCTCTTCCTGGCCGTTCATCACCTGCTGGTTGGCAAGGATGATCGTGCGGCCAGCCGCTTCAGACCCGCGTCCGGCCCATGTCGTGATGGCCTGGACCGGAACTTCGACGCCGTCCCGGGCGCGCAGCTGGATGTCCGCACGGCCGGGCGCGCCGGTCTTGCGGTCACGCGCGAGCATTTTCACGAATTCGGGACGCATGATGTCGTCGATGCGAATGTTCTTGGCCGATTCCGGCAAGCCGAGCAGTTCGCGAAGCCATGAATTGGCATAGGTGATCGTGCCATCCGGGCGGGCAGCAAAGAAACCCATCGGTGCATCTTCGACATAGAGCGACTTCAGGTCAGAGGCGCCGGTCGCCTCCTGCTGGCCGACGATGCGGCGGATACGCCAGAGCACCCGCTGGCGCGGCAGGGGCGAGACGCCGATCTCGAACTGGGCCGGCACCTGTTCGGAGCCGATCGTGATGGGCGGCAGGACCTCGCGGCGAGCCTGACCCGCCATGGCCGCCTTGGACAGCCGGTAGACAGGTGCCGCAAGACCCGGATTGGCGCCGAACAGGCGATCAACCGTGACAGCGCCTCCATCCCCCTGGCCGATCATCAGGGCAAGCTGGCTGAGTTCGGAATAGGACTGGTTGGCCGCAACGGGCGCGCCGCCCTGGTCGGTGATCAGCACTGACTCGTCGAGCGCCTCGATCCAGCCGAAACGGGGAATATTTGTCTGAACAGCGCGCGCAGCCGATCCACGCTCCGGAAACAATCCGAGGAACCGGCCTGCCCCGCGCACGATCCACAGCAGGAATACGAGCCCGCCGGACGCCATGGTGATGAGCAGGATGGGCCCCGGCGCACCGGAAGCCTTCGGCCAGGCGAGCGCAACACTCGCTGCGGCAATGGAAATCAGCAGGCAGCCCCAGAACAGCAGCTGCATGACGTCGATGCGGCCACCCCATGCAGACAAGCCGTCGCCGCCCGTGGTTTCGCCGTCATCGCCCGTATTGGCCGCCTGCGTCAGTTCCAGGGAATCCATGCGTATTACATCTCCTGCACCGACAGCATCGCAACATGCCGGATCACTATACACTGATTCCGCCGGCACCTGGCCGACTCAGCCGTCGCGGAATCCTAGTCCACTTACTTTGACACAGCAAAGGTTAACGAAACCGAAAAAAGCGTTAAGACTCACTGTGGAAATTGCACAAACCTCACTTGATTCGGAGCTTCCCATGACGCGAACCGCCACTGCCATCGCCGCCATCCTGTTTCTGGCCGCCTGCAACACCCCGACGCCTGCGCAGACCCCTGCCGCGGATACGGTCACGCCCGCCGAAACGCCTCAGGCAGCTATTGCGGACGAAAGTACCCGGCTCAACACATGGTTCGAGGCCAAGTTCCTTGAAACGGTCGCCCGCAGCCCGATGACCCAGACCTATCTCGGCATCAAGGACGATTACGGCCAGTGGGACGATGTCTCCGAAGCCCACGCACTGGGGGATATTGAACTCCAGCGCGCCATCGTGGCCGAAATGAAGGCGACGTTCGACTATGACACGCTGGACCCGCAGGCGAAATTGTCCTGGCGTCTGGCCGAATACGAATTGTCGCAGGCCGAAGCGGCCTTCCCCTTCCGCGATCACGCCTATGTTTTCAATCAGATGTTCGGCGTCCAGTCGGGAATCCCGGCTTTCCTGGTTAACCAGCACAAGGTGACCAGCCTGTCGGATGCTGAAGCCTATATCTCACGCCTCGAAGGCATTCCCGCCTATCTTGGCCAGAATGTTGCCAACGCGCAGGCTTCAGCCGCCAAGGGCATTCTGCCGCCGCGCTTTGTTTATGATTATGTCCTGTCGGATTCGCGCGGTGTGATCACGGGCTATCCCTTCATCGACGCGGGCGAAGACAGCCCGATCATGGAGGACTTCCGCAACAAGGTCACCGCCCTGGTTGAGGCCGAAACCATCACACAGGAAGAGGCAGAGCCGCTTCTCGCGCGCGCAGCCGCCGCGCTGCGCGATGGTGTTGGCCCGGCCTATGAGGCCGCCATTGTCGAACTTGAGGCGCAAACCTCTGCTGCGACGACAGATGACGGCGCGTGGAAGCTGCCGGACGCTGATGCCTATTATGCCATGCGCCTGAAACAGATCACCACGACCGACATGACGGCGGACGAGATACACGAACTGGGCCTGGCGGAAGTCGCCCGCATCCAGGACGAAATGCGCGGCATCATGAAACAGGTCGGCTTTGAGGGCACGCTCAAGGAATTCTTCGAATTCACCCGCACGGACCCGCAATTCTTCAAGCCCAATACGGATGAAGGGCGCGCAGAATATCTTGCCGAGGCGACGGCCGCGATCGACGCCATGCGGGAAGACCTGCCCACCGTGTTCAAGACCTTCCCGAAGGCGGACCTGATCGTGAAGGCGGTGGAACCCTTCCGCGAACAGTCAGCCGGCAAGGCCTTCTACTCACGCCCTGCCCCCGATGGCAGCCGCCCGGGCACCTATTACGCCAACCTCTACCGGATGCAGGACATGCCGACCTACCAGTTGCAGGCACTGGCCTTCCACGAGGGCATTCCCGGACACCACATGCAGATTGCCATGGCGCAGGAACTGGAAGGCATTCCAAGCTTCCGCAAGTATGGCGGCTACACGGCCTATACCGAAGGCTGGGGCCTCTACTCGGAACTGTTGCCGAAGGAAATGGGATACTATTCTGATCCGTATGATGATTTTGGCCGGCTCGCGATGGAAATCTGGCGCGCGGCGCGTCTCGTCGTCGATACCGGCATCCATGACAGGAAGTGGACCCGCGAACAGGCGGTCCAGTATCTGCTGGACAATACGCCCAATCCCGAAGGCGACTGCCAGAAAGCCATCGACCGCTATATCGTGATGCCGGGCCAGGCGACCGCCTACAAGATTGGCATGCTGAAAATTGTCGAACTTCGCGAGATGGCGAAAGCCGAACTCGGTGACGCGTTCGACATTCGCGGCTTTCACGATGTTGTGCTGAGAGATGGCGCGGTTCCGCTGGCCATTCTGGAGCAGAACGTGCGGGCGTGGGTTGAGGAAACAAAGGAGAGCTGACGCGATGCGCGAAGGCCTGCTGAGACCGGCAGCGGCGGGGTTGAGCCTCGCCCTGCTCGCCGCCTGCGCGTCTGTGGTCGCGCCCTTGCTGAAGCCGGACGTGAGCACCGAAGCGGCGCAGGTCAAGGCAGGCGACTATGCGCTCGACAAGACGCATGCCGCTGTCCTGTTCCGGATCAACCACCTCGGTTACTCCACCTATATCGGGCGGTTCGAGATGTTCGATGCGAGCCTTACCGGGGATGCGGGCGATCCGGCCGGTTCCAGCGTCGAGGCGGTGATCGACATGACCTCGCTGGATATAGCCAATGAGGCGTTCGCCGCCGAGCTGATGGGGCCTGACTGGTTCGATGCGGCCGCCTTTCCCCAGGCGGTGTTCCAGTCCACCTCCGTCACGCTGACAGGTGACACGACGGCCACTGTCTCGGGCGATCTGACACTGCATGGGGTCACGGCCCCCGTTGCGCTGGACGCCAGGTTCAATGGCGCTGCGTTCGACCGGCTGCGCGGCGCGGACGTCATCGGATTTTCGGCAACAGCCCGGATCGACCGGACACAATTCGGCGTGTCGAGATATTCAGGCCTGCTTACCGATGAGGTGGAAATCGAAATCCAGGCGGAATTCATCAGACAAGCTGACGCGCGATAGCGGAACATTTTTAGAGTCGCCGCGCTACCCCCTGACACGCACACGTTTCGAACCAAGGGGGCCGGGCCATGCTGGCAGGGTTAATTCAGGAAGTTTTTTCGCTATCGGGCCTGTTTACGCTCCTGATGCTGCTGATGCTGCAGGCCGTTCTCGGCTTCGATAATCTTCTCTACATCTCGATTGAATCCAAGCGCGTCGGCGAGGAAAAGGCCCCCATGGTGCGGCGCTGGGGCATCGGCCTTGCTGTCCTGTTCCGTGTTGTCCTGCTATTCATCATCGTCGCCCTGTTCGATGCGCTTTCCGCGCCCCTGTTCGGCGTGAACCTGCCGGGTATCTTCGCCGGCGAGTTCACATTCCAGAGCCTGATCACTTTCGCAGGTGGCGCGTTCATCATCTACACGGCCGTCAAGGAAATCACCCACCTGCTGAGCGTTGAGTTCATCGAACACAGTGAAGGCGGGAAACCCAAAACAGTCCTTCAGGCAACGCTCCTGATTGTCGCCATGAACCTCGTCTTTTCGTTTGACTCAATCCTGTCCGCCATGGCGATCGCCAATGAGAAATCTGTCGATGCGGCGGGCGGCATCGTGATCACTTACCAGGTCTGGCTGATGGCGATTGCGATCATTGCATCAGGTGTCGCGATGGCGCTGATGGCCGATACGGTCGCCGATTTTCTTAAGAAAAACAGGATGTACGAGGTGCTTGGCCTGTTCATCCTTTTCCTTGTCGGGGTGCTGCTCGTCACCGAGGGCGCGCACATTGCGCACCTGACGATCTTCGGCTTCACAATCGATGCGATGAGCAAATCCAGTTTCTACCTGGTCATCTTCGTGCTGGTCGTGACGGATATCATCTCGACAAATTACCAGAAGCGTCTCTGGGCACAGAAGGAGGCCGAGCTGCGCAGCGGCGGGTCGCCGGAAGCCTCACGTGCGGCCGCAGAGGAGCACATGACGCGTAAACGGAAGGTGCGGTCAACCTGACCTAGCGCAGGGCCGGGCCGCGTTTCGTGATGCGCAGGGCCATCTGGGCGCCCTTGCGGCCAATTTGCGCTTCGGCGGCGACCGGGCCATTGCGGCCACCTGACAAGAGTTCCACGGGCTGGTCCGCCGGCAGGCCGAGCAGCAGGGTGGAGCCCGCCTTCAGGTCTGTCAGGCGCGACAGGGGCACGCTGAGGCTGGCGATACGGGCGGTGAGCACGGCGGTAACCGCGGCGCCCGAGGGGACGGGGTGGGCTGTGGGGGTGCGGGACGGGTGGGGTGTGGGGGCCGTTGGCACCAGGTCGAACAGGTCGTCGCTGGCCAGGATCATCCGCGCGGGCATCCGCACCGAATCGAACCGGATATCGAGATCGATCACATCTGCCTCGCCGGGCCGCGCGAGGGCGGCGGCAAAATCGGCATCGGTTTCGATGCGCGAGAAGCTGAGAGTCGGAGAGATGCCCGCCCCGAGCGGGCGTACGAGACCTTCAAGCAGAGCGGCATCGAGCGGCGTCAGTTCACGCGGCACGAACGGGCCGGGCTTGCCGCCGCAGGCGCTCTCAATGAGGGCAGCAGCAAGCGGCGCACTCAGGCTGAGCATGGCGATGATCTCGCCGCTCGGCGCTGCAAAGCAGGCAATCGCGCGGCCCATTTCGCCGGAATGAGGAGCCAGCGCCGAGGCGAAGGTTCCCGCCGACGCTTCGGTGACCGTGGCGGCGGCACGCAGGCCGCAGCCCTGGCGGAATGCCAGTGACAGGCGCGCGGCGATGCGTAACGCGTCCTCCGGCAGGTCGGCGCGGGCAGTCAGGGGCTGGTCGAGGTCCGGTATCGGGCGCGGCGTGACCGTCTTTGGCGGCGGAGGGGCCGGTTCGGGCGCCATGTCGGAGAGATCCGGGCGCAGAAGCGCCTCGATCTCGGCCGAGCTGAGCTTGCCGCGAAGAACAGGCTTGCGGGCCGATTGTTCGAACGTTTCAAAGCTGGTCGGCATATCGAGCATTACCGCGCTTTCACGCCTTGGAGACATGTCCCATCCGTCATCGGCAGTGGCGGGCAGAGGTCGGTTCATGGGCGTTGGCATGCTTCCGGTGGATCAAGGGACCATTGTGGCCCCAAGAGGGTTAACGCTTGGTTAGGACTTTTCGCCAGCGGCTGCGTTCGCAGTGTGGCAGGCAGCGGCGGCATTAATGGATTCAGGCGCAAAGTTAAACAAGCACCGCTTGAGTTAAGGGGCTGATTACCGTCAAGTAAGGGAACGTTTGGACCTTGATGCGATCATCCCCTTAACGCACGAGGCACGACGCAGAATCGCCGCGGCGTTGGGTTGATGGGAAAAAAGGCGGCGGCACTTCCGAAAACCGGGAGGCCGCCGTTCTTGTTTTGCGAATTGCGAAAAATCGCGATCAGTCGTCGCGCAGGGTGCGTTCCTTGCGCTCGTGACGCTCCTGCGCCTCGAGGCTGAGCGTTGCCGTTGGGCGCGCTTCCAGGCGGCGCAGGCCAATCGGCTCACCCGTCGCCTCGCAGAAACCGTAGCTGCCATCGCTGATGCGGCGCAGGGCACTGTCGATCTTCGAGATCAACTTGCGCTGACGGTCGCGTGTGCGCAGTTCCAGTGCCTTGTCGCTTTCAGCCGAGGCCCGGTCGACAATGTCAGGCAAGGAGCCGGATTCGTCCTGCAGGTTGTGGATCGTTTGCTTTGCGCCGTCGAGGATGTCCGCCTTCCAGTTCTCAAGCAGACGCCGGAAGAAAGCCAGCTGACGCTCGTTCATGAACTCCTCGTCGTCGGAGGGGCGGTAGTCGTCTGATAGTTCAATACTCATAGCAGACTCCTTTAATCAGGATGGGCCCGATATAGAGCGGCAAGCGATTCATCGCAATCGCCGCCGCGCAGTTATTTTTCCCAACGTTTTCAGTTAATTGTGACGTTAAGATGTATAAACGGTGGTATTGTGACATAAAGAATAGGTTCCAAAGGCACCATTCCAGAAGCAATTAGCAGGCCAAGGCTTGATCTTTAGGGCGAGCCCGCGCTCTATGAACCCTCGTCCAATGTGCAGCTTTCGCAACGGATTCAGTGCTCATGGCCCGCCGACGGAAAAGATCAATCCGCTCCTCCGGCTGGATGCAGGCCGTGATATTCAACTCACTGCTTATTCTCATGCCGGTCATCGGGGCGCAGATACTCGGCGGGGCCTTTTCAGGCGCCACCTTCTCTGATGCGCCCTCTGTCGAGGCGATTGATCAGACACGCAACAACATGGACGAGGCCTTCGCCGCGATGGCCCCGCGCAACGCCGCTGACAAATACAAATTCTGGCATGATATCGTCCTGCGCGAACTGACCGCGCGCGATGTCAACGCAGCCCGCGGCTTCCTCATGACAGCGCCCCAGATGCTGAGCCGCGACGAGGTGAAGGAGCTGATGGTGGCGGCCAATGCCGAAGTGACCGGCACCGAGGACGAGCGCATCGCCATGGCCGCCCTCAGGAAGCTGCCGGTCGAGGTCAGCCAGCGGTTTGCTGCCGCCCTGGGATCTGCGCGCAATCAGAACACACAGGCCGAACCGGTGGAAGAAAGCGGCTCAGGCACGCCGGACGAAGCGACGACCGAAGGTGATCCGGCGGCAGACGAAGAAGACGCACCGGTCACCGAAGCCCGCTTTGCCTTGCTGGGAACGCATGCCGACCTCGCCAACCATTCCGAGCGCTGGCTGGAGGGCGACCGTGTCGACAAGCTCGTGCTGAAGATTACAGGGATCGGGCTGGCGCAGACTGGCGATCAGGATTCCGATGTTGAAACGAACATCCGTGCGCTGTCGATCCTGAAATCGGCGCGCCGGTCCCGGCGCATCACGCCGGAATTCACCGAATACCTGACCGACCGGCTGGATGACGCGCTGCCCGACTCTGCCCTCAAACCGGCCCTGGAAGATGCCTTTGCAGAACTGGCCACGACCAAGGTGCGGGTCGAACGCGTCAGGGCGGCATATCAGGGCGCCATTGACCCGACCGGCCTGGCACGGCTGGAAACAGATCTCGCACAGATTGACCGTATCGGATCGCTGACAGATCCGTCAGCTGCCGTGACGCTGATCGAACAGGTCAAGGACAGCGCCGACCTGCGCCGGGTGCGCCTGATTGCCGAGGCCGGCGGCGACCGGTCCGTGGCACTGGTCAAGCAAATGGGACCGCACGCCTTGCGCATTGCCGATACAGGTGTGCGCTGGACGCGAGAACTGGTGCTTCAGTTCATGGGACTGACGGCTGCGGGGCTCATCATGTTCTGGGTGACGCTGTCGACATTCCGGCGCAACCTTCACCGCCCGCCCCGGCTGGAAGCGCCGCAATAGGCATCAGCCAAGGCCGAATGCGCCCTTGATACCATCAATCAGCAACTGTACCGAGAGGGCGGCAAGAATGACGCCCAGGATGCGCGTCATCGCGCCGGCGACGCTGGCGCCCATGAGGCGCACCAAAGGCCCGGCGGCCAGGAAGATGATGAGCGTGAGCAGAAGGTTCAGACCGATCGCCGACAGGACGACGGCCTTTTCGGTCCAATCGGTGGCACCCGACATGTAGAACATGGCGGTGGCGATGGAACCCGGCCCGGCAATCATGGGAATGCCGATCGGGAAGACCGAGACATCATCCAGCTCCGTATCCGGCTTATGACCGCCCAGCACTTCTTCGGCGCGATGCTCGCGGCGTTCGGTCCGCTTCTCGAACACCATGTCCAGCGCGATCAGGAACAGAAGGACGCCGCCTGCGGCCCGGAAGGCATCAATCGAGATGTGCATGGCCCCGAGCAGCCATGATCCGCCGAAGGCAAAGGCAAACATGATAATGGTCGCCACGAACGTGGACTTGAACGCCATTCTCCGGCGATAGGCAGCATCGCCCTGCGCTGTCAGGGTCGCAAAGATCGGCGCCACGCCCAATGCATCGATCAGGACGAAAAAGGTGACGAATGTCGCGGTGAAAAGGGAAACAAGTTCTGCGCTCATGCGCGAGGCCCCTAATCCCTCTGGACGGCAGCGTCGAGTATTTCCTGCACAAGCGGAGAAACCTTGACTGCACCGGCAGAGGCCGAGAATTGCGAAAGGTCCGCCGCGCCGGAGGCAAGCGCCACCATCATGCGGTGTCCGCGAAGGCGCTGGAGCAACCCGTCATTGCCGCGATGCCCGTCTGCAATCGCTGTGCGTCCATTGCCGAGATCGACAACCAGGCCGTCCCCCTGCCCGGCCTCAAGGCGCGTGATGGCCTCGTCGAGACCAAGGCGGCCATCGCCAGGCTGGGCACGCGCGCGCAAGAGGCTGCCATCCGCCATCAGCTGGCACCTGCCGTCTCTGCCGTCATCAGCTTGCGGCAACGGCTGAGCGCCCGATACAGATCGGCCGCCGCGACATCTGCGGAAATTTCCAGCACGGCCGCGCGTTCGTCTTCCGTCGAGGCTTCAGCCAGCAGCGCCGCTGCGGCTTCAGCCGTCTGTGTATAGGCCGGGCCATCAATCTCGCCGAGCAGGTACATCTGCATGATCGCGAAATACACGCGCCGCACGGGCGTTGTTGCCTCATTGGGGCGAAGGATGTCCTTTTCCCGCAGGACGCGGGCCTGGTTTTCCAGCAGAAGCACGCCCCGCCGGTCGCCATTGCGGACAACAGCGCCATTGACCACGAACGTCTCGCCGGGCTTCAGGGAAAGCTTCAAGGGCATCGCACGCGAATCCGATCCTGCCTAATTCCATGAATTTTGCAGAAAGGCGTTAACGCTTGATTGCCAGGCGTTAATCCTGTCGGGAACGCTGATGGGGCAATAGTGCCATGCGCCCGTTATCATCGGGCATTTTGGATCATACGGCCTGCACCCACCCTGAAATGCCTTTCCTGCTTAGGAATGGCAGGCCAGGGGCGGGCGCGACGCTAAGCTGAAGCTGGTGCTCTGTGGCGGCGCGCATGGCCATTCCTGTATAGCACGGCGCGCACATGGTGCGAAGCCGTTTCTGTAGGGGAATGGCGCGATTACCACTTTTTCACGGAATGACAGTCTTCCCGCAACGTCAAAGCTTGCTCAGCGAAGCATGCAGCCTATTGTGGCGTCGAAACACGAAAAGAGGACCCGGGCCCATGCGTTTTGAAGGCACCAAGGATTACGTCGCCACTGATGACCTGAAAGTGGCCGTGAATGCCGCCATTGCGCTGGAGCGCCCCCTTCTGATCAAGGGCGAGCCCGGCACGGGCAAGACCGTGCTGGCCATCGAGGTCGCCAAATCGCTCGATTGCGAGCTGATTGAATGGCACATCAAGTCCACGACCAAGGCCAATCAGGGCCTCTATGAATATGACGCCGTGTCGCGCCTGCGCGATGGCCAGATGGGCGAAGAGCGCGCCAAGGACGTCAAGAACTATATCAAGAAAGGCAAGCTGTGGGAGGCGTTCACCGCCAAGAAGCGCCCTGTCCTGCTGATCGACGAGATCGACAAGGCCGACATCGAGTTCCCGAACGACCTTCTGCAGGAACTCGATCGCATGGAATTCTATGTCTACGAGACGAACGAGGTCGTGAAGGCCAAGGTTCGCCCGATCGTCATCATCACGTCGAACAATGAGAAGGAACTGCCGGACGCCTTCCTGCGCCGCTGCTTCTTCCACTTCATCAAATTCCCGGACGAAGAGACGATGCGCGAAATCATCGACGTGCACTTCCCCAAGATCAAGAACAAGCTGGTCGGCGATGCCCTCACCACATTCTACGCCATGCGCGAACTGCCGGGCGTCAAGAAGAAGCCGTCGACAAGCGAGCTGCTCGACTGGCTGAAGCTGCTGATGAACGAGGATATCGACCTGGAAACCCTGCGCGAGAAGGATCCCGAGCGCCTGACGCCGCCGCTGCACGGCGCGCTCCTGAAGAACGAGCAGGACGTTGCCCTGTTCGAACGCCTCGCCTTCCTCTCACGCCGTCAGGATGGCGGCGGACGGCGCGGCCCGGCGGGCTGATCTCCCCCCGTCTTCGCGCTGCTGGCTTTGCGTAATTTTGCCTGACTCGGCGAAGGGTCGGCTTCCTTTCTATCTAGACTTGCGTCTGCTTCTACTGGCATAAGAAGCAGGTTATGCTCGATGAACTGGTGGCAGACATCTACGGCATCGTAACCGACAGGAGACGTTTGGCCATTCTGGCAAACCTCCTCCAGGACGAGTTCGAGTCGCATTCCTCGGCTGTCGTTATCGCAGAGCCGGATCGTTACTTTCTGCTGCAAAGCAATGTCAGCCCGGATTCGGCTGAAGCATATAATCATAACCTCTGGCATCATGACGTCTGGATGCGGGAGTTCCTTGTCAGGACATCCGAAACCGTCCTGTCCGGCCACCAAATGTGCGCCTATTCCGACATAGCTGCGGACTACCGGCATCACGTGCTGGAAGCAGCGGACACATTTGATGGCATGAGCACACGCGTTGTGGACACTCCGGACCTGACGGCAAGCATTTCGCTCTACCGTTCGAAATCGCAAGGCGTGTTCCAGACCTGCGACTTCGAGAAAATGCTGTATCTGGCACCGCATCTGAAGCGGGCATTCAGCCTGCAGCAGGTATTCGGAGACATGAAGCGCCAGCGAAACATGCTGGAACAGGCGATTGATCACATTCCGGGTGCCGCCTTCATCGTTGACCCAACCCTCCGCATTGTTGCGATGAATGACTCGGCGGATCAGCTTCTTGTAGAAAAGTGCGGCGTCGGAAGCCGGCACGGAAGGCTGATGATTCACAATAAAACTGCCAGCGACGCACTCCAGCACTCACTCAGCATGACCATTATGAATGGAATCCCGGCAATATTTGTCATGACCGCACCGGATCGCGCAGCTTCAGCGGTGGTCCGTGTTACCCGGCTCGACAGCGATCTGTCTGATGATGTGAGGACCCTGGCAGGCGGTGCACGTCAAAAGCACCTTGCCATCATCACCTTCAATTTCCCGCAAACCTTGCCGGCAGGGGCCACTTCCCTGTTGTCGGCTGCCTTTGCGCTGACCCAGAGGGAGGCCGAAGCAGCGGTGCTGATAGCCGAAGGAGCAGCGCCGCACGATGCCGCTGAACGGATGGGCGTGAAAATTTCGACCTTCCGCAGCTTCCTCAAATCAGCCTTGGCCAAGTTGGATGTCAGCCGGCAATCCGAGATGGCCGTAAAAATCCATTCTCTGTTTGCCAGGCACTAAGCCGGACCTAATGCCCGAGAATATCCATTTCGGCCTGGGCTTCCTCGCGCTCCAGCGCATTGGCGCGCTTGTTGACGTCCTCCCGGCTCTTCAGGAAGTCGGCCATCTTTGACTTGTCATGCCGCTCGTCGAGCCAGGTTTTGACCGCAATGGTGATCCAGATCGCATGGAACAACAGGCCGAAGGCAATGGCGACCTCGCCAGGGATCGGGCCAATGTGCGCGCGGCGCACGAATTGCGACCAGGTTTCGACATCGGTCGGGTGGATGGCGATCTTCGCAAAGTACGCGGCACCAAGAATGGCAAACAGCCAGCCATAATTGCGCCGCAGGCGCCGGCCGATGGCCCGAATATTCGAAATCCGGTATTGCGGCTTCTCGTAATCGTCTGACAGAGCCGTGCCCCGGTCGATCGGGATGCGGGCCCCCTCCCCGCGCAGCATTGGCACATAGAAGGCAATTTCCAGCACGCGCGCGCGGAACCGCCAGACATAGAAAAAGCGATAGCGGCGCGATTCCAGTGTCAGGAACACGATGCAAAGCGCGCCGACGAGCACGATGGGGAATGGCGAGGCCTGCGCGCTGGCAAAGGCCACGGAGAGACCGATACCGGTCGAAATCACTGCCCAGTTCGTGGTCTGGTCGAGGCGCTGGCGCCAGACGGTCGAGCGGTAGACTTCCGCGCGGTAGAGGTGCGCAATCGCGCCCACTTCCTTGCTGCCACAAATGGCTTCGGGAGGGTCGCCGTCAGGATCGGCCATATCATCGTGAAATTCAGTCATCGCGGCCCCTTATGAACCGGTTCCCATGCGGCGGGAAGCCTGACTGACAATCTGTCTCACTTACAGGGTCTGGCAATAGCCAAGCGAAACAATCGGGCCATAGCCTTCCAGCGCATTGCGGACATGCCGCGTGTCGTCAGCGTCAGCCTCTGACCGGATCCGGCTGGCCAACTGGCCGGCATTGCCGGTGATGCGGGCCCGCCAGAGGGCGTAGCGCAAACTGTCCGGCGCAGGCGTCAGAGCGACGGCCCGGTCAAAACCGGCCAGATCGCAGTGCTGCATGGAGAGTTCGGCCAGGGCATGCCCGAAATCACCCTTCTCGAAATCATCGCCCATGCCGCCGCGCGTCGTCTTTGTCTGCGCCAGGTCAAACATGGCGGCTGTCAGGCGGCGCCGGGTGGTTTCATCGGCTGCGAGACGCACACCTGCCGCCATGATTTCCGGCCGGCCGATATTGAACGGCGCGGTCCCGGCACGGGCGCGCTGTTCAAACCCGCTCCAGCCGGCCTCTGCCACCACGGCCTGTGCCTGGTCCTTCGCATAGTCGATCGGGGGTGTGCGATGGCGGGTCGTGACGCCCAAGCGCGTCTCCCATGATCGCAGGAGCGCCGCATCATCTGCGCGGCTGACCGTTTCCAGGAATGCCGGCTTTAGGCGCGCCTGCTTTTCGGACGGCAGCACGCCTGCCGCGTCCCAGATCGCTTCAAACATGCACCTGGCTTCGCCTGAGCCGCTACAGGCCATTGGCGCAGCCTGGGCCAGCGGCATCAGGCACAGGCTTGCGAACAGGAGCGGGATGGCCTTCAACATGGCCCTGTTTGTAAGCCATGACGGGTGAACCGGACATGAGCGCCGTGCTTTTCGCTGCGTCAGCTTGGACATGGGCCCCAAGGCACGTTATCTTTTAGCCTCAAGACAGGAAAGATGCCCCATGTTCCTCAATTTCTTCAATGAATTGCGTGAAGCCAAGGTGCCGGTCACGCTGAAGGAATACCTGATGCTGATGGAGGCGATGGACAAGCAGGTCATCGATATGGAGGTGACCGACTTCTATTATCTCTCGCGCGCCGCCCTGGTGAAGGACGAACGCAATATCGACAAGTTCGACAAGGTTTTCGGCCACGTCTTCAAGGGCCTCGACAGCATGGCAGACGCCGTCGATGTGACCGACATTCCCGAGGAATGGCTGCGCAAGATGTCCGAAAAATTCCTGACCAAGGAAGAGATGGACGAAATCGAGGCCATGGGCGGCTTCGAAAAGCTGATGGAAACGCTGCAGAAGCGCCTCGAAGAACAGAAAAAGCGCCATGAAGGCGGCAACAAGTGGATCGGCACCGGCGGCACATCGCCCTTTGGCGCCAATGGCTACAATCCCGAAGGCGTGCGTATCGGCCAGGAAAAATCCCGCCACCGACGCGCCGTGAAAGTGTGGGACAAGCGCGAATTCAAGAATTACGACGACAATGTCGAGCTTGGCACCCGCAACATCAAGGTCGCCATGAAACGCCTGCGCAAATGGGCCCGCAAGGGCGCGCCGGACGAACTGGACCTCGACTCGACCATCCGCAACACCGCCCGCAAGGGCTATCTGGACATCGAGATGCGCCCGGAAAAGCGCAATGCCGTGTCGGTGCTCCTGCTGCTCGATGTCGGCGGCTCGATGGACCCCTATGTGCGCATCATGGAAGAGCTGTTCTCGGCCGCCAAGTCCGAGATCAAGAACCTCGAATACTATTACTTCCACAACTGCCCCTATGAGGGCCTGTGGAAGGACAATCGCCGTCGCATGAACAACCGCATCCCGACCTGGGACGTGCTGAACAAGTTCCCGTCCGACTACAAGGTCATCGTCGTCGGCGATGCCACGATGAGCCCCTATGAGATCACCTATGCCGGCGGCTCGGTCGAGCACTGGAACGAGGAGGCCGGCGGCATCTGGATCCAGCGTTTCGTGCAGCGCTTTCCCAATCTTGTCTGGCTGAACCCGGTCAAGGAAGGCGCATGGGAATATACCGGCTCCATCAAGCTGATCCGCGAACTGATCGGCGAGCACCGCATGTTCGAACTGACGCTGTCCGGGCTCGACGATGCGATGAAAGAGCTTGGCCGCTAGGATTTACAGGCAAGGCCACATGTCCTCTACTCGTCTGCAACAAGAAGCAGGCATGGGAGGCCGCAAATGGCGCGCATAAAGGCAAACGGTATCGAGATCGAGTATGAGGAAACCGGGTCATCCAATGACCCGCTGATGCTGCTCGTCTCCGGGTTTTCCGGGCAATTAACCCGCTGGCCCGATGCCCTGAAGCGCGGGCTTGCCGATGCCGGGCGCCGCGTCGTGTGTTTCGACAATCGCGACATTGGCCTGAGTACGGAATTTTCCGGGATCGTGCCGCCCGCCCCGCGCGATATCGTGCAGGCCATCTCAGCCGGCACGCCGCCCGAAAAGGTCGTGCCCTATCTCCTGAATGACATGGCGGCCGATGCTGCAGCACTGGTCACGGCACTTGGCGCAGACAAGGCCGACGTCCTCGGCGTTTCGATGGGTGGCATGATCGTGCAGCTGATGGCCCTCAACCATCCGGAGCGCGTGCGCACGTTGATCCCGGTCATGACCACGTCCAGTGCACCTGACCTGCCGCGCAGTACGCCCGAAGCCCAGGCCGCCCTGACGGCCGTGCCCGAAACCCGCACCGCCGAGGCGGTTGCCGAGCTTGCCGTCAAGTCGCGCCGCGTCATCGGTTCGCATGAGGATATCCGCGCCACAGACGACTCCATCCGGGAACAGACGGTGGCAGACTTCAACCGGTCTGACCGCCCGATGGGGGTCGCCCGGCAATATGCCGCCATTGTTGCCCAACCGAGCTGGCATGAACGGCTCGGAGGCATCACCCATCCGACCCTTGTCCTGCACGGCGCGATGGACCCGCTGATCCGGCCCGAAGCGGGCCGCGACATCGCAAGCCGCATTCCCGGCGCGCGACTCGAAGTGATCGGGAAATGGGGTCATGACCTGCCGGACCGCATCATTCCCGTCCTATTGGGCCAGATTGTGCCATTCCTGGGTGCTCACGGAGGAACCTGACCGTCCCGCCACGGGTTACGAGAGGCAACTTTGATACACATTTCCCCGGAGCACGTCGGGAAATCTCCAGCCACGTGTATACTGGTGCCCGATTATTATTCATTCAGGTCCAGATCGCGGCATAAGTGTTGCGTGAGCGTTCGCTTAGTGGAATACGCAAGCTGCGAGTAACGACCTGACACGTGGGTGGCTTTATGCCGAACTTTATCAAGAGCACCTGGGCATACATTGCCCAGCGTACGTGGCTGAGCCTCACTTTGGCGATCGCGGCGCTTTTCTCTGCATTCCTGGCCGGCGGGGCCGGCCTGTTCGTACTGGGACACAAGGACGACATCAAATCCTACATCAAGACAGAGTTCCTGACTAAGAAGGCCAATCCTTACGCAGATCAATTATACTTTGAGTGGTCCACGATTGAAACAGGACTGCTGAGCATGGACCGTGCCGACATTCGTCTCGGCGATACGGTCAACATTACATCAGGCGGCGCAATCGACTCGATTGGCTCGACAGTCCTCTATGTATCCGCCTCCGGACATATCGCGATGGTCGATATTACGGATGGAGAGATCAAATACAGCCCCGTGCGTGTACCAATGGATTTTGAACAGCTACAGTCCGGAATATTCGCCGACCAACCAACCTTCAACAACCGTTGGTACCGGGTGCACGATATCATGATCCAACCGGACAGCACCCCGGACAAGGCTACGCTTTATGTGAGCCATCACATCTTCGTTCCCGACAGTAGCGAAATCTGCGTCGTCATCAGCAAGACCCTGCTCGACACACGCAATAACGACATCCAGGTCGCCAGCGATGATTGGGAGGAAATCTACCGCGTCAGAGACTGCATCAGTATGGAAGAGTTCGACTGGCATTATTTCGGCCTTGAATCCGGCGGCACCATGCTGATGCTCGACGACGAAAACATGCTGATGACGGTCGGCGATTTCGGCCTCCAGTGGGAACTCCACGCTGAGGATCGGGTCGGGCGACAGTACGACAATGACTACGCCAAGATTCTCAAGATTCATGTCGACACCGGAGAGTCCGAAATATACGCCAGCGGCGTGCGCAATGCCCAAGGCCTCATATTCGACAATGAGGGTCGTATCTGGGAGGCCGAGCATGGGCCTCAGGGCGGGGATGAGATCAACCTCATCGTGCGCGATGCCGATTATGGATGGCCGAATGTCTCTCTCGGCATGCACTATGGGAGACCTCGTCGCCCCATGCACACTAACCCCGTGCAGGGCCGCCACGAGGGCGGCGTGCGACCGGTCATGGCGTTTATGCCGTCGATCGGCATTTCCGCGCTCGCGACCATTCCGGCCAATCCGCTGGCATTTGAATTGTGGGAAGGCGATCTTCTCGCGACCTCGCTTCGTGCGCAATCCCTGTTCCATTTGCGGCGGCACGGGGACGACCTTCTCTATGCCGAGCAAATCGAGATGGGTACGCGGCTGCGAGATGTTCACATTCTCGACAATGGCTGGATCGCCTTGCTAGGCGGACATGACCAGACCCTGATCCTCCTCAAGGACGTGCCCGCCAATAAGAAGGACGTATCCGAACCGGTCGCAATCGCAGGTTACACCGCCGTGAACGCACTGGAGGCCGATTTCCTGCCCAAGCTGGGCAGCACCACTGAGGGGCGCGACCTGTTCCGGCAAAACTGCGCGCGATGTCACGATGTGCATGGCAGGCAAAAAATCGGTCCGGCCTTGGACGGCGTGATCAACCGCCCTGTGGGAACGCTGGAGAATTACGCCTATAGCGAAGAACTTGAACGAGCAGGCGGCAAGTGGACAAAAAGCAAGCTGAACAAGTTCCTCAAGGACCCGGAAATAATGTACCCGGACACTACAATGTATCTTGATTACTATCCGCTGGATTCCAGAAAGCGCAAACTCATCATCGACTACCTGTCAGACATTGAATAGACGTCGGCGCCTGAGCGGTCAGGCAGGATGAAGGCGGAACCAGTCTCGGCGCGTGATTTCCCACACCAGTGATGCACGTGTCGTGCCGTCAGGACGGACGCTCTGGATCTCGCCTTTGCGCGTGAACCCGAACCCGTCCAGCATGCGCTGGGTCGGCACGTTTTCATGGCTCGCCGTTTCGCAGATCACGTCAAGGTGGAGCGCCTCGAACATCCAGGCAAAACTTTCTGCCGCCCCGCGCGACCCCCTGCCCTGATGGTGCAATGACGGATGCAGCGCCCCGCCCAGTTCGGCGGCCGCCCAATGCGGCCAGACCTGGATATCGCTGTAGCCAAGAATGGCATCCGCCTCGCCGCGCACGAACAACAGGCCCTCGCCCGCCTCGCGCTGGACGAGGTGGTCTTCAATGAAGGCGTGGACGCTCGCCTCGGTCAACGGGCGCGGCAGGGTATAGATCGGCGCATGCACGGCCGGGTCGGACAGGAAAGCGAGAAGTGCTGGCGCGTCGTCAAGCGTCGCCAGCCGCGACGCATCGGGCGCGTTCCCGAGATGCGTGACCTCGCGCACGGCTGAGCGGATCGCATTGATCCGGCTCATCGGAACATCAACCCGCGTAATCGGAATGCCTTCGGCCATGCAGCATTCTAATATGCGTTTGCGTGCCTGTCCGTTTCATAATTGTCGCGGTGGCGGAAATTGTTCGGATCGGCGCCACGCAAAGTGTTCCAGGAAGGGGCGTGATTGCAGCCGGGCAATCGCAACAACGCACCGATTGACCTTTCCGCCATTCCCGCCCAAAGCGGGCACATGACCGATACGCCCGCTCCCCGCAAACACGGCAAGAATGCCTTCCTGTTTGTCCTGATTACCGTCGCCATTGACATGCTGGCTTTCGGGTTGATCATTCCGGTCATCCCCAGCCTCGTTCAGGACATGCTGCACGTGCCGCCGGAGGATTCCACCATATGGCTGGGCCTTCTGGCAGCGACCTACGCCCTGATGAATTTCCTGTTCGGTCCGACCATCGGCGCCCTCTCCGATCATTTCGGCCGCCGATCGGTCCTGCTTGTCTCGATTGGCACGCTCGCCATCGACTTCCTCATCATGGGCTTTGCCAGTTCGATCTGGCTGCTGTTCATCGGACGGGCCCTGTCGGGGGTTTCGGGCGCCACCTATTCCACGGCGAACGCCTATATTGCCGATGTCACCGAACCGGCCGACCGCGGCCGCGCGTTCGGCATGATTGGCGCCGCTTTCGGCTTCGGCTTCGTGTTCGGTCCGGTGCTCGGCGGCTTTCTCGGAGAGATCAGTCCGCGCGCGCCCTTCTTTGCAGCGGCGGGCCTCGCGGCCGTCAATTTCTGCTATGGTTTGTTCGTGCTGCCGGAATCCCTTGCCAAGGCTGACCGGCGGTCCTTTGAAATCGGGCGCGCCAATCCATTCGGTGCGGTCAAGCACTTTTCCAGACTGCCACAGGTTTCATGGTTCCTGCTGGCCGCGGGTATCTTCTTCCTTGCGCATACCGTCTACCCTGCCACCTGGTCGGTGCATGGCGAGATCCGCTACGACTGGAGCCCGAAAGAGATTGGCTTCTCGCTTGGCCTCGTCGGCATTGGCGCGGCAGTCGTCCAGGCCGGCCTGATGGGCATTATCCTGAAGCGGCTTGGCACGGTACGCACGGCGTTGTTGGGCATGTCGATCAGCGCTTTGGTCATGTTTGCGTATGCCTTCGCCGGGCAGGCCTGGATCGTGTATGCGATCATCCCCATAGGTGCCCTGGGGGGCGTGACCGGTCCGGCCATCAATTCGCTGATGTCGACACTGACGCCGCGCAATGCGCAGGGTGAGTTGCAGGGCGCAAGTGCCAGCCTGAATTCGCTGGCGATGATACTCGGCCCACTGGCGATGAATGGGGCACTCTTTTACTTCACCCGTGACAGCGCGCCCTTCGCGTTTGGCGGCGCAGCCTTTCTGCTGGCAGGCCTGCTGACTATCCTCGCAATCGTGCCATTCATGCGCGGGGTGCGGGAAAACCGGAGCGCCCTGCCGGCTGCCGCGGAATAAAAGAGGCGATCCGGCTCAGGCCGGACCGCCAGATGGTTTTGACATTCGGTTCAGATAACGAAGGCGCTAGCCTCTGCTCTTCATCAACAAGCCGACGATCACGCCAACCACACCACCGCCAACGCCGCCCTCGAGCAGGCTGTTAAGGATGTTCATGGGCGTTGTGGCCCCGGCTGCCGCGTCTCCAAGGACCTGCACATTTGCAGCATCAAGTCCGTAATGAGCGCCTATTCCGCCGAGAATGCCGCCAATGACACCGCCGGTGCCGCTGCCGCCGGTCAGCTTCGAAAAGATCGGTCCGAGCACCGTACCGCCGACGGCGCTCAGAATGAGCGGTAGATATTGTTCCATAGATTTGCCCTCCCATGGGTCCTGAGTGGAGGCTCTTGCCGGCCCCTCTGCACAAAGACAACCGCGTTTTCAGGGACAGGTCCAGCCATTTCGGCGGGTTGGCAAGTGTTGCAACTTTCCGGACACACGGGCAAAGAGCGCCAGTATGACCTACCAGCGCCCTGCCCTGTTCCTCGACCGCGACGGCGTGATCAACGTCGACAAGGGCTATGTCAGCAAGGTTTCGGACTTTGAATGGATCACCGGCGCGGCTGAGACAATCGCGGCCTTCAAGGCGCGCGGCTGGTTCGTTTTCCTGGTCACCAATCAATCCGGAATCGCGCGCAACCTCTATTCCGAGCACGACATGCACACCCTGCACGAATGGATGCTTGGCGAGCTCGCCGGACAAGGTGCCATCATCGACCGCGTTTATTATTGTCCCTATCACGAGGAAGGTGAAAATCCGCGCTACCGGCGTGACAGTTTCGATCGCAAGCCGAAACCCGGCATGCTGCTGAAGGCGATGGCCGACTTCCCCGTGAAGCGCGAGTCCAGTTTCCTCATCGGCGACAAACAGACAGATATTGATGCTGCCCGTGCGGCAGGTGTGGCAGGCTTCCTGTTCACGGGCGGCGACCTGGCGCAGTTTGCCGAATGGACGCTTGCGGGTTTCGAAGAGGGCAATCGCGGATGAAAAAGATTGGCATCATAGGCGGCATGGGGCCCGCCTCGACCGTGATCTACTATCAAACCCTGTGTGAAATCGCCCGCGTCCGTTCGGGCGGAAATGCCAGCGCAAGGGTGATGATCGACGCACTGGATTTCAGTGAAGTTCAGGCGCTGCAGCAATCCGGCGCCTGGGACGAAGCCGGGCGCCAGCTGGCCGAATCAGGCCAGCGCCTTGAAGGCGCAGGCGCGGAACTCATCCTTCTCGCCACCAACACCATGCACAAAGTTGCCGCACCCCTTCAGCAAGCCCTCTCCGTGCCATTCATTCACATCATCGACGCAACTGCGGCGCGCCTGCTTGCCGACGGCCGCAGTGTGCCCGCCCTGCTCGGCACCCGCTACACGATGGAGGAACCCTTTTATCCGGCCCATTTTGCCGGCACGTTCGGTGCGCCGCCTGTCGTCCCGGAACCGGAGGAGCGCGATGACATCCACCGCATCATCTTCGATGATCTCGTGAAGGGCATCGTCACGCCGGAGACCACACGCCGCCATGTCGAGATCGTCGCGGCGCTAGCGGCCCGCGGCGCCGACAGCGTTATCCTCGGCTGTACCGAGATCGGCCTCGTCCTGAACGCAGCCAATAGCCCCCTGCCCGTCTATGACAGCGCCCGCATTCATTGCGAGGCCGCGATGGACCTCGCCTACGTATAATTCCGTGCGCCCGCGCGCCGCGTTGAAATGCGCGAGCAGTGGTGTCTAATCCGCGCCATGACACAGACGGATATGCAGACACAGGACTCGCCCTTTGCCCTGTTTGGAGGCGCTGCTGCCGTCGCGCAGCTGACGCGGCGTCTCTATCAGATCATGGACGAGGATCCTGCCGCCGCGCGCATCCGCGCCATGCACGGGGATGACCTGCAAGCCGTTGCCGTGCATGTGGCAAGTTTCCTGACCGGCTGGCTGGGCGGGCCGCGTGACTATTTCGAGGATCCGGCCCGGCCCTGCATCCGGAGCGCGCATCGGCCCTTCGACATCGGGCCGGAAGACCGCGACGCCTGGATGGCGTGCATGCGCAAGGCATTGGCGGAACATGAAGACCTCGACCCGAGCCTGAAGGCAGCCTTCGACACGGCCATTTACCGCCTGGCTGACGGCCTGCGCCAGCGCTGAGCTGCGGGCCTAGACGGGCTTCAGCGTCTTCGGGTCAAGCCCGCCCATCCGGCAGACTTCTTTCCATTCAGACGCCAGCACGGGCTGCACCGACAGGCGGAAGGATTTCACAAGGCTCATCTCGGCGAGATTCGGATTGGCTTTCACGTCCTTCAGCGTCACTGGCTTTGGCATGTCGGCCAGCGCACGAATGTGGACGCAATCCCACCGCTCATCATCCGTCGTGGAATCCGGCGCGCTAAGCGCGCAAACCTCGGCAATGCCCACCACTTCAAGCCCCTTGTTGGAATGATAGAAGAAGACCTGATCACCCAGCTTCATGTCGCGCATGAAGTTGCGCGCCGTATAGTTCCGGATGCCGGACCATTCCTCGCCCGCCTTACCCTTGGCCTTTTGCTGGTCCCAGCTCCACGCATCGGGTTCGGATTTCATCAGCCAGTATTTCATAGGGGTCTCCGGTTGCTCCGATCCCGCTTGATCTAGGGGCCGACGGGCAATCCGTCCACCCGGGCGTGGGGTCAGGCCAGTTGCGCAAGCGCGGCGCGCACCAGCCGGTCATAGGCCAGCCAGCCCTTGTAGGCGCGAAGGGCCGGGTCGATGCCGTCCCACGCCGCCGCGAAGGCTTTCCGGTGATGCGCATCCGGCAGTGCCGCCGATAGAGGGTCCATGCAGACCCGGATGGTGAACAGGACAGCGCCTGTCCCGGGCAGTTTGGAGATCGTCTGGCGCTCGACACGAAAGTACAGCAGGTCAAGCGCGGCCTCGTCGGGCGTCGCGCGCGCCATCGCTTTCAGCGGGGCGCTGCGCGGCGTGAACCGTGCACGGCTCGCCTGGACTGTCCAGTTGAACCGCTCCAGCACCGTGCCGGGCCGCAGCGCGTCGAACATGCGCGCAATGCGCGAGACCAGGTCCGGATTGGCGTCAGGCACCGTGCCGTGAAGCCCGGCCAGCGGCTGGCCGATCTTTTCCGCGAGCGACCAGAATGTCGGCGCAACAAGGCTCGCGGCGCGCAGCACCCACTCCCCGCGCGCGTCCGGCAACAGGATGCAAAGGTCATCGGACACACGAGACGCCGCATCTTCCAGCGGACTGTCCCACGTGCAGCTGCCTGGTCCCGTCACGTCCAGGACGGCGGTCGCCGCTTCGGCCACGGCATCGGGCACGCCGGAATCGGCAAACACCTGCGCCCGGTGGGTACGCATCAACACGGTTTTCTCGGGCAGCCAGGCTTCGGCCTCACTGTCGGGTAGAAGCCATCTGTCCGGATCAATGGGTTTCAGGCCCGGCGCGAGTCCCGGCGGTCCTGCAAGGTATGGCAGGTAGGGCGGTGTGCGCATGGTGTCAGGCTGCGCGGGCAGCGCCCCAACTGACAAAGCCCGCCACTTTCGGCGTCGATGGCAGATACATGGTCTCTGCGTCTTCAAGCTTGAATCCCGCCTCGGTGAACAGCGCCGCGATGTCACGAGTCAGGTGGCAACCGCCTGCCAGCGGCTTCCAGATGGGCTCGATCCGGCGCTGCCACTTGGCGATGCCTTCATCGGGCGCCAGTCCGTGTTCTGAGAACAGGATACGGCCTTCGGGCTTCAGTACGCGGCGCGTCTCGGCCAGGGCGGATTTCCAGTCGGGGATCGTGCACAGCACGAAGGTGATGACCGCTGTATCGATGGAATTGTCTTCGAGGGGGATGGATTCTGCGCCGGTCTCGAGGAATTCAATCTTGCTGCCGATACCGAGCGCGCCTGCCTCGCGCCGCGCCTTGACCAGCATGCCGGGCGATGGCTCCAGCGCAAACAGCCGGTCGACCTTGTTGGAATCATACATCGCGAAATTGGTGCCGGACCCGCAGCCGAGTTCGAGCACACGTCCCTCTGCTTTCGGAACAACCTTCTCGCGCTGCTTCATGATCGGCTTGGTGCCACAGGCACACGCGATCATGTTCGGGACAACATACCGCTCCCAGGGATTCATATCAGCCACCGTTCGTCGGCTGGAAGCCCGGATAGGCTCCCTTCTGGATCAGAGATTTCGTCGCCTCGGTTGGCCGGGCAACGAGCGCATCCTGGGTGATGTTAACATTATATTCGAAGCCGTCACCCATCGGCTGGTATGTTGCCGAGCCATATTGCGCATCTATGCCGAAGCGCTGGCCCTGCTTCTCGGCAATCGCGTGCACATCAAGCCCTGGATTCTGGGACAGTGCGATACCATTCGTCTGCGCATCGGTTACCGCTTCGTAGGAAAACCTGCGGGCATCGCGCCCCTCGAGGTATTCGAGCCGGTAAATCGAATCATAGCCCAGCATGTTGGCGACGGGCTGGAACTTGATGACCTGCGCGCCGATCTCGAACTGGTCACCGCGCAGGACAGGTTGCGCACCGGTCGCCTCGAGCAGCTTCGCGCCATCCGAGAAGGTGACATCGACATGATAGGATCCGGGTGTTCCGGCGACTTCCGCGAACTTGATATTGGCGACGTCACGCTCAAAGGTCAGGCGTTTGTAGGTTTGCAGGTTGAGGCCGGCAAAGGCGACGATCCCGGCAAGCCCCAGGAAGCCCACGCCGAAGAGCAGGCGTCCGCCCCCTGCGAGGGGCTTCAGTTTGGCCAGTTTCCCGAAGCCTGCAAACAGCAGCATCAGGCCAATGACCCCCGCCACGGCAGGCAAAATCCACCAGATCAATCCCATCCCAAGTCTCCATTTTTATTGTCGGACCGCCCACCCGCCGGCTCGGCTTCTTATTTCTGACCTATATCAGCCCGATGACAAGACTTCAGCAACCTTGTTCAGTCCGACAGAGGTGGCCGCGCTTTATGCAGGCTGAACGGTCAGGGCCCCGATTGCGTTCCATGCCACATAGGCCGCAACAACAAGGATCATGACGGCAAAAGCCGACCGGGCGGTCCGCACGCGACTGGACAGGGCGCGTGAGATGACGATGCCGACGAGCCCGCCTATTGCGCCCCCGGCCAGCAGCAGCAGCACAAGGCGCCCGTCCACCATGCCGGATATTGCGTAATTGGCCGATGTTGCCGCGCCAAACAGGGCCACCGACACGAGCGAGGATGCTGTTGCGTTGGACATGGTCATGCCTGTGGCGAGGATCAGACCCGGCACGATCAGGAAACCGCCGCCGATCCCGAAAAAGCCTGCCGCCATGCCGACAACAAGCCCCAGGGGCGCGATGCGCATGGTGATCGAAGGCGTCAGATGCACGTCAGGGTCGCCTGCAAAGGCGGGCTTGCGGAACATGGACAGGGCAATCGCCGCCATCGCGATTGAAAAGGCGAGCAGTAACTGGCTGCCGTCAATCTGCTTGGCGATCGTGGATCCGGCAATCGATCCGGCAAAACCGGAAATGGCAAACACGAGGGCGCACGGCCATTTCACATTGCCGCCGCGCCAGTGCCCGATCAGGCTGAAGAGCGCAATCGCGGCCACGGCCGCTGCCGACGTGCCTATCGCGATGTGTGGATCGGAAACGCCCACGACATAGAGCAGGAGCGGCGCGGCCAGAACCGAACCGCCACCGCCAAACGTGCCAAGGAAAACGCCAATGATGGCGCCACTCGCAATGGCCGCGAGGATGACCATTGGCGTGAATTCCATCATTGTCCGGCTCGCTTTGCACGGCGCGTCCAAGGTGAGGGCGGCTTGCGTCCGGCCCGCGTCTCGTTCGGCGTGTCACCTTCCAGCACGAAAGGACAGACCGCTAGGCAATCCCTTGATCCGCTGGCGTCCTGCGCGTGCGCAAGCAATTCCGGGCAATAGATGGCTGCCAGTGTCGTGATCACGCGGATCGCCGCCGGGTCGGCAATGGAATAGAAGATCGACTGGCCCTCGCGGCGCGTGCGCACGAGGCCTTCCTGGCGCAGGACGCCAAGGTGCTGCGACAGTGACGATTGCGACAAGGCCGCTCCCTGGCGCAATTCGCCAACCGACAGTTCCTTGTCGCCAAGGCGGCAGAGGATCATCAGCCGATGCGGATTTGCCATGCTGCGCAGCAGGCCAGCGGCCTCCTCGGCTTTGACATTGAACAGGACAGGGTCGAGCAGTGAAGTCATCATGAATCACATATATTAGATCTTGTTAAATTAGCAATATCTAATATATCAGGGTGGAAAGGATCCTCCCATGCCTCAGATCAAAGCCTTTTTCGACGACAAGACATCAACCGTGACCTACCTTGTGTGGGATCCGGCGACCCGCGCCGCCGCGATCATCGATCCGGTGCTGGATTATGAACCGCACGCTGCGCGCCTCACGACAGATTCAGTCGATGCCGTGCTGGATGCAGCCGATGAACTCGGACTGAAAGTTGTCTGGGCGCTTGATACACACGCGCACGCCGACCATCTCTCGGCCGCGCATCATGTGCGTGAGTTGACGGGGGCCCGGGTCGGTATCGGTGCACGCATTACCGAAGTGCAGCGGGTGTTCTCGTCCATGTTCCACGCCACGGATGTCTGCCCGAATGGTGGCACGTTTGACGGCCTGTTCCAGGACGGCGAGACATTCGCGCTCGGCGACCTGACCGTGCGCGTGATCCATACACCCGGCCATACGCCAGCTTGCGTAACCTATGTCATCGATGACGCGGCCTTTGTCGGCGACACATTGTTCATGCCGGACTATGGCACGGCGCGCGCAGACTTTCCGGGCGGTGATGCCGCCACGCTCTACCGCTCGATCCGCCGTATCCTCGATCTGCCGCCTGAGACACGTGTTTTCGTCGGCCACGACTACCTTCCCGACGGGCGTGACAAGCCTGCCTGGGAAACAAGTGTCGCCGAGCAGCGGGCCGCCAACGTGCATGTGCATGACGGCGTCGCGGAAGCCGACTTCGTCGCCATGCGAAAGGCGCGCGATGCAACGCTGGATGCACCGCGTCTGATCCTGCCATCGCTGCAGGTGAACATCCGGGGCGGAGCGATGCCGCCTGCGGAAGACGATGGCCAGATTTATCTCAAGATACCGGTCAACCGTCTGGGTGTCTGAGGTCCCGCGCGGGCAGGTCTAAACCCCCTGCCCTTTGCGGCCAAAGCCTGATAACGGGCTGGCATGGCTTTTCGCGACTTTCTGCTTCTCTTCGCCGTGTGTCTCGTCTGGGGACTCAACATCGTTCTCACGCGCTGGGTGGTCGCCGATGTCGGTGTGCCGCCCCTGTTTTTTGCTGCCGTACGCTTTGCGGGCGTCGCCCTTTTCCTCATTCCGTTCCTGCGGCCCAAACCTGCCGATCTCAGGATGCTGTTCGTGATCGCGCTTTTGATCGGCTCGGTGAATTTCGCGCTCCTGTTCATGGGCCTGCAGAATGCCGAAGCCTCCGCCGCCGCCGTGACCGGCCAGCTTGGCGTGCCGATCTCGACTCTCATGAGCATGGCCTTCCTCGGCGAAACCATTGGATGGCGGCGCGGGCTCGGCATCATGCTCGCCTTCGCCGGTGTGGTGCTGATTGCGGTGGATCCCGGTAGCTTCGGCGTTTCGGTCGGGCTGCTCTATATCGTCGCTTCGGCGGTCATCGGCTCGGCGGGCGGCATCCTGATGAAGCGGATGAAGCCTGTCAGCGGACTGCAACTGCAGGCCTGGGTCGGCCTGTTCAGCTTCCTGCCGCTATTCCTCGTCTCCGGCCTGTTCGAATCGAACCAGGTCGAGCGTTACATGGCTGGCGGCTGGCCGGTCATCCTCGCCAGCCTGTTCGCGATTGTCGGCGTATCGATCTTTGGCCATGCCGCCTTCTACACGCTGATCAAGAAATACGATGTCTCGCTTCTGTCACCGCTCACGCTGATGACACCGATCTGGGGCGTCATTTTCGGCATCGTCCTGCTGAATGAACCGATCACGGCCCGGCTCGTGCTCGGTTCGGTCATCTCTCTCTCGGGCGTATTCGTGATCGCGGTGCGCCACAATACCCGCATGCCGGAGGCTGCCTTTGGCAAGAAGATCGGCCCCGGAGACAGCTGATGAAGGTCATTCCGTCACCCAGCCCGAATTTCAATGACCGCAAGTTCCCGGTCGACATGCTGGTGCTGCACTATACCGGCATGGCAAGCGGCGCGGCGGCACTCGAGCGGATGTGCGATCCGGCAGCGGAAGTCTCGGCCCATTACATGGTCTGGGAAGATGGCCGCATCAGCCAGCTTGTCGGCGAGGACAAGCGCGCCTGGCATGCCGGCGTCTCCACATGGCAGGGCGATGACGACCTGAACTCCCGCTCCATCGGTATCGAAATCGTCAATGGCGGCCACGATGTGCCTCTGCCGGACGGCACATTGCCACCCTATCCCGACGCGCAGATCGTCGCCCTAATTGCCCTCTGCCAGGGCATCCTTTCCCGCAACGCGATCCCGGCGAGCCGCATTGTTGCGCATTCCGACATCGCTCCGGCGCGAAAGTCTGATCCGGGCGAACATTTTCCCTGGGCCCGCCTGGCCGCTGGCGGAATCGGCCTCTGGCCCGAGGCACCGATGGACCATGAGTTCGATACCGCCCTGCATCCCGGTGACAATGGCGAGGCGGTCAGCCGCCTGCAGGAAGACCTGAAGGCCATCGGCTATGCATTGCCCGCGACGGGCACCTACGATGACCCGACACACCTCACTGTGCTGGCCTTCCAGCGCCGCTGGCGACCTGACCACCTGTCAGGCACGGCGGACGCCCGGACGCGGCACCTGATCCGGCGTGTGCGGGAGCTCAGCGGGCGATAGATCTGGCAGTCAGGCAAGCGCCTCGGTCTCGTTTTCGCCCTCTTCCGCAGCGAGCCCTTCCTCCGGTATGCGGCTGGCCCATTCGGCCGCCAAAGCCGCGCCGAGCAATAGCGAGGCGACCGATACCGACAACCAGATGAATCCGAGAATGACCGAGCCCAGCGCGCCATAGAATGAGTCGAGCGCCGAGAACCTGAGATAGATATGAAAGGCCCATGTCGCGCCCAGCCAGGCCAGCGCGCCTGAGGCGGCCCCTGCGGCCTTCGCACGATGGCCCTTGATGCGCCCGTGCAGTGACAGGGCGATGATCATGTAGAAGATGGCAAAGCAGGCGATCCCCTTGCCGAGCCAAAGGCGCGCGGCGATGTCGGACAGGTCCTGGGCGAGGTCAAAGGCGATGAAGCCCTGGTTCTCGGTGATGAACGAGGCCATCAGCTGCAGGGCGCCGAGGATCCAGACCGCCAGGATCAGCAGCGCCGTCATCAGGATCGACACGCCATTGAAGCGGATGATCTTGCTCGACCGCTCGCTGCCGGTCACCATTCTTATGCCGGTAATCGCGGCCTTGGCCCCGGAACTCGCCGTGTAGAACACCACGACCACCGCACCGAGCGCCTGCAGGGTCAGGGTGCGGACCGTCGCCCCGCGGATCGTGTCGAGGTCGGCCTTCGACAGCGGCGCCACGGCGGAGACAAGAACCTGGTCGATTGTGTCCGATAATTGCCGGCTGATGTCACCTGGCAGCAGCGCGAACAGCAGGGTCACGGTGAGGTAGATGATCGGAAAGATCGAGAACAGCGCATAGAAGGAAATACCGCCGGTCACGATGCGCACTTCGGGCTTGGACAGGCGCACGATCGCGCACCAGAGCGGGATCAGCAGCCAGTGCTTGACGATCTGAGGAACCGGCAGTCGGTTGATCAGGTTGCGCATACAGCCTCCGGGAGGAATCGATCAGGCTTTGTGCCAGCGCCAGTGTGCGCTATATGCCCGTGAATGACCAGACGGCCAGGCAATCGCTGATGGTGGGGTAACCTGTCATTGGAGGAAAGTCCGGGCTCCAGGGAGACAAGGCGGCGGATAACATCCGCCCGGCGCGAGCCGAGGGAAAGTGCCACAGAGAGCAGACCGCCTCCCGCTTTGGCAGGAGGTAAGGGTGAAAGGGTGGGGTAAGAGCCCACCGCGGGCCTGGTAACAGGCCTGGCAAGGTAAACCCCGCCTGGAGCAAGACCAAGTAGGGGGCGCATACGGGATGTCTTCAGCCCGCGCCCCGGGTGTGTCGCGAGAGGCAGGCCGCGAGGCCTGTCGCAGAGGAATGGTTGCCGAACCGATGTCCCGAGAGGGCGCGGGGAACAGAACCCGGCTTACAGGCCGTCTGGTCATGCCTGCTCCCGGTCCACGCAGCGAAGGCATGCAAACGCCCCTGAACACAGTTTGTTCTGGTCCCCAAAGGTGTTTTCAGGCATTGAGTCCCTATCGGCTGCCCTTTTTGGCGTTCAGCTGACTGAGAGATGTTCAAGCTCCCGCCCGATTGCTGGAGACCCAATGGCAAGTATTAGTCAGTCGAAACTGCACAACCGGCTCCTTGCGAGCCTTCCCGCCAATGAATTTGCACTGGTTTCCGGCGCTCTGGAGCGCGTATCGCTTGAACTGGGCCAGACACTTCACCGCTCCGGCGAAGTCATCGAACATGTCTACATGGTTGAATCCGGCTTCATTTCGGCCATGGCCGTCCTGTCGGACGGGCTACCGCTGGAAGTGGGCCTTATCGGTTCTGAAGGGGCGGCTGGCGCGCCTATTATCCTTGGCGCGAAGACCTCCTATTGCGAAACCATGTGCCAGACCGGCGGCGAGGCCCTGAGGATCAGGAGCAGCAAGTTCCTTTCGCTTGCAGAGTCATGTCCCATTTTGAGATCCGAGACCCTCAAATACCTGCAGATATTCCACGCACAGGTTATCCAGACCGCCGCCTGCAACGCGCATCACGACCTCTCGCAGAGACTCGCACGCTGGCTGCTCAGCGCCCAGGATCGCAGCGGCACACCGGAATTGTCCCTGACGCAGGACCTGATTTCAATCATGCTGGGCGTGAGGCGCTCAACCGTCAGCGTGGCCGCCGCAACCCTGCAGCGGGCAGGCATCATCCGCTACCAGCACGGCCGGATAACGATCCTTGACCGCGTCGGTCTCGAGAATGCCGCCTGCGAATGCTACGAAGCCATAGCAGGCGAATATCGCCGCCTGTTCGGCGAGCACCCGAAGGATATTGTCCGGCCACATCGCTTCACAACGTGAAATTGCCGGCTCATGACGCCCGTTTAGCGCGCAAAATGGCGAATCTCGCAAACAATACGCACCAAAGAGTCTGCTACCGTACCAAAAAGTTTTTCGACCCATGGTAAGAATAGCCGTGGAGGGAACATTATGTTTATTTCCTGGGCCAATTCGCAGGTGGGTATATCAGCAGGAGCCGTGGGCGCCAACGCGCCCCGGATTGGATCCATTGAAACGTCAGACGCATTCCATCTCAGGACGCCGCTGGAACAATCTCAGGATCGCGTGGTCAAGCTGACCGTCCTGCTCCGTGAGGCAGACCACCGCATCAAGAACAGCCTGCAGATCGCCACAAGTGTCATGCAAGCCGAGGCGAGGCGGACACAAAGCGATGACGTGCGTGAGGCTCTTATAAGTGCCGCATCACGCATTCGGGCCATCAGCACGGTTCACGAAGCACTGCAGGCAGCCGGCGGCGAAAGCATGGTCGATGTTGGGCGTCTCATGAAAATAATGTGCGATTCGATGCAGGATCTGTGCGACGGCAAGGCCGAGCTGAGCTTTGATGATGGCAACGCCTCATTGACCGTTCCCGTCACGTTTGCGCGGACTCTGGCGATTCTGGTCAACGAGCTCATCGTCAATGCGCTGCGGCATGCATTTCCCGAAGACAGACTCGGCACGATTTCCGTAAGTCTCAATCATGTGGGCGGCGACATCCTTCTCGATGTCAAGGATGATGGCATCGGACTGGAAACAACAAATTCCGGTCATACCGGTTTCGGCACCGACCTTATCGGGATGATGGTGCGGCAGATCGGCGGCAATCTGGTTTCAGAAGGGACGTCCGGCTCCTGCTTTAAGTTGAAAGCCCCTGCCCCCCTGAGCCCGGCCCAAAGCACGGCAAGCGTGGCCCCGTTCGCATTCGCCTGACCCCCTGCCCGGCAAATCGGGCCAGGACGAATTAAACACGAGAGATCCGGGATTGCGCGCACATGCCTTTCGGTTTCTCCACGACCCTTGCGCATGGCGACCCTCCCAGCCATGCGCCAGAAGCACTGTGGCGGTTGAGGGGCGCAGCAAGCGCCGCAGTGCTTACTTGCCGGATCGTCCCTACCCCGCCTTCCCCGCATACTTGTCCGTCGCGCGGATCAGCTGGTCGAGGATTCCCGGCTCGGAATAGGCATGGCCTGCGCCTTCGATCAGGTGGAAGTCCGCCTCCGGCCAGGCCTTGTGCAGCGCCCAGGCAAACCGTGCCGGACAAGGCATGTCATAACGGCCATGCACGATCATACCCGGAATCGCCCTGAGCCTGCCGGCATCGCGCAGCAGCTGGCCCTCCTCCAGCCATCCGGCATGCGTGAAATAATGGTTCTCTATCCGCGCAAAGGCGAGCGCAAACTCGTCCTCGCCGAACACGTCGCTGGTCGCGGGGTCGGGCAGCAGCGTGACCGTCTGGCCTTCCCACTGGCTCCAGGCCAGCGCGGCTTCGATCTGCACGGCCCGGTCATCACTCGTCAGCCGCTTGCGGTAGGCCGCTGTCAGGTCGCCGCGTTCGGCCTCGGGGATCGGTGCCAGGAAGCGCTCCCACTTGTCTGGAAACATTTCCGACACGCCGAACTGGTAGTACCAGGCCATCTCCGCCTTGGTCAGCAGGTAGATGCCGCGCAGCACCAGTTCGCTCACGCGCTCCGGGTGCGTCTGCGCATAGGCCAGCGCCAGTGTCGAACCCCACGAACCGCCGAATACCTGCCATTTGTCCACGCCCATCATCTCGCGCAGCCGCTCGATATCCGCCACGAGATGCCAGGTCGTGTTCGCCTCCAGCGAGGCGTGCGGCGTGGACTTGCCGCAGCCGCGCTGGTCGAACAGCATCACGTCATAGAGCTTCGGGTCGAACAGCCGCCGATGGCTTGGCGAAAAGCCCCCGCCTGGCCCGCCATGCAGGAACACGGCCGGCTTCGCCCCCTTTGTGCCTGACCGCTCCCAATAAATGACATGCCCGTCGCCGACATCAAGATATCCGGAATCATAGGCCTCGATTTCGGGATAGAAAGTGCGCAGGTCAGGCATGGGCGGAGCCCCTTAAAGGTCAAGGTGGAAGAACTGGTTGAATTCACTCTTTTCATAATCGCCGAAGGCACCGCCCTCAACGAAACCGAAACGCCGATACAGGCCCAATGCCGCGTCAAAGGCCGGTCCGCTTCCGGTCTCGAGGCTCAGGCGATGATAGCGGCGCGCCCGCGCTTCGGCGATAATATGCTCCAGCAGGCGCGCGCCAACGCCCTTGCGCAGGTGTACATCATACGTGCGCATGGACTTGATCTCGCCGCTGCCATCACCCAGCGCCTTGAGCGCGCCCATTCCCGTCAGCGCGTCACCGTCCCAGGCTGTGTAGAAACTGACCTCCGGCGCCTTCAGGCCCGACAGGTCGAGGGCGAACACATTCCCCGGCGGCGAATTGGCATGCATGCTGTCGAGATGGGCCCGCAGCAGGTCCAGCACACGCGTATCGCCGAAATCTCCCGGAACAATCTGCATCCGTCCGCCTCAGCTGCCAGCGCGCATGTCCGCGATGAACGCATCGGCCTCGGCGATTGACCGCTCCATCTCGGCGATCAGGTCAGCCACATCGGATTCAAGGTCGGCTGTCTCGGTCCCCAGCGATGCAATCGCGCGGGCATTCAAATTGTGCTTCAGGAACAGGACGCGATCATGGAAGACGGCCAGTACCGGGTCCATTGAGGCGGCGGCCTTGTCCATCTTGGTGACCAGCGTGTCATAGCGCGCTTCGGTGGCGGCTTTCTGCTCGGCAGATGCCCGCCGCAGGCCCGGATCGGAATAGGTCTTCAACTCGCTGTCCCATTCCCTGAACAGATCACGCGCGACGCCCTTCACGTCCCTGATGCGGGCCCGCACCTTGTCAGCCTTGTCCTCCGACCTTTCATACGCATCCGACAGCGTGTCATAGGTAGCCTCCAGATCGCCGCCGTCGATATCGACCACTGCGCGGAAAGCCTCCAGCGCATTGGCAAATTCGACCTTCGCATTCTCCTGGCTGACAGCCGCATCGGTCACGCGCTGCACCAGCAGGTCGCGCTTCTCGAAGCCGATCTGCTCCATCGCGCCGTAATAAGTTGAGGCACAGCCCGCGAGCGTCGATGCCGCCAGCAGCGCGCCGACCAGGCCTGCGCGGATAAATGTGGTCATCTGCCAATCCCCTTGTGCTTCAGATCAGTCTTGCCGCGCTCCGGCCTTCGGGTCCAGACATGACCGCCTGATCCTTACATGAACCTGCCGTAATGTGATCGCAATTAGCGTATGCTATGCTTGAATGGACGCACTGGCCCGCCTCCCTGTCGCCCTCTTCCGCCGGATCGATGCGGACCCGCGCCATTGGCAGATCATCGCCCTCTTCGGCCTCTTCTTCTTTTCGTACACGACCAGCAGCTTCGGCGCCGATCCGCGCGCGCTCGCCTTCTCCTTTTCCGGCGCGGTGCTCGCGCAGACAATCGGCACGGCCATCCTGAGCTTGCGCGCGGGCAAGGCCCTGCTTGACGGCTTTGAATGGAAATCCGCCATGATCACCACGATCGGGGTGACTGTCCTGCTGCGCGCCGCCGACCCGTGGATATGGTTTGCCGCCACTTTCACCGGCATCAGCATGAAATTCCTTATCCGCGTGAACCACAAGCATGTCTTCAATCCGGGCTGTATCGGCATCGTGTCCATGATGCTCCTGCTCGGGCGTGACGCCTGGGTCTCGCCCGGCCAGTGGGGCCAGATGCCCCTCATCGCCGGCTATGCCCTCGCCCTTGCCGCCCTCACCCTCTCCTCCGCGAAGCGCCTCGATATCGCCCTCGGCTTTCTCGGTACATTCGCTGCCATCCTGTTCGCCCGCGCCGCCTGGCTCGGCGACCCGATGGCCATCCCGCTCCACCAGCTCTCATCCGGCTCGCTGCTCATATTTGCCTTCTTCATGATCACCGACCCGCGTTCGACACCCGACAGCCGCCTCGGCCGCCTCCTCTTCGCCGTCTCAGTCGCCAGCCTCGCCGCATGGTTCATCATCGGGCCGAACCAGCGCGGCGCGCCGCTGATGGCGCTCGCCGCCCTCGCAGTCCTGACGCCCCTGATCGACCGCCTCATGCCTGCGCGCCGCTTTGAATGGCCGCGCGGCGCCCCGCCTGCCGATCCGGGCCTGCGGCAGCCTGCCATCACGCCTGTTTGGATGAACCCCTGGGGGACTAAGGAGACACGATCCCATGAAACTTAAGCACCTGTTTGCCGGCCTCGCCCTGCCGCTTGCCGGCCTCGCCTTCGCGGCCCCCGCCAGCGCCTTTTGCGGCTTCTACGTCGCCAAAGCCGACACCGACCTCTTCAACGACGCCTCCAAGGTCGTCCTCGCCCGCGACGGCGAGCGCACCGTCATCACCATGGCGTCGGACTTCCGCGGCGATGTCTCGGAATTCGCCATGGTCGTTCCCGTGGTCGACATTCCCCAGCGCGAGCAGATCAATGTCGCCAATCCGGCGCTTGTCGATCATCTCGACGCCTACACAGCCCCGCGCCTTGTCGAATACTATGACGAAGACCCCTGCGAGGCCGAACGCCGTTACGAGCAGATGCGCGAGATGGCAGATATGGCCGCGCCACCGATGGCTGGCGCCATGGAAGAAGCCGATGATTTCGGCGTCACGATCGAAGCCGAATACGAGGTTGGCGAATATGACATCCTCATCCTCTCGGCCGAGGAATCCGATGGCCTGATCACATGGCTGAACCGGAACGGCTACAGGATCCCTGACGGGGCCGAGGAAATCGTCAGCGCCTATCTCAAGCGCGGCATGAAATTCTTCGTCGCCAAGGTCAGCCTCGAACGTCATGACGGCTCGGCCATGCTGCGGCCGATCCAGGTGGCCTATGAAGACGAAGACTTCATGCTGCCGATCCGGCTCGGCACGGTGAACGCCGAAGGCAAACAGGAACTCTTCGTGTTCGCCCTGACACGTGAAGGCCGCGTCGAGACCAGCAATTACCGCACCGTGAAATTGCCGTCCGATATGGATGTGCCAATCTATGTGAAAGACGAGTTCGCAGACTTTTACAAAGCCATGTTCTCCCATCAGGTGGAGAAGGAAAGCGGCAAGGCCGTGTTCATGGAATACGCCTGGGACATGGCCTGGTGTGACCCCTGCGCTGCCGAACCGCTCAGCCAGTCCGAATTGCGCGAACTGGGTGTGATGTGGCTCGAAGAGGTTTCAGACAGCCCCACCCCGCGCGGCGGATTCGGCCCGGCCCCGGTCGATGTGTTCGTGACGCGCCTGCACCTGCGCTATGACGCGAAGACCTTTCCAGAGGACCTGACCTTCGAGATCACCGGCGACCGGGAAAACTATCAGGGTCGCTACGTCCTGCGTCACCCCTGGCGTGGCGACTACACATCGTGCAAGGCGGCAGGCGACTATGCCAACACGCTCGTCAAGCGATGGGACGAGGAAGCGATCTCGCTGGCCAGGCTCACCGGATGGGACGTGAACAAGATTCGGGGTAAAATGGCTGAAGGCGGTTTTTCAGCAAGTGCACTGAAAGGAGTCGAAATCGAGACACCCAGCCCACAAAAATCCTGGTGGGAACGTCTTTGGGGTAACGGCTGATCTGTAATATTCATTATAGGTTGCATGAAGATATAAATGCCGTAAGGATCGATTCGGGAACATGTCTTGATCGGGAGGGGGGAAACCTTCCAATTCACTCTGGAGTTGAAGATGCCGCGACCAGCAGGCGCTCGGAACCATGACTTTGAAGAGAAGCGCAACGCGCTCGTCGACGGGTTGATGCGTTTTGCCGTCACGGCTGAGCTGCGCCGGCCGTCCCTGCGCCAGTTCGCAATCGCGGTCGAGGCATCCGAACCTACCCTCCGCCACTATTTCAAGGATCGCCGCGGCGTTGTAGTTGCCATCCTGGAACGCATGGGCAAGCTCGGCCGGTCCATCCGCATGGACCTGGCATCTCCATCCGAGACCATCGCAAGCGCGGTGAAAAACTATTACCAGATTGCAGCACCGGGCACACAATTCGATCTCTATACACGTGCCCATGCATTCGGCCTGATCGAAGGGATCGCTGACGAAGCCACCGGCAAGGCCTATCTCAAATACATGCTGGAGCCGGCCCTGACAGTCATCGCCAGCAAACTGGCCAGCACAACCGGCGCGCCAAAATCTGCGCTGAAACTGCGTGCAGCATCCTTTGCCATCTTGTCTCCCCTGATCCTGATCGGAATTCACCAGACACTGCTCGGCGGAGCCGAAGAAGCACCGCTCGACAGCCGGGCAACTATCGGCCTGCTGCAAACCTGGCTCGGCGAAGCCATTTCCGAATAGACCGGGCATCCCGGTCCCCGGCAGGCCCCTGCCAAGACAGCGCGCAACCGATTCCGGGGCCGCCGCGCCATGCCATTCTCCCGAAGGAGTTGAGCCGATACGATCGGCGCGTCAAAGGCGGCACCGTCAAACAAGGCGACGGAAATTCACTCAATCTGCAATAAATATTATAGTTTGCCACACTTCCAAATGTTCGTATGAATGAATTGAGAATGGTTCTTGACTGGCGGAACCATCAGATTCACTTTGGAGTTGACGATGCCGCGACCGGTAGGGGCACGAAACCATGACTTTGAAATAAAGCGCGCAGCACTCATCGATTCGATGACTGGCTATGCGCTGGAAGCCGATCTCAGGCGTCCATCGCTGCGGCAGTTCGCGATCGCCGCAAAAGCCTCCGAGCCCACCCTTCGCCACTATTTCGATGATCGCCAGGGCATCGTTGAAGCCATTCTCGAGAACATGGGCGAACGCGGCAAATGGATATGGGAACTGGTTGCGCATCCGGCGACCAATCCGACCGAGGCAATTGAAGAATACTATCGCGTCGCAGATGCGGGCATGCGGTACGGCCACTTCACGCGCGCGCATGCCTTCGGACTGATTGAAGGCATTGCAGACGAGAATGCAGGCCGGACCTACCTGAAATTCCTTGTGGAACCCGGTCTCAAATCAATCATGGACAAACTGGAAGCCACGCCCAATGGCCCGGTTACGCTAGATGCCTTGCGCACGGCGGCCTTTGCCATCATGGCGCCACTGCTCTTCATATCGATTCACCAGAAACTGCTTGGCGGTGAAGCCGAATTCCCGATCGACACTCAGGCCACGATCCAGAACCTTCACACCTGGCTTGGCCGCGCGCTCACATCCAGCTGACCGGTCAGCCCATCGCGGTTTCGACTGCGGCAATCTCTTCATCGCGCGTCGCCCACGAACAGACGAAGCGGTGGCAATCGCCCGGCCACGGATAGAAGACCGCGCCTGCCGCAGACAGACGCTCGGCCAGGCCATCCGGCAAGCGCACGAACACTTCGTTGCCGTCAGGCTTGTAGGCGAGGTGGACGCCGGGTTGCGCGATCAGCGCTGCCGCCAGCCGCGTCGCCTTGGCGTTTGCCCGCCCGGCCAGGTCCAGCCACAGGCCGCCATCGAACATGGCTTCGGCCTGCGCAGCGAGGAAACGCATTTTCGGCGGCATATGACCGGATCGTTTGGCGCGCGCCTGAAGCTCACCCCATTTTTCACGCGCCTTGCCGAACAGGATAATGATCTCGCACCCCATGGCCCCGGTCTTGGTCAGGCCCAGTGTCAGCACGTTCACGCCCGCCTTCCATGTCATTTCAGCGGGCGTCGCACCTGTCTTGACCAGAGCATTCGCCAGACGGGCGCCATCAAGATGCACGGCCAGGCCACGACCATGGGCCAGCGCGGCGTAGCGATGGATCTCGTCTGCGCTATAGGCCAGCCCGCATTCTGACAGGTTGGTCAGTGAAAGGACCGTCGCCGGGGTCTCGTGAACAAAGCCGGGCTGGATCCTGGCGAGCGCCTCACGCAAGGCGCCCTCGTCAATCTTTGCGCCCTTCCCCGTCAGCAGGGACAGCTTTCCACCACCCGAAAAGAATTCCGGGGCGCCCCGTTCATCGCGCTCGATATGCGCTTCCTCATGGCAGAGGATGGAACCGGTCGGCGGGCAGAAGCATGACAGCGCCAAGGCGTTTGACGCCGTGCCGGATGCCGTCATCCAGAAATCGAAATCCTCGGTTTCAAACACGCGTTCCAGCTGAAGGCGCACGCGCCGGGTCACACTGTCAGCGCCATAGCTCGGCTCCGTTCCGGAATTCACGCGGGCCATCGCGGCAAGGATATTGGGATGGGCCGGCGCGGACGTGTCAGATGAAAAGTTCATGTGGCCTCTGAAGGTTCAACTCGGGATCAATGGGAACGGGTCTCGATAGTCAGACTAGCGTATCCGGCGTCTGCCACATGAGATGTTGGCCGCCATCCGAGGCAATCATCTGGCCGGTCACGCTGGACGCGCTGATCAGGTAGCGCAGCGCCTTCACGATCTCTTCCGGGCTCGAGCCTTGTTGCGTCAGCGTCGCCTTCTGCTCATCCGCGAACGCCTCCACGGACTGGTGAGCACTGCGCAGCGTCGGCCCCGGACCGATCGCATTCACCCTCACATTTGGCGCCAGTGCCTGGGCCAGTGTCCGGGTCGCCTGCCAGAGAGCGGCTTTCGACAGCGTGTAGGTGAAAAATTCCGGCGTCAGCTTCCAGACCCGCTGGTCAAGAAGATTGACCACAAGGCCGGGCTCGCCTGCCGGCAATTCATTGGCGAATTGCTGTGCCAGATGCACCGGTGCGCGCAGATTGATTTCCATATGCGTGTCCCAGTCACCGCGCGAATGGCTTTGGGCACTGTCCTGATCAAACGCCGAGGCCGAGTTGACCAGCAGGCTGACCGGCTGGCCGAACGCGGCGCACGCTACAGCTATCAGGCCCGCCGTCTCCGTTTCGCTGGCAAGGTCGGCCCGGACCAGTGCCGCACGGCCACCTGCCGCTTCGATTACCGCCCTGGTTGCCTCGGCACCCTCTTTCGAATGACGGTAGTGGACAATAACTGCCCAGCCATCCTGTCCCAGCGCCTCCGCCATCGCCTTGCCAAGACGCGCGCCCGCGCCTGTCACCAGGGCGACGCCGGGCGTCATGTTCCGGCCGGCTGGAACAGGCCCGAAATATCGAAGCCGTTGATCAGGCCGTAGATGTAAATGGCATAGATGAGGAGGAGCAGGATCCCGACCAGGCGCCCGATGCGGGCCCTCGTCAGAATGAGCACTCCGATGATCGCCGCCGCAAAGCCCATGACCCAGTGATCATATTTCACGAATTGCGGCGCGACCTCGATCGGCCCGAAGAAGGAAATGATCCCGCCGGCCCCGAGGATGTTGAACACGTTCGAGCCGAGGACATTGCCGATCGCCACATCGGCGCGCTTGCGCAGGGCCGCCGCAACACTGGCGCCGATTTCCGGCATGGATGTGCCGACGGCCAGCAATGTCAGGCCGATCCATTCCTGCGGTACATTGTAGAATTCCGCGACACCGACACCGCCTGCGATGATCAGCTGGGCCCCGAGGATCAGTCCGCCAATACCCAGCGGCACGTAAACCAGAGCGCGGCTGATGCTGAGATCCGGCGCATCTTCCAGAGAGACGCCCGGATCAATGCCGTGCGCCAGGGCCCGGCGGGCGGCGAGGAATGTATAGACGCAATATCCGAACAGGATCAGCACGAAGAAAATGCCGATACCGGCATGCAAGGGCATGATCGCGGTCAGGCCGATCCACAGGGCCGTTGCAAGCAGCATGGCGCCGAGCGCGCGTCCCTGCCCGCTTCCGCCTGCGACGAACGGATAGATCAATGCCGGAATGCCCAGCACGAGGAAGACATTGGCGATATTGGAGCCGACGATATTGCCAAGCGCGAGGCCTGCCCGGCCCTCGATGGCGGCGTCGAGCGACACAATCATTTCAGGCGCGGATGTGCCGAACCCGACAATGAATATGCCCGCGATCAGCGGCGAAACACCCAGGCGGCGCCCGACCGCCACCGCGCCATTCACCAGGAAATCGCCGGCGAAAGCCATGATGACAAGCCCCCCGATCAGGGCGGCAATCAGCGTAAGTTCTGGCATTTCGCCCCTGTGTCCCTAGTCGAGACGCTTGAATTCAATGAGATTCAGGATGCCGAAAACGAGCACGATCGTGCCGATGGCTATCAGGGAGGGATGGATCATTACACCGTCTCGCTTTGTTGTTCTTATGACTCAGTTTCAATTATGGCCCCGTCCTTAGCGCGCGTCGCGGCGATTGGCGAGCCTCATTCGACACGTTACGGTGCGCCATGCCCAGCCTTCGTACACGCCTGTTTCAGTCATATGCCCGGCTGCGCCGCCCGATGACACTCGGCGTCCGCGCCGCCGTCGAGAACGCTGCCGGACATGTCTTTCTCGTGCGTCATACCTACGTGAAGGGCTGGTATATGCCGGGCGGTGGCATCGAGCGTGGCGAGCCGGCCATTGAGGCGTTGCGCCGTGAACTCGTGGAGGAAGGCGGCATCAACCTGACCGGCACGCCACAGCTGGTGGGCGTCTATTCAAACCATCACGTCTTCCACAATGACCATGTCCTCCTCTACCGGATCGCACATGGCGCATGGGACGAAACGGCAGCGACGTCGTTCGGCGAAATCGCGGAAACAGCCTGGGTCGACCCGATGCACCCGCCTAAGGACGCAACGCCCGGAACCCGGCAACGACTGGCAGAAATCTATGGCGACGCCGGCGCCAGCCCCTACTGGGCCGCCAGAACCACGTAATCGCCCCGCCGCACTGATACATCGGGAACCCGGCCACTTGTCTCGAACGCGCTCCAGGCCGGCGCCAGGGCCTGCCAGAATTCCGCGTACTCGCTGGCCGCATGCAGCTGCAGGTTTTCCGGTGTCATCGGGAAAGGGAAAATGTGCACAGGCACAGACCCCTGCCCCCCTGTGAAGGCCGCCTGCATCAGGGTCCAGATCTCCTCAATGCCCGCATCGGTCATGGCAAAGCATCCGATCGAAACGCACGCCCCATGCACCATGAGGAAGCTGCCCGTGCGGTCGCGCGCGCGGTCATAGGCATTGGGAAAGCCCAGATTGAATGACAGGTGATAGGTGGAAGCCGGGTTCATGGCTGCAGGACCGACCGTATAGAACCCCTCCGGCGCCTGCCCGTCCCCCTCCTTCACCTTGGGTCCAGGCCTGCCGGAAACACTGCACACCGGCCATGTGCGGAACGCGCGGAAGGTCCCGTCTTCGGCGCCAACGAAGGCGGTCAGTTCCGCAGGCGCCTTGGTTATCCGCAGATAGACCGGCTGGCCGAGGGTGAGGCCTGCAGCCTTCATGTCCGTTTCAAGCGATGGCGCATTGCGCGCATAGGCGCCATCGGACCGCGGTGTTCGCGGCATTTCGTCGGCCCCGGCAAAGGCGAACAGGGCAGGAAGACAAAGAAACAGAAGCGCCGCCAGTATGAAGGCGAGAAACTTGATCTCGGAGGGCATACGCTTTTTCATCTGCCCAGCATTCCGGTCCGAATAAGGCCGATAGCGGGCTGAATGCTGACCGTGTAGCGAAATCTGCGCCTCAATCCTGCCTTGGGTGTTAACGCGCCATTAAGAGGCTCGGTTTAGGCTCGGCTGCATGGCTGGTTGCTTCCCCTCCCGGCCATGCGTGAATGACCCTATTGCAGGCAATCCGGACCTTCCCTTGTCCGGAACGCCAATCAGGCAAGTTGGACGTCGGCTTTCTTCCCCTTGGGCCGGCGTCCTTTTGCTTCTGCAATCGGCTTCAGCCCCGGGCCGCGCGGATATAGCGCCAGCCCGTCAGCAGCGACAGGGCCGCGGCCACCCACAACATGCCCACCAGAAGGAATGCGCCGATGCTGAAAAAGAGCGGCACTGATCCGGCGGCGTCAACGGCTATATCAGCCGGCGCAAAGGCCAGCGGCAGCATCAGGCCAATGATCGCCACCATTTCAAACCCGGTTTTCCATTTGGCGAGGTCCGACGGGTTCACCACGGCCTTGCCTGCGGACGTCGTGCGCAACCATGTCATGAAAACGTCCCGTGCAATGATTGCAGCAGCCGGCAGATAGATGAACCAGGTCTTGAACACCATTGCGAGGCCAAGCAGGGCGGCGCCAACCAGCAACTTGTCGGCAATCGGATCAAGCCATACGCCAAACCGGCTCTGCGCCTTCAGTTTCCGCGCAAGATAGCCATCGAGGAAATCAGTCAGCGCACCTGACAGGAACCCCAGCAGCGCAAACTGGTGCCAAAGCTGTTGCATGATGTTCTGGCGCAAGACCTCGTCAGCCACCGCGTCGTGTCCTGCCGCCGCAACGGACTGGCCGGCCAGTTCGGCGTTCCAGATTCCCCACAGGACAAGGCCCGCAAAAACACAGCGGGCGATCGTCAACGCATTGGGAATCCATTTGAAACTCATGGCGACCATGTGCCAGTGCTGGCGCACGGGGGCAATGGGGCATGGCATGGGGTGTTCGCTCAGCGCCGCTGGAAACCCGGGCCATTTCGCATGTCAGCCCTGGCTGAAAGTCCGGAACACCAGGAAGATTGCCGCAGAGAGCCCGCCTGCAGCAGGCACGGTCACCAGCCAGGCCGCGATAATCGTCATGAAGTGATGGCGGCGCACGAGGCGGCGGTAGCGCGGCTGATCATTGCTTGGCGCAGATTCGCGATCCGGATTGCGCGGATTGCGCGCCATATAATCGCGGCGGCGCCTGGAATTGGCCGTGTACCATTCCCGGAAAAAGCCGACGCCGAACACCGCACCAACGGCAATATGCGTCGAACTGACGGGCAGTCCGAGGGCCGAAGCGACGATCACGGTGATGGCGGCCGACAGCGCCACACAGAATGCACGCATCGGATTCAGCTTGGTGATCTGGTCACCCACCATGCGGATCAGCTTGGGGCCAAACATGATGAGGCCGAACGAAATGCCCAGCGCGCCGATCGCCATCACCCAGAGCGGGATACCCACTTTGGCCGCCACTGCGCCCGATTGCGCGGTCGACACGATGGCCGCAAGCGGGCCGATGGCATTGGCAACGTCATTGGCACCGTGCGCAAAAGACAAAAGCGCCGCAGAGAAGATCAGCGGCAGCTTGAACAGATCCCGCAGGGACTTGTTGCGGTTTTCCATGCCTTCCGACTGGCGCTTGATCAGGGGGCTCGATACCAGCCATGCCAGCACCGCCATGGCCAGGCCTATCAGGCCTGCCTGCTGCAGGTTAATGTCCATGATGTGTTTCAGGCCCTTGGTCGCCAGATAGGTCGCGAAGGCCCCCGTCATGATGGCGACCAGCAGCGGCACCCAGCGCCGGGCTGCGGCAATCTTGTCGTCCTGGTAGATGATCGCGGTCTTGATGAAAGCCAGGAAACCGGCGGCAATGATGCCGCCGAGAATTGGAGAGATCACCCAGCTGGCCGCAATCTGGCTCATGGTCGGCCAGTTGACGGCGGCAAAGCCGGCAGCGGCGATCCCTGCCCCCGCCACGCCACCGACGATGGAGTGCGTGGTCGATACGGGCGCGCCGACAATCGTCGCAAGATTGATCCACAGCGCGGCGGCGATCAGCGCCGACATCATCAACAGGATGAAGGTTCCGGAATCAGACAGGCCCGATGGATCAATGATCCCTTTCGACACCGTGCCGACCACGTCACCGCCCGCGATCAGCGCGCCGGCGCTTTCGCACACGGCCGCGATGGCCAGTGCCCCCACCATCGACAGGGCCTTCGACCCCACAGCCGGGGCCACATTGTTCGCCACATCATTGGCGCCGATATTCAGTGCCATATAGGCGCCGATCGCGGCGGCAATCACGATGATAAAGGATTCGGGCGCACTGCCTGTCACGGTCGTCGCGAACACGGCACATACTGCAATGAAGACCAGCGCCAGGCCAGGCATCAGCAGCGAGCGGGAGAGTGATTGCGATGCCTGTTCGATCTGACCGACCTTCGAAAGGTCCTTGTCGAGGGTCGGTTTCATTCCGCTGGATTGAGGCATGTTCCTGCTGTTCCCGTCTTCCGTTGCCGCGATGAGCCGGGCGTTAGCACGGCTTTTCGCGGCATGACAGGATTCGCGTCTCTATTTTGGGATGCTCAGCTGTATTTATGTGTCGATTCTTGCGCACCCGTCAGGGCGCGAACTTCCGCAGCAAGGCACTCAGTTCCGGTGCCCGGACCCTGCTTGCCGCCTCGTCAGGCGAAAACCATCCGAGTTCGCGCTCGCCCGATTCGGGGTAATCCGGTGCGAGCTCTCTGACTTCCAGTGCGTAAACGGTCGCCTCGCATTCCATCCGCACGCCGCAGCCAATTGCCTTGTCATAGTGGAACCGCCCGACCGGCTCGGCCTGCAGTCTTCCGCGCGCGCCAGCCTCCTCATAGGCTTCGACTGCGGCCATGTCAGGGTCAGGCCTGCCGATCTCTGGCCAGCCCTTCGGCACCATCCATTGACCGCTTCCCCGGGTCGTCACCAGCAGGACCTCATGCCCCTCTCCCGCACGGCGCCAGCATAGCGCAGCCACCTGATGCGCGCAGGGCGGACGCAGCCATGCGCCCGTCACAAAGTCGGAAACTTCTCGTTTTAGACTGTTTATTGTATCTTTCATGACATTATCGTGACGGAGTTTGCTGCACGCGGCAATAGCAGGCATGCATCATTACTCGCTTGTAAGGCGAGTATCCAGGGCAGCCCGCCTGCATCAACCGCTGTGGAAATGCCCGTATATGCGCTCCGCCAGGGACTCGTTGACGCCCTCGACCGCCATCAGGTCGGCGACCTTGGCGCGCGAGACGCCCCGTGCCGATCCGAAATACTGGAGCAATGCCTTCTTCCGGGCCGGCCCGATCCCTTCGATCTCGTCGAGCGGAGAGCGGACAATGTCGGCTGACCGCCTGGCCCGGTGTGCGCCAATCGCCCATCGGTGCGCTTCATCCCTCAGGCGCTGGAGATAATAAAGGACAGGCGCCGTCTCCGGCAGTTTGAACGGCGCGCGGCCTGGCCGGAAGAATTGCTCACGTCCGGCATTGCGGTCCACACCCTTGGCAATCGAGACCAGGTTCACATCCTCCGGGCCAAGGCCAAGGTCCGCCAGCGCCTCCAGAACGGCATTCAACTGTCCCAGCCCGCCATCAATGAGAACCAGGTCCGGCCAGTTGCGGTCATTGCCGACCGCCTTCTCTTTCAGGCCCCGTGCAAACCGGCGCCGCATCACTTCGCGCATCATGCCGTAATCATCACCCGGTTCGATGGTCAGATCCTTGATGTTGAACTTGCGATAGGCGGTCTTGATGAACCCGTCCGGTCCGGCCACCACCATGCCGCCCACGGCATTTGTGCCCTGTATGTGCGAGTTGTCGTAGATCTCGATGCGCTGCGGCGGCGCGTCCAGTTCGAACACTTTGGCCACCTCGTCGAGCAGCCGCGTCTGGCTTGCCGTCTCGGCCAGCTTGCGCGTCACTGCCTCGGTCGCATTGCGTTCGGCCTGGGTGACAAGGTCCCGCTTCGATCCGCGTTCAGGCCTGCGTATCTCGATCCGCCGGTCCACTTTCAGTTCCAGCGCCTCGCCGATCAGGCGCGCCTGTTCGGGCATCTCGTTGACGAGGATCAGTTTAGGCGGCGGGCGCTTGTCATAGAATTGTACCAGAAAGGCCGCGAGCACTTCCTCCACCGTCTGGTCACTGTCATGGCGCGGATAATGCGCCGTCGCGCCCCAGTTCTGCCCGGCCCGGATGAAGAACACCTGCACGCAGGAAACGCCCCCCTCCATCGCAATGGCGAATATGTCCGCCTCTTCCAGCCCGTCCGGGTTCACGTCCTGCGTCGCGCGCACATGCGCCAGCGCGCGGATCCGGTCGCGCAGCCGCGCCGCTGTCTCGAATTCCATCGCCTCGGCCGCGGCGTCCATCTCGGTGGCCAGCCGCTTTTGCAGGTCGGCCCCCTTCCCGCGCAGGAAATCGGCCGCCTCATCGGCCAGTTCGGTATAATCCTCCGTCGAGATCAGCCCCACGCATGGCGCCGAACAGCGCTTGATCTGGTGCAGCATGCAGGGCCTTGTGCGCGCATTGAATACGCTGTCCTCGCATGTGCGCAGCAGGAAAGCCTTCTGCAGCGTGTCCAGTGTCTGCATCACCGCCCCGGCGCTGGCGAACGGGCCGAAATAATCGCCCTCATTGTGCTTGGCGCCGCGATATTTCTTGATCTGCGGCGCCGGATGATTTCGCCGGATCAGGATATAGGGAAACGACTTGTCGTCGCGCAGCAGCACGTTGAAGCGCGGCTTCAGGCTCTTGATCAGGCTCGCTTCCAGCAGCAGCGCCTCGGTCTCGCTTTCGGTGACGACGAATTCCATTCGCCGCGTCATCGAGATCATCCGCGCGATGCGCTGCGTATGCCCGCCAAGGCGCGTATAGTTTGACACCCGCGCCTTCAGGTCACGTGCCTTGCCAACATACAGCACCTCGCCCCCATCGCCGAACATGCGATAGACACCGGGGCGGCCGGGCAGCCGTCTCAGATTGTCCTTGATGACATCCACGCCGCGAAGCGTGGGTGCGCCATTGTCCTGCGATTCCATGGTTCCACAGATAGCGCCTGCGTGCCCGGCTTGCGAGACCTAGAACAGCTTCCGCAGCAGAAGGTCGACATTCAGGCTGGAATCAAAGGCCATCCCGATGCCGAACGCGAAGATCATGACGATGATCAGGGCATAGGTGAATTGCGGTCCGGATTTGGTTTCGCGCCGGGGCTGCCGCCGCGGCCGCACCATCAGGCACATCAGGATCAGGATGAACACGCAGAGGCCGGCGATACGCTCGGCATCGCTGAGACGAGAGGTCCAGATCGAGAAGTCGTGCGCGCCGTGGCGCGCCTGGCTGACGATTAGGTTCCAGATCTTGTCGATCGGAATGACGTCGGACGAAGCGACCATGGCCTCATTGCTTTCCTTCAAGTCGCGCGCGGACGCGAAAGACCCGTGCGTGACATTGGATAATCGCACTCTTGGTTGAAAACCTGATAAACATATCCGGTAAAATTGATCCAATTGGCAAAATTACACAGCAATGTCGGCTCACGAGGCAAGGCCCTGCGTCTCGCCGCCGCATCACGCCGTATTGGGGAAAAGCTTGCCCCGAAGTCCCACGCAGACTATGGCCAAGCGACCCAGGAAATCTCCATCGCCACGACGGGAAACATAGAGAATGTCCGCAGATATCCGCCTCAGCGACGCGCTGGACCGCGTCAAGCCATCGGCCACGATCGCTGTTACGACCAAGTCAGCGGAGCTCAAGCGCGCCGGCCATGACGTCATCGGCCTCGGCGCCGGCGAACCCGATTTCGACACGCCGGACAATATCAAGGACGCCGCCATCAGGGCCATCCACGAAGGCAAGACCAAGTACACGCCAGCCGATGGCATCCCGGAACTGAAGGAGGCGATCTGCGCAAAGTTCGCCCGCGAGAACGGCCTGACCTACAAGCCCGCCCAGGTGCATGTCGCCCCGGGCGGCAAGCCGGTCATCTATAACGCACTTGTCGCCACCCTGAATCCCGGCGACGAAGTGATCGTGCCTGCGCCATATTGGGTGTCTTATCCCGAAATGGTCCTGATGGCCGGTGGCGAGCCCGTTATCGCGCCGTGCGGCCCGAACACGCAGTACAAGCTGACACCGGACGCGCTCGAAGCCGTGATCACGCCGCGCACCAAGTGGATCATTCTCAACTCGCCGTCCAACCCCACAGGCGCCGCTTATACCAAGGCGGAACTGCGCGGCCTCGCCGACGTCCTGCTACGCCATCCGCATGTCTGGATCCTGACGGACGATATGTACGAGCACCTCGTCTATGATGACTTTGAGTACTGGACCATCGCCCAGGTCGAACCTGCCCTCTATGACCGCACGCTGACCATGAACGGCGTGTCCAAGGCCTATGCCATGACCGGCTGGCGCATCGGCTATGCGGCCGGTCCGGAGAAACTGATCAAGGCGATGGGGAAGGTGATCAGCCAGACGACATCCAACCCCTGCTCGATCAGCCAGTATGCGGCGGTTGAAGCGCTGAATGGCCCGCAGGAATTCATGGCCGAGCGCCGCGCCGTCTACCAGCAGCGCCGCGACATGGTGGTCGCGGGCCTCAACAAATGCGCGGGCCTGCACTGCCCCACGCCCGAAGGCGCTTTCTATGTCTATCCTTCCTGCGCCGGCGTCATCGGCAAGACAGCCCCCTCCGGCAATGTGATCAGGACGGACGAGGATTTCGCCACGGAACTGCTCGAAACGGAAAAAGTCGCCGTCGTGTTCGGCGCGGCCTTCGGCATGTCCCCGGCCTTCCGCATCTCCTATGCGACATCGACCGAAGCCCTGAGCGAAGCGCTTACGCGAATTCAGCGTTTCTGCGCCGCCCTGACATAGATTTTTTCTATATCTTTATAACGGCGTATCGATTGGCGCAGGCTGGATCGAATACCCACCTGTTGCGTATAAGAACCAGGCTAACAGGAGAAAATCATGCCCATCGATATCGGACTGAACGACAAGGCCCGTCAATCCTCGGCTCAGGCGCTGCGTGTCCTGCTCGGCGAGACCTATGCGCTCTATGTCAAGACGCACGGCTACCACTGGAACGTGACCGGACCGCGCTTCAACTCGCTGCACGCGATGTTCATGACCCAGTATACTGAGCTCTGGACTGCGCTGGACGAGATCGCCGAGCGTATCCGCGCCCTTGGCCATTTCGCCCCCGGCTCATCCTCCGAAATGCTCGAGGAAGCCACGATCAAGCCGGATAATGGCGTGCCGGATGCCGAAGCGATGCTGTCCAATCTCGTCAAAGGTCATGAAGCGATCAGCCGTGCTGCCAAGGTCGGCCTCAAGGTGGCCGAGGAAAACAATGATATCGTCACTGTCGACCTGATGACGCGCCGCGCCGACATTTCGGAGAAAACCGCCTGGATGCTGCGGGCCAACCTCTAGCGAAATGCCATAATCTGTGACATCGCAGGGTGGTTCCGAATGAGGCGACCACTCCGCAATGCATCCCGTTCTCACGCTCGCGCTCATCTGTCTCGCCCTGTCGACAGACGCCTTTGCGGCTGCCCTTGCGCGCGGCGCACAGCAACGCACGCATGACGCCGCACAGGCAATCCGCGTCGGGTCCGTTTTCGGGCTCAGCGAAGGGCTCATGTTCCTTCTCGGCTGGGGGCTGGCCCAGAGCGTCGCCGTCCATGCCCAGGCGTTCGATCACTGGATAGCGCTCGTCCTGCTGGCAGCCATCGGCGTGCTCATGGTGCGCGAAGGGCTGCGAAACGAACCGGATGAAGCCGCCACGGGTCACCCCTCCCCCGCCCGCCGCACCGCACTCGGTACCGTGCTGACGGCCGTCGGCACCAGCATCGACGCCGCAGCCATCGGCGTGGCCATGGCGCTGGCAGGAACGAGCGCCTGGCTCGCGCTGGGCATCGGCCTGACCAGTTTCATGATGAGCGCGATCGGCTATCTGATCGGCCCGGCGCTCGGCGTGCGATTCGGACAGCGCGCCGAAATCGGCGGCGGCCTCGTGCTGATCCTCATCGGCCTGTCGATCTTCTACAGTCACATGACCGGCGGGTGATCGTCAGGCAAAAAAAACCCGGCTGCGAATGAACGCGCCGGGTTTCAAGTATCGGGCCCCGAAGGGGGGAGGAAACGCCCAATCGGAGGAAGATTGGGTAATGCCCGGGGCCCTTGGCATACAGGCTAAATAGGCATTGCAGGCACAGATGCAAGCCGCAGGTCCGCAGTCCAAATATGCAAAAATGCAATTCAACAAATGTTCACATTAGCTTTGATGCATGGAAGGCCGCCGCAGCGGCTCCGTTTCCGCAGTCACGAAGTCGCGGAAGGCCGCCACGCGCTTGGATCGGCGCAGGTCGCTGGGATACACAAAATAGAGATCGAAAATCGGTCCGATATGGTCCGGCAGCACCTTGACCAGCCGTGGCATCGCGCTCGCCATATAGTCCGGCACATCGGCAATGCCGAGCCCGGCGTCCACGGCGCGCAGCATGGCGAAAACATTGTTCAGCTTCAGTGAAGCAGGGCGCGGCGGGCTGTCATCCCGGCCGACGCGGCAGGCAAAGCTCATTACTTTGAGCAGCGAGCTTTCGTCGCCATAGGCGATGATGCGGTGATTATCGAGATCCTGCGGCGTACGCGGCACCCCCTTTTCCTTCAGGTATTCCGGCGCCGCATACAGGCTGGTCGCCACCGTGCCGAGCTTGCGCTGGATCAGGTCGGCCTTGTCAGCCGCCTCCAGCCGGATCGCGCACTCGGCTTCCAGCTTGAGAAGGTCATAGTCCTTGTCCTCGAGACGCAGGTCGAGATGCAGGTCCGGATGCCGGCGCGAGAAGCCGCCAAGGCGCGGCACCAGCCAGGTGGAACCGAAGGCGATCGGGGCAGAGACGATCAGTTCGCCCTGCGGCGTGTCCTGCTGATCCTTCAGCGCCGCACCTGCCGACGCCGCCGCTGCAGCCATTTCCATGGTCGAGCGGTAGAGCGTGTGTCCGCTGTCGGTCATGACCAGTCCGCGCGCATGGCGCTGGAACAGCGACACGCCCAGCTGCTCCTCCAGCGCGGCAATCTGGCGCGACACAGCCGACTGGGAAATCCCGAGGCGCTCGCCCGCAGATGTCAGGCTGCCTGCTTCGGCGGCCGCGTGAAAAGATCTAAGCTTACCCCAATCCATGGGGAGGGTTTGTGACGCCACTTTAACGCTGCGGCAAGTGGAGATTCGAGCGACTCGCAGAAATCGGGCATTCCCGTTAGGGTAGTCAATCTTCTGTCCGCAAGGAGACTGCATGCGCGACCCGTTCCTGATGAGGCCCATTGGCACTGTCCGGTGTACCCGTTCCGAGGCAAGTGACGATGACTGGGACGCCGAGTTGGCCCGAATCGAACTCGACACGACAGTGTTCGGCGATGAAGCCTTGATGGGCATGGACAGCTTCTCCCACGCGGAAGTCATTTTCCTTTTCGACCGGGTGCCCGATGCAAAGATCGTCACGGGCGCGCGCTACCCTCGCGGGCAGACCGATTGGCCGAAGATCGGCATCTTCGCCCAGCGTGGTAAGAACCGCCCCAATCGCCTCGGTGCGACGATCTGCGAAATACGCGCGGTCGAAGGCACCGTGCTGCATCTGAAGGGTCTAGACGCGATTGATGGCACACCGGTACTCGACATCAAACCCGTGATGTCCGGCTTCCAGCCGCGCGGAGACCTGCGCGAACCGGGCTGGGCGAAGGCGATCATGGAAGCCTATTGGTAGCCGGCCGCGGAAACCATCAAGACGGCGGTGCGCCTTCGGCTGCCTTACGCACCGCAGCCACTTCCGGCGACGCGGCAATCCGCACGATTTCACTCAGCAGGATATCGAGATCCTTGCGGGCGGTGCGGTGATTGGTGATGTTCACGCGGATCGCCGTGCGTCCGTGCAACTGGGTCGTCGATGGCGCCGCAATGCCCTGCTCCTGCAGCTGGATCACGATCTCGTCATTCATTGCATTTAGCACGGCATCCGGCAGGCCGTCCACCACGTGCCGGAAGCAGCAGATATTCAGCGCCACCGGCGCCAGCAATTCCAGTCCGGGCGTCATGGCAACCTGCTCGCCCAGGTATGACGCCTGGTAGCAGTTGCGGGTGATCATCCGGCCGAGACGGTCGGTGCCGAACTCCGCCAGCTGGGCCCACACTTTCAGGGCCCTGAAACCGCGCGACAGCTCCGGTCCGTATTCCACCGGCCAGGGGTTGCCGCCGGCCAGACCCCGCTCCTTGGCCTTCAGATAATCGGGCCGGTCGGTAAAAGTGGCGCGGTGGAGCGTTTCATCCCGCACGAGGGCAAAGCCCGCATCGTAATTGACGTGCAGCCATTTATGAAAATCGAATGCCAGCGAATCTGCGCGCTTTATCCCGGTCAGCCGATCCCGTGCGCGCTCTGACAGCACGCCCAGCGCGCCGAACGCCCCGTCAATGTGAAACCACAGGTTTTCCGCTTTCGCGAGGTCAGCGAGTTCTTCCAGCGGATCAATCGCACCGACATTCACCGTACCCGCCGTGCCAATCACCACAAAGGGCGTCAGCCCGGCGGCGCGGTCTTTCGTGATCGCGGTCCTGAGGGCATCCATGTCGATCTCGAACCGGTCATTTGCCGGAATGCGCCGCAGGGCATCGGTGCCGAGGCCGACCATGTCGAAGGCCCGCGCCACGCAGGAATGGGTCTCGGTCGATGTATAGCCGACCAGTCCATGCCCGCAGACGCCGTCCTTGCGGCTGGCAAAATCGAGGCGGGCATCGCGCGCCACCTTGATCGCAATGATCGTTGCCATCGACGTGCCGGACACCACGATGCCGCTGGCTGTCTCGGGAAATTCGAACAGTTCCCGGCACCAGCTGATCACCTGTTTCTCGACATAGATCGCGCCATGGTCGCGCCCGCCGACATTGGCATTCATCGACGATGCTGCCATCTCGGCGAGAATGTTCGAGGGCGTGCCAGAGCCGTGCACCCAGCCGAAGAAGCGCGGATTGGTATTGCCCGCCCCGTAAGGCAGCAGGGTCTCCATCCGGCTGATGACGTCATCCGTTCCCAATCCCTGCCGGGGCAGCGGCGATTTCAGCGCATCCTTGATGTCAGCCGGCAGCTCGGTCCATACGCGGCCCTGCCGGCTGGACTGCATGCGGTCGAGGGCGCTTTCCAGCATGCGGTGCGCCTGCGCCCGGAATTCATCCCAGTCTTCGGGGTCGAGCGATTCCTGCGGTGTGGGTTCGTCATAGGGCTTGTCGGTCATGGCAGCCTATTCACCCGCTTTCGCCCGACATGCAAAGCACTTACCGAGCGTCATGTGCAATACGCGTCCGTTCTCCCTTGGGAATCCGGCGGTTAAAGCTTGATCCCGACCTTCGGACCAATCCACGTCATCAGCAGGTAAAGCACAATAGTCAGCAGGCATCCGGCGATCAGTGACGGCCAGAATCCCCACTCCTGCCGCAACAGGACCGGGATCAGCAGGAACATCGGCAGCGACGGCAGCACATACCAGAACGTGGCGGTCGCATGATCGGCCATATTGGCTGCATCCGGCCTGTCCCTCCACAGCCAGATCATGCCGAGTACCGACACGAGCGGCAGTGAGGCTACCAGCGCCCCGAACCCCGGACTGCGTTTGGCAATCTCGGAAACCAGCGCAATCAGGATGCCGGAAACAAGCGCCTTGAGGATGAGATATGTCATGCTCTAATCGCCCGCCCATCCGAATTCCAAATATGCCACATCGTCGTTGATGCTGGCGAGGGCAACGCGGATATAGGGCACCGTATTCTGCGGCAGCTCCGTAAGCGCGAACCATCGCATGTCATCGCACTTGTGCGGTTCCGTGTTCACCGGCTCACCCGACCAGGCATCGACACCAAAGTACAGTGACACCCGCTCCTCATCCGAATTTCGGTGCATCGTGTGCAAAAGCCTCAGCGCAGCCGGTGCGATCTCCAGCCCGGCTTCTTCCTGCGCCTCGCGCGCCATGGCAGATCGGAACGTCTCACCCCCGTCCACATGCCCAGCGACCAGGCTGTATTTGCCATCCTCATACCCGGTATTGAACCGTCGCAGCATCAGCACTTTCCCGTCCCGCAGCAGAACAAGATGCACCTCCGGTATCAATTTGAACCGCGACATCATTGTCCCCTACTGGCTCGCCCACAGGATCCGCGCGATCCAGGCAATCTCGCCGGGCCTGAAACTGCGCACCGGATAATCGGGATTGAGCGAGGCGAGTTCCACTGCGCGCGCATTGCGCCGCGCCAGCACCTTGGCCATGATTTCCCCGCCCACAGTTTTGGCGACCACCCGGTCCCCGGCTTTCACCTCTGCCCCCGGCGCAACAATGATCCGGTCGCCAGCCCGATAGGCCGGCTCCATGGAATCGCCGCTGATCTGCAGCGCATAGACCGGCTCGTCGCCCAGACCCGGGAACCGCACCTCTTCCCAGCCCGTGCCGACCGGAAAGCCCGCATCGTCAAAAAACCCGTCCCGCCCGGCCTGCGCAAAGCCGATCAGCGGCGCGAGACCGCCCCGGCGCCCTTCGACCATGGCGGCAAAATCATCAAACCCGCTGCCCACCGCTTCGAGCACGCGCGCAAGGCTTTCGGTTGACGGCCAGCGCGGCCGCCCGTCGGCGCCTTCGCGCTTGGAGGGATTGAACGCCGTCGGGTCCAGCCCGGCGCGCTTCGCGAGGCCCGAGGCCGACAGGCCGTGATGCGCCGCCAGCTGGTCAATGCCCCGCCAGATGTCCCGGTGCTGCATGGAAAGGGCCCTGTTTCGTCTTGCCCTCTGTATAATGGGTATATAATCCTATCGTCAAGGCTCCCCATCCGCGCAGGATTGCAGAGGGCCTGTCACATCCGCCATCGCGCGGCGGCCACGTCCGGCAAGAGGCTCTTGGCTGACACGGCGAATACCCGCTCGCCGCCAAGTGCAAAAGCCATCAGGCCTTCCGGGAACAGCGGCGCGAAGGCCGCGTCGAGCACATTCAGCCCGCCGGTGAACGCGCCCATGGCCGGCATCACCAGCCGCGCCCCGTCGCTGGCGAAGCAGCGCCGCCGCACCATGCGCCCGCGCCCCTTCACCTTCGCCGCCGGATGCAGGTGGCCGGCAATCTCGCCCGCCGCGCCGGTCGGCTCATGCCGGAAGACCAGCGATCCGATTCGCAACACATTCGCCGCGCGCCCGCCCAGATGCGCTGGCGGGTCCGGGTCATGGTTGCCCTCCACCCAGACCCAGTCATGCGCCCCGGTCAGAGACCTGATCCGTTCGGCATAGACATCCGGCAATCGCAATTCAGCGGCCCGGTCATGGAAACTGTCCCCCAGGGAGATCACGGTTGCAGGCATCAGGCTGGTGCACAGGCGCTCCACCACGCCCAGCGTCGCGCCGGTATCATAGGGCGGCAGCATCTGGCCCCGCGTGGCATAGGCGCTGCCCTTCTCAAGGTGCAGGTCAGAGACGACCAGCACCCGCTCCGCCGCCCACCACAGCGCACCCTCGGGCAGCGGCAGCAACAGCTCGCCGCCCAGATGCAGCAGCGTCTCGGAAGGGCGGGCGGCAAGGGCTGTCATGGCCGATAGGTGACCCGCATTCGCCCAGCCGTCAACGCACCCTGTCACCCGCTGTGAAGCCGGATTCACATATCCAGGATAATCACCTGTCTTTACACGGTTTTAAGCATGATCTCCTACAAAAGCCTCAAGCGAAAACAAATACAAACCGTGATGGGACGCTTGGGACATGGCCGAATCTGCAGTCTCCCCGGGAGATGCGCTGGGCATTGCACAGCGCGCGGGCGATTGGCTGTTCGGTCTGCTGCCCTTCACGACCAGTGACCGCACACACTGGACCGGCCTCGCCGCCTTCCTCCTCATCGGCAGCGCCATCTGGTTTTGCAACCGCAGGACCCTCCGCGCTGAGGGCTTCAGCGGGCTCGTCAATTTCCTCGTGCCTGCGCACATCTATTTCTCGCGCTCATCCCTCGTCGACGCGAAAGTCTTCCTCGCCAACCGCGTACTTTCGCCGCTTGTCGGCCTGTTTGGCCAAGGATTGCTTGTTGCCGTGGCTGCCATTGTCGCCCAGTCGATGGGCGGCCTGATACACGACGCCTCAAAACCCGCCGCATCCACCACGGCAATCGTCCTCGCCACGATCTGCATGGCAATCGCCGGGGATTTCGGAACTTACTGGACCCACCGCCTCCACCATGAACGCAGCGTTTTGTGGCCTTTCCACAAGCTGCACCACAGCGCAGAGCACCTGACACCGCTCACGGTTTTCCGCAAACATCCGGTGTACGACCTGATCAGCTCCCTTATCCGCGCCCTGTGCATTGGGCCGGTCTTCGGATTCATTCTCGCCCTGTTCGGCGTGTTGAACCTGGTCACGATCCTTGGAGTCAGCCTGGCGCTCGCCCTTTTCAACGTGGCAGGTGCAAACCTGCGGCATTCGCACATATGGCTGGATTTCGGTCCGGTCATGGACCACATCTTCATCAGCCCCGCGCAGCACCAGATCCATCATTCCATGGCCCCGCGCCATCATGACAGGAATTATGGCGAGATGCTCGCTATCTGGGACTGGGCCTTCGGCACGCTCTACATTCCGAAAGGGCGTGAGATCCTGCAGTTCGGTGTGGCTGATGCCAATGGCGTGCCGGAGCCGCAGGTGCACATTTCGCTCGTTACCGCCTATGCCGTGCCTTTCACCGAAGCTGCCGGCGCCTTGCGTGCCCGCCGCGCGCCGCAACAGGTGGCCGCCGAATGACCCGCGGCTTCTCGCTCTATCTCGATGCGCTTCGCTTCCTCGCGGCCCTCGTCGTGTTCGCCTCACACATGGGCTATGCCCGCTTCACAAACGGCAACATGCAATGGATCCGCGATCTCAATCTCGGCAGCGATGCCGTGGTCATCTTCTTCGTCCTGTCCGGCTTCGTCATCGCCTATACGACGCTCACGAAAGACAGGGGCCCGGCCGCCTATGCAGAAGCGCGCTTTGCCCGGCTCTACTCGGTCGTCATTCCGGCGCTCGTGCTCACCTTCGCGCTGGATGGCCTCGGCACCTGGCTGATGCCCCACGCCTATGATGGCTGGTGGTACAATGGTGAGGACCGGCTCGGCCAGGTCCTGCGCGCTTTGACATTCACCACACAGGTGTGGACAGACAATATCCGCGTCGGCTCCAACGGGCCATTCTGGTCAGTCGCCTATGAGGCCTTCTACTATGCCGGATTTGGCGTTGCCGTGTTCTGCCGTGGCCACACCCGTGTCCTGCTCCTTTTACTCTTGGCGCTGCTTGTCGGCCCGCGCGTGCTGCTGCTGGCACCCTGCTGGCTGCTCGGCGTCGGCCTGCAGCAGCTCGTCTCCCGCGGCCATGCCGCCAGCCTGTCAAGGACGACAGCCTGGCTGCTCACCCTTACGCCATGGTCACTCTATGCTGGCGCACTGACCCTGAATGTTCCCGCGCACCTGACCCAGATTACCTACCAGTTGCTCGGCGGGGCGATCACACCAAACGCCCTGTTCGGCTTCTCTGATGAATTCATCTGGAACCTCCTGATCGCCGTGCTGATGGCGCTCCACTTCCTGGGCGTCTACAATCTCGCGCGCAATGCCGACTGGCTGGGCGCCCGCATGGAGACAGCCATTCGCTGGAGCGCAGGCGCGACCTTCTCGCTCTACCTGTTCCACTATCCGATCCTGACATTCCTGCATGGCCTGCCCCTCTATGACAGCGCCAGCCCGCTCCATGCCGCATTGATGGCAACCGTCACGCTGGCAGCCTGCTTTGCCCTTGCCGAAGTGTCCGAGCGCCGCCTCGGATTCTGGAAGCGGCTCGTGCATGGCGTGTTTGAGCGACTTGCCAATCTGTCGCCGCAAAGCCCGGCTCTCCCGAAGCGCTCATCCTGAGCGAAGTCGAAGGACGGGCGCAGGCTTCCGGTCCCAAGCGCACAAAACCCTGACCTACCGCGCCCGCAGGGCGTGGGAGGTGAGGGCCCTTTGGCCCCTAGTCCCGCATCGCGTCGCGCACCAGGTCCGCCTCGGCTTCGCCCAGTACCGCATCCTGAACTGACGCGCCGAACACCGGCTCGCGCCCCATTTCCAGCATCACCGGCACGGCAAACGGGCTGATATGGTCCAGCACATTATGGTCGATCCGACCCCTGATTCGCACCAGCATGTCAGACAGGCGCCGCACGTCGAGCAGGCCCGTCGCCGCGTCCTGCCGCGCCGCCTGCAGCAATATATGATCCGGCTCATGACTGCGCAGCACGTCATAGATCAGGTCGCTGGAAAAGCTCACCTGCCGTGAATTCTTCTCCTTGCCCGGAAGGTTGCGCGCGATAAGGCCGGAGATCTGGGCGCAATGCGCAAAGGTCCGCTTCATCAGCGCGCTTTCGTCCAGCCAGGCTTCCAGGTCGTCGCCCATCATGTCCGGATGGAACAGGCCGCCCATGTCCAGCTCGCTCATGTCCTCCATCGCCCAGACGGACATCGCATATTCGCTCGCCACGAAGCCGAGCGGCCTGGCCCCCATCCGCTCCAGCCGCCGCGTCAGCAGCATGCCCAAGGTCTGGTGGGCGAGGCGCCCCTCGAACGGATAACAAACCATGTAATGCCGCTCGCCGCGCGGGAATGTCTCCACCAGAAGGTGATCCGGCGGCGGAATGCTCGACCGGCGCACCTGCACCTCGAACCATTCGCGCACCTGCGCCGGCAGGCCCGCCCATTGCGCGGGGTCATGGATCATCTGGCGCACCCGCTCGGCAAGGAACGTGGTCAGCGGAAACTTGCCGCCATTGTAACTCGGTATGGCCGGCTTCTCGCCTACCGCCCGGACGGCCAGAACGTCCAGCCCCTCGACACCGATCAGCCGCAACACTTCGCCCGCGAACAGGAATGTGTCACCCGGCACCAGCGTGGAAATGAAATACTCCTCGATCTCGCCCAGCTTGCGTCCCGCCCGCACGGCGCGCTTCTCGCCGGGCGCGCCAGCCACCTTCCCCACGAAATTCGCCAGCCGCACCGATAATTGCACCGCCTCGACAATCGCGCCGACATTCATCCGGTGCTGCTGGGCGTCCTGCGCCGTGCGCGCCACCCAGCGCCCGTCCGGCCGCCGCACGATCCGGTGGAACCGGTCATAGGTCTTCAGCGCATAGCCGCCGCTCGCGACAAAATCGACAATCCGCTCGAACGTCTCCCAGTCAATCTCCGCATACGGCGCGGCCCGCACGATGTCGTCGTACAGAGACGCAAGTTCGAACCCGTCTCCGCAGGCCCGGCCCATCACGTATTGCGCCAGCACATCCAGGGACCCCTGCCGCAGCCCCTCACCGTCGATCTCCCCCGCCTCGACCGCCGCTTCCGCCGCGCGGCATTCGAGCACCTCGAACCGGTTGGTCGGCACCAGCACCGCCCGGCTCGCCTCGTCCATGCGGTGGTTCGCCCGGCCGATGCGCTGGATCAGCCGCGCGGCCCCCTTCGGCGCGCCCATCTGGATCACAAGGTCCACCTCGCCCCAGTCAATGCCGAGATCGAGCGTCGAGGTGCAGACAACCGCCTTCAACTGCCCCGCCGCCATCGCCGCCTCCACCCGCACGCGCTGGTCCCGCGCCAGTGAGCCATGGTGCAGCGCGATCGGCAGGTTGTCCTCGTTGGCCCGCCACAGCTCCTGGAACATCACTTCGGCCTGGGCCCGCGTATTCACGAAGACCAGCGCCATGTTCGCGCCCTTGATGGCCTCATACACTTCCGGCACGGCAAACCGGCCCGAATGGCCAGACCAGGGAATCCGCTCACGCGAGACAAGGATATCCACCTCGGCCGACACACCCCCCTCGGCCCGGATGATGCGCGCATCCGGCATCAGCCACCGCGCCAGTTCCTCCGGCTCTTTGACCGTCGCCGACAGGCCAATGAACCGGCATTCCGGTGCCCAGCCGGCCAGCGTTGAAAGCCCAAGCGACAGCAGGTCGCCACGCTTGGACGCCGCCATTGCGTGCACTTCATCAACGATCACGCATTTGAGGTCAGCGAAGAATTCCCTTGCGTGATCCGACGCAATGAAGAGGGCCAGCTGCTCCGGCGTCGTCAGCAATATGTCGGGCGGGTTGCGCCTCTGGCGCTGGCGCACATGGGCCGGCGTATCGCCCGTGCGCGCCTCGATGCGGATGGGCAGGTCCATGTCGCTAACCGGCGCCATCAGGTTCCTCTGCACATCCACCGCCAGCGCCTTCAGCGGCGAAATATACAGTGTGTGCAGGGCGGGTCGGCGCGACCCTATCCTCCCCCGCCTGCGCGGGAGATGCCCCGAAGGGGCTGAGGGGGCTGTCAGAAGTTGCGCCCTTTCCCCCTCCGTCCGCTGCGCGTCCACCTCCCCCGCAGGCGGGGGAGGAAAAGGCTCCGATATTTCAATCAAGCTCCCCAGAAAACCCGCCAGTGTCTTGCCCCCGCCCGTGGGCGCGATCAGCAGGGCGCTCTCGCCTGCCAGCGAGGCCTCTGCCAGCGCCAGCTGATGCGGCCTCGCCTGCCAGCCACGCGCAGCGAACCAGCCCGCAAAGGGCTCAGGCAGGGTAAATGTCAGGGCGGCGCTGTCAGGCATCTCGGCCCCAGCCTAGCGCAAGGAAGGCGCGCTGCCTTCCCTTTTCATCGCGGTCCTATGGCTGGACGGCTTGCTGGTCGGCAAGGAACTTCGCGCGTTCCCTGGGCGACATGTTCTCCATCTGCGCCTCAAGCTCGGCGGCGGTGCGCTGGGCGGCGCGCTCATCGTCCGCCGCCTGCAGCGCCAGCAGCACATCGCGGGTGAAATCGTTGATCTCGAACCGTGCACCGCCATTCACATCATAGCCGCGCCGGACGATCACGGCATTCATGCTCGGCACGATCACGACATACTGGCCGCGATTGCCCGCCATGTAGTACGTGCCTGCCGGAACACCTGCCGCATCGGTCATCAGCCAGAATTGGGCGCCATAGCCAGGACCTTCTGAGGGTTGCGCCGGGGCGGGCGTGCGCACGAATTCCGCCCAGCCCTCCGGCAGCAGGCGCTCGTTGCCCCACATGCCGTCCTGCAGGTAAAGCTGGCCCACACGGGCAAGGTCACGCGCCGTCGCCCAGACCTGGCTCGATGCGATAAAATCGCCGTTCCAGTCAATTTCCATCGTCGTATGCGTCGCGCCAATCCTGTGCAGCAGCTTTTCATAGGGGAAGCGATGGAACGCATTGTCGTCATTCATGGCTTCGCGCAGGCTGCGCATCGCGATCAGCGTATCATTGTTGGAATACTTGAAACGTGTGCCGGGCGCCGCCTCCAGCACCTTGCTGCCAGCCTGGTCCACCACACGCCCGCCGCCGAAATAGATCCGGTCTGTGCGCGAACCGCTCTCGCCACTGTCGAGGCCGCTCGCCATTTGCAACAGGTTGCGGATTGTGATCGTCCGGCGCGGATCGGCGCCATTGTTCCAGTCGGCAATCACGGCCGGATAATCGATATCGATCAGCCCATTGCGGCGCGCGGCGCCCAGGATGGTCGCGGCAATCGACTTGCCGACAGACCATGTCCGTTGCGGCGTCTCATGGTCCACGCCGCGGGCATAGCGTTCGGCCACGACCTGTCCGTCACGCACGACCAGCACGGCGCTGGTGCGCGTGCCATTGCCATAGGTGCGTTCGTCAAAAGCAAACGAGACCGGCGCTTCAAGCCGCTCGGCCTCTTCCGTGCGCAACTGGATCTTCACGTTCGAGCCGATGGCGCTGCCCCGGTCCTGATCGGCAGCTACCGGCCAGCTGCCAAAATGCGGCAGGAAGGAAATCTGGCTCGCATCGGCACCGATCGGCAGCTGCGTACAGCCAAAGCCGGGCCGCCAGGCCGCGATGCGGGGCGGCATGGTCGCCGAATAGCTGACCGATACGGTCTTTAAGGCTGTATTCACGTCCGCTGGCGCCAGCCTGTCGAATGAACGCTGGTAATCGGGATAGATGCCGCTCAGGTCATTCTGGTCGATCTCGGCAAGCGTCTGGCGGGCATTGAACAGGCCCGAGCATGTAAAGGCGGCTTTCCAGCCTGCGGCGAGCGCGTCATCCATCGCGTCTGTATTGCCACCTTCCTGGGCCATGGCAGGTAGGGCGGACACTGCAAGTGCAGCAAGGGATACGATCACGGCTCTGACGGGACGCATGGGCAAAACTCTCCTGTTACCGGTGCAAGTCTATGCACATGGCTTCATGTCGCAAGTATGGCGCGGCAGTTAGGGTTTGGTTAGCAGTCTCGCACAGGGAGCGCAGCCCCTACCCCGTCACCATCGCCGCCCCGTGCACGGCGAGGCCCTTGGCCACGGCGCCGAAGCGGTCATTGGCTGACATCACGGCATTGCCGAAGCGCCCGGCCAGCCTTTCCTGCACCAGCGGGATGAAGGTGGAGCCGCCCACCATGACGATATCGGTAATCTGGTCCGGCGCGACGCCCGCCCGCGCGAGGCATTCGGCGGCCACGGCGTCCATGCGCGAGATCGCGTCATTGATCAGGCCCTCAAAGGCGCCCCGCATGACGACCTTCTCAAGATGCGCGTCCGGCGTGTCATAGGTGAAGGTCTGCGTGTCCGCGCCGCTGAGGCCGATCTTGATCTGCTCCGTGCGCTTGGCATAGGCGTGGGCCTCATGGTTGCGCACCAGGTGGTCGAAGGCGCGGATGCCAACGCTGTTCGGGCTGTTCATCAGCATCCAGGTGATCTGTTTCGCCGTGTCGCGTGTGTAGAGCCTGTTGAGACTTTTCCAGTCCGACAGGGTCGAATAGGGCGATGACGGCACCGGCAGGCCATTCAGCTCCAGCGTCTCCATATGGCCGAACAGTTTCGACAGTTCGAAGAAGCTCAGCATATGGTCGAAATCATTGCCCCCGAGATAGAGCCCGGCGCTGCCGAGCACATCGAAACCGGCATTGTCCGGCGATATGCGCACGACTGAGAAATCCGACGTACCGCCCCCGATATCGACCACGAAGACCCGCTTTTCCCGCCCGCTCGGAAAGGCGACAGATCGCGCCGCCGCAACGGGCTCGTCAAGAAACTCGACCTGCGTCACGCCGGCCGTATGCAGGCACGCTTCGAGGATCGTCTGGGCCCGCTTGTCGAGTTCCGGGTGCCGGTCGTTGAACGAGACCGGCCGCCCCTGGATCACCGAGTCGACACGCTCGCCCGTTTCCGCTTCAGCGCGTGCAATCACCCGTGTCAGGAAATGTGCGATTACATCGCGGAACGGCAGCCGCCGGCGGCCCACCTCGGTCGTCTCGTCAATCAGCGACGAGCCGAGCACCGACTTGATCGACCGCATCAGGCGTCCCTCTTCGCCGGACTCGTAGGCATTCACCGCCTCGGCACCGATGGCATATTCACCGGATGTCGAGCCATAGAAGACCGCCGTGGGGATCGATGTCGCGTCCGGCTCCAGCGCGATCAGGCGTGTTCCGTCAGCGCCGCGAAACGCGATGGACGTGTTCGATGTGCCGAAATCGATGCCAACTTGCATGGGGAAGGCCCTTATGCGGAGAATGCGGCCCAGTCGCCTACCCCACTTGGCCCCAAAGCGGAAGCCGCCGCAGCCAGCCCCTTCCCCACACCTCGCAAACCCCTACACTCCTCCCATGCTCCGCCCGGACCTCCTGCTGCAACCCACGCCCAAGGGCCTCTATTGCCCGCCGGGCGATTTCTATCTCGATCCGGTGCGCGGCGCCGTCGACCGCGCGGTGATCAGCCATGGCCATTCAGACCATGCGCGCGGCGGACACGGCAAAGTGCTCGCCCACCCGGACACGCTCGCCATCATGGCCTGCCGCTATGGCGCCGGTTTCGCGAAATCCACACAGGCGCTGGAATATGGCGAGGTGGTCAATATCAATGGCGTCACCGTCTGGCTCGCCCCGGCCGGTCACATCCTCGGCTCGGCCCAGATCGTGGTCGAGCACAAGGGCCTGCGCATGACCTTCTCAGGCGACTACAAGCGCTGTTTCGACCCGACCTGCGCCGGTTTCGAGCCTGTCGAAGGCACGCACGTCTTCATCTCCGAGGCCACTTTCGCCCTCCCCGTTTTCCGTCACCCCGACACAGGCCACGAAATCGGCCGCCTCCTGCAGAGCCTGCAACAATTCCCGGAGCGCAGCCACTGCATCGGCGCCTATTCGCTCGGCAAGGCCCAGCGCGTCATCCGCCACCTGCGCTTGGCTGGCCATGACGCCCCGATCTTCATCCATTCCAGCCTCGAAAAGATCTGCGCCCATTATCAATCCGTCGGGATCGACCTCGGCACACTGGTCACGGTGCCCTCCGGCGACCTGCCGAAGGCCCGGCGCGAAACCTTTCGCGGCCAGGTCATCATTGCGCCACCCGGCAGTTTCGACGGCAAATGGGCCCAGAACTTCCCCGATCCGGTCATCAGTTTCGCGTCCGGCTGGATGAGCATCAAGCAGCGCGCCAAACAGCGCGGTGTGGAGCTGCCATTGGTCATTTCCGACCATGCCGACTGGGATGAGCTGACCGAGACTGTGCGCGAAGTGAACCCGCAGGATCTCTGGGTGACTTATGGCCGCGAGGACGCCCTCGTGCGCTGGGCAGAACTCGAAGGACGCCGCGCGCGGCCCCTGCGCATGGTCGCCTATGCTGACGAGGCTGGTTGACCCGGCCCCGGCTTGGGTTCTTTAGTGAGCCTACAGGTGTATTCAAAGGGGACGACATGAAACGCAAAGCCCTTCTGGCGGCCAGCGCCGCGCTGCTCGTGCTTTCTGCCTGCGACGCCATCCGCGTGCCGGGCGTCAATCCATCCGACGCCGAGACGCAGACGCAGGCCGATGAGGAAGCCTCCGCAATCATCGACCAGCTGCCTGCCGACGCATTCGACGAGGACAGCGCCAGCTCCGTCGAGGTCGTGCCGGAAACGCCCGCGGTCATCCCGGCATCCGAACTGCCCGAAACCGCGCCGGCCGAAACACCGCCCGCAACCGATGATACAGCGCCAGCCGAAGCCGTGCCCTCAGACGGCGCCGCCACAGACACGCCGGACGAGGCTCTTCTGCAACCTGAATCTGCGGGCGGTCTCGCCCTCAACCCGCAAGCCTCCCTTCCCACACTGGCCGCGCTAAACGCCTCCACCTGCGTCCGCCCCTCCGGCAGCCCGCCCACACCCACGGTCGCATCGGTTTCAGGTGCCACGTCACAGGTTCAGGTCCCGGCCGGTACGGAGGCGGTCAACGGCCTGGCCGCCAGCCTTGCCAGCTTTCCCGGCATCGTGAAGCTGGAACCGCGCAGCGCGCAGGCCGACGGCAGGGTCGCCAGCGGCCATTGCGGCGCCACGCGTATCGCCCGCAACTGGTTCGTCACGGCGGCCCATTGCGTTGATGATGATTACGAGGAACTCCGCCTCATCGGCGACGCCGCCAATCTGCGCAGCCCGCTTTCCAAGGTCACACGCGCCACGCTGGCCGTCTGTCATGGCGGCTATCTCGGAACGATCAATGGCTATGCCAATGACCTCGCCCTGATCCGCCTTGACGAGGACCAGATTGCGCCCCTCGCCGATGTGCCGGTCGCCCGCTATGGCGCGACTGAAAAGCCCCTCGCGCCCGCCAATTATCCCACGGCCGACATGGCTGGCTGGGGCCTGACTCATCTTGGCGGCCAGCTGTCGAATGACCTGCTGGCGACACGGCTGCAGATCACGGCTGATGGCCCGTCGCTGATCAACGTCGCCAGTGCCGGCGGCGCCGGCCCCTGCGTCGGTGATAGCGGCGGCCCGCTTTATGTCACCGAGGCTGACGGCAGCCGGACCGTCGTCGGCGTCCTGTCCGTGGTCGAGCAGAACCGCGCCACCGGCGAATTCTGCGCCGGCGAATATAATGGCCGCTTTACCAACCTGCAGGGCTACATGGGCTGGATGGATTCCGTCATGGCCCTCTGCGACGCCAGCCCGGACGCGTGCCGGTAGGGATATCCAAAGGGGCTCATCCTGAGCGCTCCGCGATGCCGCCGCACCTGCCTTCGCAGTGGCGGCGACTCGAACCTTAAATCCCCACTTCCATCATCTTCTGCCAGGCGGGACGGGCCTGCATCTTTTCAAGCCAGGCCTTGGTCGCGGGCCGGTTGTCCAGTCCGCCCTGCGCGCTGGCCATCAGGATCTGGAAGCCCATCAGGCAATCGGCCGCCGTGAAGTGTTCGCCGGCGAAATACGGATACTTGGAAAGATGCGCCTCGATCGTGGCTGCGGCCTTTTCGCGCTCAGCCGCCATCATGGCCTGCACCGGATTGCCGGTCATGTCGACGCGGCTGAAATAGACCTGCAGCAGGCCCGGCAGGAACACGGCGCCTTCGGCTGCATGAATCCATTCCAGGTAACGTGGGAAATCCGGCGAGCCGGGTCGCGGATGCAGCTGGAAGGCGGTATCGTATTTGCCCATCAGGTATTCTGCGATGGCACCCGTCTCGGCGATGACGACATCGCCGTCTTCCAGCAGCGGCGACTTGCCCATCGGGTGGATCTTCAGCAATTCCGGCGGCGCGAGGTTTGTCACCTCGTTGCGCTTGTAGTGGACGATCTCGTGGGGCACACCGAGTTCAGCGAGCAGCCAGACGATGCGCTGCGAGCGTGAGGCGTTGAGGTGGTGGAGCTTGAGCGTCATGTAAGTATGTCCCTTGTGATTGAGTCTGCCTAATTCGTCACACCGCCCTGCTCCGACGCTGTCATGCGACGTGTTTGGCCCTATGTATGGTCGCATGCAAGCCTTTGCCGACCTGCTTGACAGACTTGTGTTCACGCCTTCGCGTAACGGCAAGCTGCGCCTGATGGCCGACTATTTCAGGACGGCCCCGGATCCGGACCGGGGCTACGCCCTTGCCGCCATGACGGGCGATCTGGACATTCCGGCCGTCAAGCCCGCCATGATCCGCGCGCTCATGGATGGCCGCATGGACCCGGAACTCTTTGCCCTGTCCTATGACTATGTCGGCGACCTTGCCGAAACGGTCAGCCTTGTCTGGCCGGAATCGCGCGGGGCCAATCGCACGCCGCCCTTGTCGGAGATCGTTGAAACGCTGAACGAGGCGACGCGCGCCGAAGCGATGAAACTTGTCGCCGGCTGGCTCGACAGCCTCGATGCGACCGGGCGATGGGCCTTCCTCAAATTGCTGACCGGGGGCTTGCGCATCGGCGTCTCGGCGCGCCTTGCCAAGCTCGCGCTTGCCCAATTCGGCGGCAAGCCCGTCACCGGGATCGAGGAAATCTGGCACGGCCTCGCACCGCCTTATGAATCGCTGTTCGCCTGGCTCGAAGACCGCGCCGAAAGACCCGCGCCCGATATGGCCGCTCGGTTCCGCCCGGTCATGCTCGCCCACCCCCTCGTGCCAAAGGCCGACCGCGACAGCCCGGACGCCGTGAACCCGACGCTGATCACAGCAGAGACCTTTGCCGCCGAATGGAAATATGACGGCATCCGGGTCCAGGCCTCCGCCGAGCGCGGCGCGCGGCGCATCTACACCCGCACCGGCGACGACATTTCCCACGCCTTCCCGGATATCGTCGCGGCCATGGCGTTTGAAGGCACGCTTGACGGTGAGCTGCTGGTGCGCAATCCGGGCGGCGGCGTCGCCCCGTTCAACGCCCTGCAGCAGCGACTGAATCGCAAGACCGTCTCGAAGCGCCAGAGAGAGACCCATCCGGCCTTCATCCGCGCCTACGACGTACTGCAGGACGGGGCCTGCGACCTGCGTGGACAGGCCTTCCGCGACCGGCGCATCCTGCTTGAGCGTTTCATTGCCGACATAGGGTCCGACCGGTTCGATCTCTCCCCGCTCGTCCCCATCACCACGCTCGCCGCACTGGATGATGCCCGGCTTGATCCGCCTGCGCCGGAAATCGAGGGCGTGATGCTGAAGCGCTGGGACAGCCCCTACCTGGCCGGGCGGCCGAAGGGCTTCTGGTACAAGTGGAAGCGCGATCCGTTCCTCATCGACGCCGTACTGATGTATGCCCAGCGCGGCCACGGTAAGCGGTCCAGCTTCTATTCCGATTTCACGTTCGGTGTCTGGCGCGATGAGGACGGCGAAGACAGGCTCGCCCCGGTCGGCAAGGCTTATTTCGGCTTTACAGATGACGAGCTGAAACAGCTGGATGCCTTCGTGCGCGCCCATACGATCGACCGGTTCGGTCCGGTACGGTCCGTGACCGCCAACAAGCAAACCGGCATTGTTCTGGAAGTGGCCTTCGAGGGCCTGCAACGTTCGCCCCGGCACAAGTCCGGCCTCGCCATGCGTTTCCCCCGCATCAACCGCATCCGCTGGGACAAGCCAACGGCCGAAGCCGACCGGATTGAAACGCTCGAAGCCCTGCTGCCAGACTAGGCGCACAAAAAAGGGCCGGGCTCTCTGCAAGCCCGACCCTTTCCGGAATGTCAGAAAACGTCCGTTATCAAACGGTTTCCTTGAGTTCCTTGGCGACCCGGAAGGCAACTTTCTTGGAAGCCTTGATCTTGATCGCTTCGCCGGTTGCAGGGTTACGGCCCATGCGGGCCGGGCGCTTGCGCACTTCCAGCGTTCCGAGGCCGTTCATGCGGATACGCTCGCCCTTCTTCAGGCGTTTCGTGATCCGCACTGCCATGTCGTCAAACAGTTCTTGCGATTGCTTCTTGGTGAGGCCGTGAGCCTCAGCCATTTCAACCGACATCTGACGCAGGGTGACAGTCGTCGCCGTTTTCGTTGCCGGCTTGGCAGCAGCAGGTGCTGCCTTGGGCGCTGGCTTTGCAGCGGGTTTCTTCGCCGCAACTGCCTTGGTGGCAGCAGGTTTTGCAGCAGCGCGAGCGGCTGCCGGTTTTGCAGCAGCTTTTTTAGCCGCAGGTTTCGCAGGGGCCTTCTTGGCCACAGGTGTCTTTGCCATGAGCAAAATCCTTTGTTAAATCTCCGCAGAGGCGACGGCCTATAACGCAAATCCGCCCCGTGCCATCACACTTTTTTCAGTACGGGTGATTTGCCCTGCGCGCGTTCGGCGTCATATGTCACGTATGCAAATGCAACCGCGACTGATTCTGCTCCTGCTTGCCATCCTCCAGCCGCTGTCCGGCGCACTCGCGCCATTGCTGGGCATCGGCACGCCAATCGGAAGCGCGACACGCGATCTTGGCGCGCCGGAACAGCCGCTGCCGGTGTTTTTCTCGATCTGGAGCCTGATTTTTCTCGCCTATCTGGCCTTTGCGCTCTTCGCCATCTTTCGCCGCGAGCGCTGGATGGAACGAATCGCCCTGACGCTCGTCATTGCCGGCATGCTGAATGTGATCTGGATGTTGAGCGCGCAGCTCATCGTCTCGCCGCCGCTTGATTTTGCGCTCCTGTTCCCGATCGGCGCAGCCGTATGGTATTCCGCCTGGTGTTTCGACCAGATGCGCGGCATGGGCGGCAGCGCAGCGAAACTGACAGCGGATGCCGTCACCGGCCTGCTATCAGGCTGGATCACGGTCGCGGCAGCGATTTCGGTTCCCATCACCATCCGTCATTTCACGACCCTCGGTGCAACCGACTACCCCTGGCTCATGCTGTGGGCGACACTCGTTCCCGCCGCCATTGCCGCCTGGGCCTTCACGCGCTTCATCAGCCGCAGCCCGTGGTTCTTCGTGGCGCTCGTCTGGGGCCTTCTCGGCATTCTTCTCAACAACTGGACCGTCACAGGCATGAACTGGCTCGCCATCATGACCGGCGTGGTGGCCGTCCTCGTCCTTTACCTGCGGATGACACGCGGCGCGCATGGCGCTGTCACTGCCGCCTGACCCTCGGGAGTAATTCATGGAATTTCTGAACAATATCGACTGGCAAGCCCAGTTCACCGAGCATTGGCCTGTCCTGGCCGCTTATGGCCTGAAGGCGCTTGGCGCATTCATCGTGCTGATCGTCGGCCTGCGCATTTCCGGCGCCATGGCCAGCATGGTGCGAAGGCAGGCGATCAAGCGCCCGAACATCGACGAAACCCTCGGCAGCTTCTTTGCCTCGCTCGTCCGCTGGTTCCTGACCGCCGCGACAATCATTGCCGCGCTGCAGCTGTTCGGGGTCGAAGCGACAAGCTTCGTCGCCATCCTTGGTGCCATGACCCTCGCCATCGGCCTGTCCCTGCAGGGCGCGCTCGGCAACATTGCCTCCGGCATCATGATCATGCTGTTCCGCCCCTATGGCGTCGGACAGTTCATCGAGGTCGCGGGCGTCGGCGGCACGGTCAAGGACATCAACCTCTTCCAAACCATCCTGGCCACGCCCGACAATGTGCAGGTGATCGTGCCCAACAGCCAGGCCATCGACGGCGTCATCAAGAATTATGCAGGCTATCCGACGCGCCGCATCGATCTCGTCTTCGGTATCGATTACGGCGACGGCATGGAACACGCGATCGGCGTGATCGAAGGCGTCATCAAGGCTGACAAACGCGTCCTCGCCGATCCGCAGCCCGTTGTCCGCGTCGACAATCTCGGCTCCAGCTCGGTCGACATCATTGCCCGTCCGTGGGTCAATACGCCCGATTATTGGGAAACGCGCTGGGCGCTCACCCAGAACGTCAAGGCGGCCCTCGACGCAGCTGGCATCTCCATCCCGTATCCCCACCAGGTCAATGTGAACCGGGACTAGCGTTCAGCAGCAGCCGCCAACCGGCGCAGGTCGCGGCAGGCCAGCCGCGGCGAACACCTCCGGCGCCGCGCAGCCCGGGAACAGGCCATAGTGCCGGTCGCCCGTGCCCAGCACGTCGAAATAGGGCGCAAACCGCGTGCCCGTCAGCATGGCCAGCGTGTTGCCGCAGACAGGGAACACGCGGCCCTGTTCGATATGGTGTTCACCATCGAGGACGAAAACCTCCTCCATGCCTTCCACGCCGCCGCGATAGATCACCGCCTGACCATAATCCTCGCAGGCCGGCTCCAGCCCGTCCAGCTTGAACAGGCGCGCCGTCACCGAAGCGAACCGGATCGGCCCGACCCTGGCCTTCAGTACAGGGTCCACGATCGCCAGCGGGCGATGATCCACCACGCGCGGATCGCCAAATCCCGCTGCCATGGCCACAGCCTGATAGTCGCCCCAATAGAGCGCACCCGACAGGCACTCACCGTAAAGGACCGGATCTGCCACCAGCGATGCCGGAATCCTGCGGTCGGCGTACACGTCGGAGAAGTAAAGCTCGCCGCCCGGCTTCAGCAGCCGGTGCGCCGCGCGGAACACGGCCGGCTTGTCGGTGCACAGATTGATCACGCAGTTTGAAATGATCAGGTCGAAACTGGCTGGCTCGAGGTCCAGCGCGTCGAGCTTTTCCAGTTCGCCTTCCACAAAGCGCGTATTCGGGTTTGCATAGCCGAACGCCTCGGCATGCCACGCCTCATGCGCCCGCGCCACGGCCAGCTGTTCTGCTGTCATGTCAACGCCCGTGACATGGCCCCCGGGGCCGACAAGGCTTGCCAGCGCATACACATCGCGTCCGGCGCCGCAGCCGAGATCAAGCACGCGCAGCCCATCCAGTTCGGCCGGAATCGCCAGCCCGCATCCGTAATAGCGCTCCGCGACGGCATCGTGCACGCGCGCCAGCGCCTCGCGCACATGCTGCGGCGGTGCGGCGTCCGTTGTGCACGCATCGGTGCGCAGGTCCGAGGAGGTTTGGAGAATGTCACCGTAATATTCCTGGACGACCTGCTTGTTCATGCGCTCACTCCCAATCATCAACCGTACGGCTTGCCTTGTTCCGGGCCCTTCTTCCAGTCACCAATGCGTGAAAGGCTGGTTGAAGCCTCGCGCGGCCCGTGACATGAACAGCCTCATGATACCGGAAATCGACATGACTGGCTGGCCCGCCTGGGCACAAATCGCAGAGCCCCAGGTCCTGAAATGGTCGCTGGTGCTGGGCGCGACCATCCTGATCTGGATTGCCGCCATCGCGGTCAAGCGGCTGATCATCCTCGTCGGGAAAATGGTCACCCCAAAGGACCAGGATTTCGAAGGCTCCAGCTGGGACCTTGGCGCCTCGATCGCACGCCTGTTCGCGCTCATCCTGATGTCACCCCTGCCCCTGGGCCTTGCCGGCTATGACTGGCGGGCCCTGGTCGAAAGCCGGGGACCCGGCGCCGTGGCGGCTGTTGCCATCCTCATCGTCGCCATCATGTTTGCCAACTGGGTCGCCCGGTCGATGCGCAATTTCGGCGGCAAGGCCCATCGCCGCACGGGGGCAGACGACACGCTGTTTGCGTTCGCCGGATCCCTCGTCAAATACCTCATCTTCGCGGTCGCCATTGTCACGGCGCTCACCCAGCTCGGCTTCCCGACAACCTCGCTCGCCGCCGTGCTTGGCGCCCTCGGCCTCGCCATCGGCCTTGGCCTGCAGGACACGATGAAGTCTGTCGCCGCCGGCGTCATGCTCGCCATCCTGCGCCCGTTCCGCATCGGCGATTATGTCAGCCTCGCCGGCCTCGAAGGCGAGGTCACCGACATTTCGCCCTTCACCACTTCGCTGAAACAGATCGACAACAAGGTCGTGATTGTCACCAATAACATGATCTGGGCCGAGCCCTTGATCAACCACACCCACCAGACGCGCCGCCGGTTCGACCTCTATTTCGACATCTCCTACGACGACAACATGGACCACGCGCTGCAGGTTGTTCAGGATACCGCCAACGCTCATTCGCGCATTTTGTCCAAGTCGGAAACCTGGGTCGGCATCCATGCCCTTGCCGACTGGAGCGTGAAGATCCGCCTGCGCGCCTGGATCGCAACGCCGGAATTCCTGCAGGTCCGCGCTGACCTGACAAAGGCGGTCAAGGAAGCCTTCGACCGCGAAGGCATCACGATCCCCTACCCCCACCAGGTCAATGTTGACTACAAGGGCAACACGGCGGTGAACAAGGCGGACCATGAGTGACAGCGAACCGCCCGTCGTAGAACCGCTTCCACCGCCGCCCCCGCCTCAGCCGGCCCCGAAGGCTACGGTCGAAAAGCCCCCGTCACGCCCTGCCCTCATCCGCCTGTTCGGCATCGGCCCATGGGGCGTCGCCAAGCTGCTCGGACTGTGCATCCTTGTCGGTTTTGTCGTGCTGGCATCCAATTTCAATCCGGCCTCACCGGATGTGGACATACCCGAAGCCATCGCATCGATTGCGCGCCAGACTCTGGCGGCGGCCGGATGGGCCATCCGCAATTTCTGGAAACCCGCACTGGCGGGCGCCACGATCGTTCTGCCCGTCTGGGTTCTCTGGCGGCTGGTCAGCCTGCCGTTCAGGAAGTAACGCCGCTCAGCTGACCGGCTTCCACAGCTGCGTCTTGCAGAGCGGGCCGATACAGCCCTTCACTTCCAGCACGCCATCGTCCAGCCGCTTGATGCGCGACCCATAGGTCTTGCCTTCCTTCGGATTGTAGATCGTGCCATCGGCCCAGCCCTTGGCCTTTTTCTCGAAGCCCTGCAGCATGGTGAGGCCGAGAATCTTCTTGCCGTCGGCATCTGTCGCGGTCTCGGGCGTCTTGCCTTCCGAGACACTTGCCGGATCGATCCAGACAATCGTGCCGCACGGGCTGCCGTCACCGCAATCGGCAATCTCAACATGCGAGTTCTCTTCCTCGGTGGCGAACGTGCCGAATACGTCGAGCGGATCGGCCGCCGCACTTCCTGCCGCGAGGGCAAGCGAGACAAGGGTGAAAAGGACGGGTTTCATGGCATACCTCCAGCGACAATCGCGCTATGATGGCTACCAGAAAACGAGAAGGGAGAACACCTATGGATACGTCAAAATTGATGTTCCGCGATGGCCTGATGAAGGATGAACGCATCCTCGTCACCGGCGGCGGCACCGGCCTCGGCAAGGAAATGGCCGAAGGTTTCCTGAAACTCGGCGCAGAGGTCCACATCTGCGGCCGGCGCGGAGGCGTCTGCGAGGAAACGGCGGCCGAACTGATGGAAAAGCATGGCGGCAAGGTCGTGCCGCATGCCTGCGACATCCGCGTCGCCGAAGCCATTACCGACATGAATGACGGAATCTGGGCCAAGCACGGCCCCCTCACCGGCCTCGTCAACAATGCCGCCGGCAATTTCATCTCCCGCACCGAAGACCTTTCGATCCGCGGCTTTGACGCCATCGCGAACATTGTCTTCCGCGGCACATTCTACATGACGCACGATATCGGCACGCGCTGGATCAAGGCCGGATCGCGCGGCAATGTCATCTCCATCCTCACCACGTGGGTGTGGAATGGCGGCCCCTTCGTCGTGCCCTCGGCCATGTCCAAAGCCGCCGTCAACACGATGACGCAAAGCCTCGCCGTCGAATGGGGCCGCTATGGCCTGCGCTTCAACGCCATCGCGCCCGGCCCCTTCCCCACCGAAGGCATGTCCAAGCGGCTCGCGCCGGATGCGGACGGCGCAAAGCGCATGGACTCAGGCGCGGCCAATCCGATGGGCCGGGTCGGCGAGATGCACGAACTGGTCAACCTCGCCGTGCTGCTGATGGGGCCGGGCGCGGAATACATCAACGGCCAGACCATCGCCATTGACGGCGCCATGTACAATGCGTCCGGCGGCAACTTCTCCCAGCTCACCGCCTGGGGCGACAAGGAATGGCAGGCCGCGAAGGACGCCATCACCGCCACCAACGACGCCGACAAGGCCAAGCGCACGGTCTGAGTGCGGAACTTTCCGTTCGCAGGGCCGTTTACACCTGCGAACGGGAACGCATCCTGGCCCAGGACAGAACGCGTCCTCCCGGCAGTCCATACTGAAGGGAAACGCCACAATGAAATTCTCGACCGCCCTCGCCTCCGTCGCCCTCGGCGCGATGACCGCCGCCTGCGCCGTCACGCCCACGTCGCAATACCCGGCCGAAAGCCGCGTCACCCAGCATGTCGTGACCGGCCAGCTCAGCTATCGCGAGCGCATTGCCCTGCCGCCGGGCAGCACCGCCACCGTCACGCTCAGCGACACGACCCGCATGGATATGCCGTCCGACATCCTCGATGAATCCGTCATGAACCTCGGCAATGCGCAGGTTCCCGTACCGTTCAGCCTGACGATCGACGACCGCGACGTCGACCCGCGCGGCCAGTACACGCTGCGCGCCACCATCCGCAGCCCCGGCGGCGAACTCTTCTGGACCACAGACACGACCTACCCGGTCGATCTCTACGCGCCCTATTCCGATCTCGGCACGATCTTTCTTGTCAATGCCACACCCGGCAGTCCCTACACCTCGCCCTATCCCGGCACCCAGTATCCCGAGACGCACGGGCCCGGGGCCTATACCGGCCTGACCGGCCAGGAATGGGTCGTCGAGGATATCAACCGCCGCGGTGTCGTCGATTTCTCCCGCGCAACGATCAATTTTGATTCCTCGGGCCGGATCAGCGGCAACGCGTCGTGCAATTCCTACTCGGCCGGCTATTCGGCGACCGCGCCCCAGGACCTGCGCCTCACCGAGATCGTGCTCACCCGCAAGGGCTGCCCGCCGGCCCTGATGAACCAGGAACGCGCCTTTACCGACATTCTCGGCAGCGCCCGACAGTACACGATCACGCAGGATGGCACGCTCGTCATCTATGCCCCGAACGGCGACACGATCACGGCCCGCCGCTAGATACATGCTGCTCAGGCGCCGGAACCATTCCGGCGTCTGGCCGCTTTGCCCGGGAAGACAGCCAGACCGGAGACACGTCATGAAACGCGCCAGCTCACTCGCCGCCCTCCTCGCCCTCGCCACCACTGCGGCCGCCTGCGCCGTCACCCCGCCTGCCACCAGCCAGCAGGACGACATGCGCATGGAAACTGACCCCGCCTATACCCAGCCCTATGCGTCGAACGTCATCTCCCCCTATTACGAATGCGGTGCCCTCCAGCTCCAGGCGAGCGTTGTCGGCACCACCGCAACCGTCATGTTCAATGGTCAGGTTCACCAGCTTGAACAGGTCGCGGCCGACAGGGGCATGCGCTACCAGTCCGGCATCGGGCCCACCCGCGTCGTGTTCTGGGACCAGGGACCTTTCGCGGTCCTGCAAAAGGGCACAACCACCTATCCCCAGTGCACCCGCGTGCGCTAGGCCGCCCGGGCTGAACAGGCTTTGACAACCGGCACGCCCTGCTGTCCAAGCGCCGGATGGAAATCTGGATCCCCATTACCATCGCTGCAGCCTTCCTGCAGAACCTGCGCTCGGTCCTGCAGAAGCGGCTGAAGGATACGCTCAGCACATGGGGCGTCACGTCGGCACGCTTCGTCTATGCAGCCCCGCTCGCCGCCCTCCTTCTGGCAGGCCTGCTCGCCGTCACGGGCCAGAGCGCGCCGGCACTGAACCCCATATTCATCGCCAGCGGCCTTCTCGGCGGCCTCGCCCAGATCCTGGCGACCGGCCTGCTGATCCACCTTTTTTCCCACAAGAACTTCACCGTCGCCACGGCCTTCACCAAGACAGAACCGGTGCAGACGGCCCTGTTCGGCATCGTCCTCCTCGGCGACAGGCTGTCCCTGCCCGTCGCGCTCGCCATCCTCGTCAGCCTCATTGGCGTGATCCTGATCTCGATCCCGGCAAACCCCGCCGCCCGCCGCACATTCCTTGACCGCAAGGCGCTCATCGGCATCGCATCGGGCAGCCTGTTCGGCCTGTCCGCCGTCGCCTATCGCGGCGCATCGCTGTCGCTGGCGGAAGGTGACGTCTTCCTGCGCGCGGTCACGACACTCGCCTTCGTCACCGCCTTCCAGGCCCTCGCCGTGCTTGCCTGGCTCCAGCTGCGCGAACCTGGCGAAGCAGGCCGCCTGCTGCGCAGCTGGCGCAGCGCCGGCTGGGTCGGCCTTGTCGGCATGCTGGGCTCGCTCGCCTGGTTCACGGCCTTTACCCTGCAGAACGCGGCCCATGTCCGCGCCCTTGGCCAGATCGAGGTCGTGTTCATGATCGGCGCGTCGATCCTGTTCTTCAAGGAACGCATCACCGCGCGGGAAATCATCGGTGTGCTGCTGGTCAGCGCCGGCATTCTCGGGCTCGTGCTCTACACGGGCTAGCGCAGCGCGCCGAAAGCCGGACGGCCAGGGCCTCAGGGCGTCACCACCACCTTGCCGACAACCTTCCGGTCCCACAGCATCGCGAACGCGTCCATCGCCTGCTCCAGTGGGAACTCGGCATGCACGCGCGGGTGCACCTTCCCCTCCCGGGCCCATTTCCAGATCGTCTCGACATTCTCCCGGCCCTTCTCGGGAAACTGGCGGCCATATTCGCCTGCCCGTACGCCAACCACCGAGAAGCCCTTGATCAGCGGCATATTGGTCGGCACGGTCGCGATCCGGCCTGACGTGAAGCCGATCACCAGAAGCCGCCCGTCAAACGCAATGCACCGCACGCTCTCGTCGAACACGTCGCCGCCCACAGGATCGAAGATCACATCCGCGCCGCGTCCCCTGGTCAGCGTCTTCACCTTGTCGCGAAAGCCCTGCGTCACATTGATGGCAAAGTCGGCGCCATAAGCGACCACCTGTTCCAGCTTCTCGTCCGACGCGCCTGTCGCGATCACCGTCGCGCCCAGCAGCTTGCCGACATCAACCGCCGCCAGCCCCACACCCCCACTCGCGCCATGCACCAGCAATGTGTCACCCGCCTGCAGGTTGCCCCGGCGCACCAGCGCCACATAGGCCGTCAGGTAGGCAGCCGAATAGGACGCCGCCTGGGCAAAGCTCATCGCCGGCGGCTTCTTCTGCAGCGACGCGACCGGCACGACGATATATTCGGCAAACGCCCCGGACCGCACGCCGCCGGCAACATCCGTTCCCAGCCGCAGCGGTCCCGTCACACCTTCGCCCAGCGCGTCGATGATGCCGGAAAAGTCCATCCCAGGCGTGAAGGGCGGCTCCAGTTTCAGCTGGTACTTGCCCTGCGTCAGCAGGAGGTCAGGGAAATTGACGCTCGCGGCCTTGACCCGGACGCGCACCTCACCGGGGCCCGGCTCAGGCATCGGCACATCACGGATTTCGGTCCCGGAAAAATCATCCGTGATCGTATGGCAGACAAGCGCCCTCACGATCGGCCATACATGTCACGCACCATGCCCGCGATCTGCAGGCAGGCCCGCCGCGATCCCGGCGAGAAATCCGTGAACGCCGTAAAGGCATGGGCGAGATTGTCATATCGCTTGTGCTTCACGTAAACGCCCTCACGTCCCAGCCGCAGGGCGTAATCGTCGCCCTCGTCGACCAGCGGGTCATGCCCGGCGGTAATGACAATGGCGGGCGGCAGGCCGGACAGGTCGCCGGTCTGGCCCGGCGACAGAAGCGGATCACTGCGGTCCTGCCCCTCCGGCAGGTACTGGTCCATGAACCAGTCCATCGTATCGGTCGACAGCGAGAACGTGTTCGCGAAATCCTTGCGCGACGGGAATTCCTCGACCAGGTCCACCGCCGGATAGATCAGCAATTGCAGCGCAGGGACCGGCTTGTCCTGACGCTTCATTTCCTGCGACACGATGGCTGCGAAATTGCCGCCCATACTGTCGCCGCCCACGGCCGCGACGCCATCGGGCGCGCCATACTTGCCAGCATTGCGCAGTGCCCATTCATACGCCGCGATGGCGTCATTGATGCCCGCCGGAAACTTGTGCGGCGGGGCAAGGCGATAGTCGACGGAGAGGACCGGGCATTTGGCCACGACCGCGATCATTGAACAGAACGCATTGCATGTATCAAGGTCGCCGATCACGCCGCCGCCCATGTGATAGTACACCATCATCGGATGGGCCGGGTCCTGTTCGTCGGGCAGGTAGATCCGGACCGGTATCTGGTTCTTGTCCGGCCCCGGAATCGTCGAGTCTTCGATGATCACACCGGGCTCCGGTGCGGCCGCCAGCATGGCCAGCTGTTCGCGCGTGGCAGCCTGCACCACCTCTGCCGGAAGCGATGACAGCGGCGGCGCCTTGCGCCCGTTCCACGCCACCATCTGCAATTGAGGCTCCAGCACGCGGCCGTTGATCTCGATTGGCTTGCCCCCCGCCATCCGCACGAGCAAACCGTCCGGCAGTTTGAATATCAGTTTCGCTATTTTCTGCTGTAAACTCATGGCCCGGCTCCCAAACTGCCCTTTTCAGGCCAGCTTAGCCCCCTTCCCCGAGGTCCGCCAAGCGCTTCCTCAGATCACCTTGCCGGCAATGTCCCGCACGCCGGCCAATAGCAGGGCTGCTGCAAATCGCGTGGCCGCACCGGCATCGACCGGGCGGCGATGCAGCATATGGTCGCCCATCTCCCGGGCGATACCGATTGCCGCCGCCGTGAGATAGTCGATATCGATCACCGGCGCCCCGGCCGCCGACAGGACATGATCGAGGTCAGACCGGATCTCGTCGGCAATGGCCAGCATTTCCGGCGTATCCACACGCACGCCGATCAGCGCCAGGTGCGGCGCACCGCCCTTGATCGCCTCTGCATTTTCGGCCGCAATGAAGCTGAAATAGGCGTGATAGGCTTGGTGGATATAGTCCTCGAACGTGGTCGCCCTGGCCCGCACATCGCTCAGGTGGGCCCGGAAACGATGGGTCGAGTCCTCCGCAATGGCCTCGAACACTTCTTCCTTGGACTTGAAGTAATTGTAGAATGTCCCGGCAGCGAGGTCGGTTTCGCGGATGATGTCGCGCACGGTCGTGGCATCAAAGCCGATCCGCGCAAACACGCGCCGCCCGGCGTCGAGAATCGCCCGGCGGTTGGCGGCCTTGGATTTGGCGCGCTTTCCGGTTCCGATTCCGGCTGCGGCGCCGCTTCCGGCAAGGGTCTTGATGGCAGGGGGCATTCCATATCCTTTGTTGCCGCCTCAGGCGGTTCAGCGGGCTTACCTAGCGCAACCCGTCATCAAACGTCAACTTTTTACAATGCTTGCGCGAATGTGTCTGCAAGTTTGCCCAGTTGGCCCTCAAGGCGCATGCGGCGCAGCACAGACAGCACGATCCCGAACACGACCCGGATCAGGATCAGCACCAGCACGCCCAGCAGCGGCTGCTGCGTCGCAATCGACAGGAAGGCGCCGAGAATGATCGCCACATGCAGCGTCACGATGCGGCCATAGGGGGCAAACATCTCGGCGGCCGGATTCGTCCGGCGCAGCTCGCCCTTGCCGATGAAGTCGATGAGATAGAACACCATGTTTGACGCCGCAATCACCGCCACGAACCAGGCCATGCCCTCGCCGGACCCCAGCGCCCAGTTCACAACGTCCATATAGCCATCGCCGCCCCCGGCGCCCGAGAATGACTTGATGAAGATGCCATGCCCGTAACAGAACATGCCGTAATGCAGCGTGAAGAACGGGATCATGAACAGGGCCAGCAGCAGGTTCCCGAGGCCCGTCACCGCGCTGCCCGCCAGCCGCAGTATCGTATACCCGCCAATCACGAGGTTCTCGAGCCAGTACAGCGCCACCAGCGGTGTCGGCCCCCACTGGAACAGGATAATCGCGATGATCGGCACCAGGTCGGTGCCAAGGCTCAGCCAGGCCAGCGGGTCGCGATAGGTCCGCGCCACCAGCGACGGATCGAAAAAGCGGCTAGTCATGCCGCCCTGCCTGTCAGCTCCATTGTCCCCCGCTCCCCGTTCAAGACCCCGCGAACGTCAGTTCATAGGCGGGAAAGCTGAACGGGTCACGCACGTCCAGCCCCTTGGAGCCGCGGGGATTATGATAATTCCCGGTCAGGATTTCGTAATGCAGGTGAACGGCCGTCGCATTGCCGGAATCGCCCATCTGGCCAACCGGCTGGCCAAAGCCGATCTCGCGGCCCACCGCCACGCTCGGTTCGAAATGCGCCAGATGGGCATAGCGCGTGTACACGCCCTTGCCATGATCGATCAGCACCTGCCAGCCATAGCCGTCCGAATGGCGCGCCTCGATGATCCGGCCCGGCGCTGCGGCATAGACCGGCCCGGCCGGGCGCCGCGTCAGATCGACCCCCTCGTGAATCCGCCCGCCGCGAAAGCCGAAACCCGATGACAGGCAGGCATCATTGGTCGGCACCGTCACCAGAACCACAGTGTTGACCACGATCACCGGCTTGAAATCCTGCACCCAGCCGCCCGGATAGAAGGGCGGCGAATTGCTCACCGACATGCCGTTACACACCTGCAGGTACTGGTTTGGCTGGTAAGGCCCCTGCACCGGATTGTGCGGATCACCCGGCGGGCCGTAATTCACCACGACACGCGGCGCGGCCGCCCGTGGCGGCGCAGAGGCACACGCGGCGGCCACCAGGAGCAGCATCAGGGCTGAAAACAGACGCAACATCGCAGCGACTATACCCCGGCAATCTTAATATCAGGCAACCACGCCTGCGCGTTTTGCGCCGCGCTTCAATTCTTTCAGCAAATCCGCGACATAGACGCCGAAATCCACCTGCATCCGGTGGCGCGGACTGTCATAGAAGTGGCCAAGGTGTTCCTTCTCGTCCGCCATCGTCACCCGCTCCATCTCGGCCGCGTCCGGGAAGGCATATTCCCCCGTCAGCGCCGCCGCGACCAGTTTCGACTGCTGCTCGGCAAAGTTCACCAATGTCGGCAGCGGCTGGGCGAGGCCGAGGAAGAACAGGTTTTCAAAGCCCGGCTTCACCATCCGCTTGTACAGCGGGAATGTATTGTCCTGCGGCGTCAGTTCGGGCTGTTTCAGGAACGGGAAGGTCACATTATACCCCGTCGCCCAGACGATCGCGTCGACCTTTTCGCGGCTGCCATCGCTGAACACCACGCCATCGCCGTCCAGCCGCTCGATCCCGCCCTTGGGCAGGATATCGCCGCAGCCGACCCGCGTCAGGAACTCGCCAGACACCGAGGGATGCCCGTCCAGCGGCTCATGGTCAGGCTTCGGCAGGCCATAATCCTCCATCATGCCAATGGTCTTCTTGATCTTGGCCCGCGCCAGCTTGCGGCCGAGCTTTGACGGCAGCCAGGCAGGCAGCGCCGCCTTGTCGGCCGGTGTCCCGTCCATGTATTTCGGCAGCACCCACACGCCGCGCCGCATCGAGATGAACAGCTTGTTCGCAATCGGCCGCTGCGACAGTTCCGACGAAATATCCATCGCCGAATTGCCGGCGCCGACAATCATCACGTTCTTGCCCCGGAAGTCATACGGCTCGAACGGGTCGCGATAATGGTGGGAATGCACCTGGTAACCATCGAAATGCCCGGGATAGGTCGGCATCCGCGCATCCCAGTGATGGCCATTGGCCACCGCTACGGCGTCATATTCACGGGTCTCCCCGGTCGACAGGGTCACCTTCCAGCGCCGGTTCGGCAGGCGCGCCACATCCGTCACCGCCGTGTTGAACGTGATCGTCTCCCGCAGGCCGAAATGGTCCACATAGTCATGGAAATACTGCAACAGCTGGGCATGGTGGGGGAAATCCGGCCAGTCCTCCGGCACGGGATAATCCTCGAAGGCCAGGCGCCACTTCGACGTGTCGATATGCAGGCTCTGGTAACAGGACGAGGTGCCGTTCGGATTCTTATAATACCAGTTGCCGCCAATATTGTCCGACATCTCGAAACAGTCATAGGGCAGGCCCTTGTCCTTCAGTCGCTTGGCCATGGTAAAGCCCGAGCACCCGGCCCCGATGATGCAGGTCTTCGGTTTCGTGCTGCCGTCAAATGCCATTTGGCATGTCCTCCCTTGCGTGAAGTGTTCCCACGGTCCTGACCAGATGTTATCCGGGGCGGATCGAACGTCAAATGAAGAGGCCTGCACATGAGCAATGACGCGACGTCAGCCCCGATTCCGCTGGAATTGATGCAGGGGAACCTCGACATGATCTCGGGTGTCATCCCGTGGGGGCGCCGTCTCGGCTTCCGCATGACCAAGGTGGAAAAGGGCCATGTCTGGGGCGTCCAGCCCTGGAAGGACCGCCTCGTCGGCGACCCGGATACCGGCGTCATCCATGGCGGCGTGCTGACCGCCTTTCTTGACAATCTCTGCGGCACGGCGGCCGGTTCGGCCATGGAACGCGCCCGCTTTGTCGCCACGCTCGACCTGCGCATCGACTATATGCGCCCGGCCGAACCGCGCCGCGACATTCTCGGCGAGGCCGAGTGCTATCATGTCACCCGCTCGATCTGCTTCACCCGCGCCTGGGCCTATCACGAGACACGCGACAAGGTCATCGCCACCGCAGCCGGGGCCTTTGCCATCACCAAGCCGCGCCCGCCTTCGACCATGGGAGGCCAGGATGACGCGTGAAACCGTGCTCAGCCGCGCCGACCAGGTTACCACCTTCATCGCCCGCACACCTTTCGCGCAGGAACTTGGCATGCATTGCGAAGTCATGGGCGACGAGATGACCGCCGTGCTGCCCTTTCAGGACAAGCTGATCGGCAATGTCGCCATCCGTGCCATCCATGGCGGCGCCATCGGGGCCTTTCTCGAGATCACGGCCATGGCGCAGGTCTTCCTCGTCACCGAACACCTCACCCGCCCGCCGCGGCCGATCAACCTTACCATCGACTATTTGCGCCAGGCCCACGCCAAAAACCTCTATGCCCGCGCCCACATCACCAAGATGGGCCGGCGCATGTGCTCGGTCCATGCCGAAGCCTGGCAGGACGAAAAGTCCAAACCCGTCACCACACTGATGGCCCATTTCATGGTCAGCGGCGACTGAGACGGCCGGGGATGCCCCCGCAGCAAGGACGCCCGCCCATGAGCCGCCTGTTTGAAGAACTCGACTATCGCGACACGCCGATCGGGCCGATCAGCCTGCGCCGGCGGTTTCACCCTCTGCTGAAAGTGGACGTGTTCGAAATCATCCTCGGCGACGAGCACCTGATGTCGAACATTTTCACCGTGTCGGAAATCGCCCTCGCCCGCCTCGGCCTCGACACGCTCGCCAGCCTCAATCCCGATACGGATGAGACATGGGATGTCGTCGTCGGCGGCCTCGGTCTCGGCTACACGGCAGGCGCCGTGCTGGAGTATCCCCGCGTTGCCTCGCTGCGTGTGGTCGAGATGCTGGACGCGGTGGCCGACTGGCACGATGCCGGGCTGGTGCCGCTCGACCCGCCGCTGAGCGCGGACCCACGCTGCCAGATCGTGCGCGATGACTTCTTCGCCCTCGCCCGGTCCGGCACCGGCTTCGATGCGGACAATCCGGGCCGCCAGTTCCACGCCATCCTGATCGACATCGACCATACGCCCGACTGGCTGCTGGATGCGCGCAGCGGCCATTTCTACAGCGAAGCGGGCCTGCAGCAGTTGATGACGCACCTGAAGCCCGGCGGCCTGATGGGGCTCTGGTCGGATGTCACCCCCGACAGCGATTTCGTGCAGCGCCTGTCCGGCGTCTTCGCAAAAGCCTGGGCCGAACCGGTGACCTTCTACAATCCCCTGCAGGACAAGCACCACACCCAAACCATCTATCTCGCCCTCAAACAGGCCCTCTAAAAGCCCCTCTCCCTTGGGAGAGGGAGGCGCGCCGACCCTTCATCCTCCCCCGTTCACGGGGGAGGTGGCTGGCCGTGAAACGGCCAGACGGAGGGGGCGCTTATCCCACCCCCTCACACTGCGCGTATAATGCGCCGCGATGCCACCTTTCTCCCTCCTCTCGCCCCTGCCGGGCCTGCCCTGGTACCTCATGCCCCTCTGGCCGCTGATCTACTTCCGCATCCAGCGCCTCAAGGCATGGTTCAGGGAAAATGGCGGCCCCGGCAGCCAGATGTTCTGGGGTGTCACAAAGACAGGCCGGGTCATCCTCATCCGCGCATCGGATGATCTTACCGGGCATCGTCCGTGCAAATTCCGTGCACCCGTATCGGACCGGCTGAGGCTTGCCCTGAGCCCCGAAACCAAAGCTCCGTGTCCCCTGCGCAGGCAGGGGCCTCAGGCCATCTGGTCCGGATTTGCCGCACGAGATCCCGGCATCGGCCGGGACTACGGGCTCACGATTCCCGATACCTGACGCCGAACCGGCTCCCGAAAACCAGCAAACCACCCCCGAAGCGCCCCAACAGGCGCCGCATGTGCAGGGAGGACCGCAGCCCTATTCCGCGATCACCGGTTCGCCTGCAAACAGACCCGCATAGTCCGGCTTCAGGAAATCATGGAACACGGCCTGCGGCACGGTCACCTTGTAGGCGCCCTCGGCATAGGAGCCGATCTCGTAGGGCGCAAAATGCACAGTGAACCCGCCGAACCTGTCCGCCGCGTTTGATGCGGCGAGGCCAATCTCGCCGCTCAGAATGCTCTCGGCTGAAATCGCATCCGCAGCCTCGCCCCGGAACGTGTCGGCCGATCCGCCCCCGCCCGCCTTCTCGGCGCGCTGGCGTCCGATTTCGGATAGCACCACCGGCAGGCTGGCCGCCATCGCCCCCTCGGGATCAGCCAGCAGGTCGCCCAGCGCAATATCGGTTTTCGCTGCCACATCATGGATGCGCGCATCGGTGCCGTAATTGCCATGCGCCCCGCCTGTATAGGCGCCGGTGAAACCTTCAATGCTGATCAGGCCGCCGGCCTGCGCCACAAGTGTCCATTCGACCGACAGGCTGTACGGGTTGAAATAGTCCGGATCCGTTTCCTTGTAGGTCAGCGCGTCCTCATCCATCGCCTCGATCCGCACACGCGCATCGGCCAGCAGGTCAGCCGCGAGATCCGGCGCCACGGCGAACAGGGCATCATCGACGCGGGCAGAGCCGGTGAAATAGTCCTTCGACACCTCGATCTGGTGCGGCGTGTCGGCCACTGCCACGGCGTCCGGCCCGGCCTCGGCCGCCACCCCGGCTGCGGGCTGCTCAACCCCTTGCGTGACATCCGTATCCGGCGCTTCCGGCTTCTTCGTGCACGCAGTGGTCAACAGAACGCCCATAAGGGCGCAGAAGGCTAATCTCAGCATCGGCTGGTCTCCTTGTTACAGGCTCAGGAGTTCGGCATCGCCTCCCTGGGCCGTGATATTCACCGTTACCACGCGTTCGGTGGCGAAACGATGGAGATAATGCGGTCCGCCCGCCTTGGGTCCGGTGCCTGAAAGCCCCTCGCCCCCGAACGGTTGCACACCTACAACTGCCCCGGTCATCGACCGGTTCACATACGTATTGCCCACCGGACAGGCCGCTTTCACCGCCGCGTGGAAGCGCTCCAGCCGCGAGTGAATGCCGAGCGTCAGTCCATATCCCTTGGCTTTCAGCGCCGCGCCAACTTCCTCGACATCATCTGGATCATAGCGAAGCAGATGCAGGATGGGCCCGAAATTCTCTTCGTGGATCTGGTCGATCGAGGACAACTCGACCAGCGCCGGACCAAAGCCAAAGCCCTCCTCGCCAATCTTTCCGGCGTCAACCTGGTGCAGGACTTTCGCCTCCTTGCCTATCTTCTCCAGGTGCGCTGCCAGCAGCGAACGCGCATCGGCGTCGATCACCGGCCCGACATCGGTATCGGCCTCGCCCGGATTGCCCATCTTCAATTCGTCCATCGCGCCGATCAGCCCGTCGATCAGGCTTTTCGCGGTCGATTTCGGAATGAAGGCAATGCGCAGCGCCGAACAGCGCTGGCCCGCCGACCCGAACGCCGACACGATCATGTCATCAATCACCTGCTCGCGAAGGGCCGTCGTATCCACGAACAGCCCGTTCAGTCCGCCCGTCTCGGCAATCAGCGGAATGATCGCGCCATCGCGCTCAGCCAGGGCCCGGTTGATCATCCGCGCCGTCGATGTGCCGCCGGTAAAGCAGACGCCTGACACGCGCAGGTCCGCCGTCAGGGCCGCACCAACCGTTTCCCCCTTCCCCGGCATAAGGTGAAGGGCATCCACCGGCAGGCCGGCCTTCTGGAACATGCGCACCGCCTCGAACGCCACCAGCGGCGTCTGCTCGGCGGGCTTGGCAACAACCGTATTGCCGGCCGCGAGGGCCGACGCGATCTGGCCGGTAAAGATGGCCAGCGGAAAATTCCACGGACTGATGCAACAGAAGACACCGCGCCCGTGCAGCGACAGGTGATTGGTTTCGCCCGTCGGCCCGGGAAGGCGCACCGCGCCTTCAAACTCATGCTCGGCCTGCGCCGCATAATACCGGCAGAAATCAACCGCCTCGCGCACCTCGGCCACGCCATCGGCCAGCGTCTTGCCCGCCTCGCGCGCCATCAGAGCGATCAGGCGCGGCGCATTCTCTTCAAGGATATCACCCATAGCCCGCAGGTGCTCTGCCCGTTTGGATCCGCCCAGCGCATCCCAGGCCGGCTGGAACCTGACCGCTGCATCCAGCGCCCTGTCGATCGCCTCGGGGCTGGCTTCCCTGCAGGCCCCAAGCACATGTTCGGTATGGAACGGAACGCGGATCATCTCGCCGCCGCCGGTTTCCGGTTTGCCCGAAACAATGGCGCCCGCCGCAATCGCCGGACTATCGCGGAAGGATTTCAGCGCTGCCGCCGTCGCATCGCGCACGGATTTCTGGCTGAGGTCCAGCCCGGTCGAATTGCGCCGCTCAGGCCCATAAAGGCGTGGCGGCGTCGGGATGCCGGGATGCCGCCGGGGGCCAATTTCAACGCGGGTGATCGGATCGTCGACGACATCTTCCACCGGCACATCAGGATCAAGGAACGAGTGCACGAAGCTGGCATTCGCGCCATTCTCCAGCAAGCGGCGCACGAGGTAAGGCAGCAGGTCCTTGTGCGCCCCCACCGGCGCATAGACGCGCACCCGCCGGCCGGCTTCGGCGGCATCATACAATGCTTCGCCCATGCCGTGCAGGCGCTGGAATTCATAGTCGGTGACACCCGCCGCTTCGGCGAGAATATCAACCGCCGCCAGCGTGTGGGCATTATGGGTCGCAAATTGCGGATAGAGCGTCGGTGAGGCATCCAGCATCAGCTTCGCGCAGGCCAGGTAGTGAAAATCCGTTCCCGGCTTGGTCGTGAAGACCGGGAAGTTCGGAAACCCTTCGACCTGCGCATGCTTGATCTCGCTGTCCCAATATGCGCCCTTCACAAGGCGGACCATGAAACGGTGTCCGGTCTCTTCCGCCAGCGTAATCAGCTTCTCGATCACCGAAAGCGTGCGCTTCTGGTAGGCCTGCACGGCAAGCCCGAGACCGGTCCAGTCCTTGAGCGACGGCTCATGCGCCAGCCGGTCCATCAGCTTGAGGCTCAGTACTAGCCGGTCGGCCTCTTCCGCATCCAGACAAAGATGGATATTCGCGGACGCCGCCTTTTCACACAGCCCGAGCAGGCGCGGATACAGCTCGTTCATCACGCGCGCTTCATTGACCGCCTCGAAACGCGGATGCAGGGCCGAAAGCTTGACTGACACGCCGCTCGCCTTCTCTGGCGCAACCGCCTTGTCCTTTTCGGCAGCCACGGCATCAATCGCCAGCTCATAGGCTTTCAGGTAGCGGGCCGCGTCTTCAGCCGTGCGGGCGCCTTCGCCCAGCATGTCGAAACTGAAATGCGCCGCCTCTCCGGTCTTCACCATGCGCTTGCCGCGCTTGAGAGCCTCCTTCACCGTCCGGCCGAGGACGAATTGCTCGCCCATGATCCGCATGGCCTGCATCATGGCGGCGCGGATGACCGGTTCGCCGCTTTCGCGGATCAGTCCCGAGACAAAGGCGCCCGGACCCTTCTCCAGGGATTTCGGCACCCCGATCACGCGGCCCGTCAGCATCAGCCCCCAGGTCGACGCATTCACCAGCCAGCTTTCCGACTGGCCAAGATGTGACGCCCAGTCGCCCGACCGTATCTTCTCGGCGATCAGGTCATCTCGGGTTTCCGCATCGGGCACGCACAGCAGGGCCTCGGCCAGGCACATGAGCGCTAACCCTTCGGAATTCGACAGGCCGAATTCCTCCAGGAAGCTTTCCATCATGCCTTTCTTGCGGCCCCGGCTGCGGGCGATTTCCACCAGTTCGCGGCCGCGCCGGACAGCCGCCAGCCGTGCGCCATCGTCAAGCGGCGCCTCCTTCAGCAATCGCTCGAGAAGTGCCTCCTCATCGTCGAACTTGTGGTCGTCCAGGCTATCCCAGTTAAGGGAGGCGAGAGGCATCGAATCAGGCATATGGAATTCCGAATAGTTAGTGTGAGAGGAGCGGTGCGGCGGCGGAGCAAATTTGTGCCCGCCTTTTCTTGTTTACGGGTACAGATATATCGTCCCATAGAACCAAACGCGAGTGAGTTTGCAGCGGTTCCGCCTCTTTACGCGTGGGACCAACCCCGCCACATTGCCGCCGACCGGACAGCGGCCTCAAGGAGCCCCCATGCGCATCATGCTGATCACCGACGCCTGGGACCCTCAGGTCAACGGCGTCGTTCGCACGATGAAACGGGTGATCGCTGAATCCGAAGCCATGGGGCATATCTGGGAAATCGTTCACCCCGGCGACGGGTTCCGTACCGTTCCCCTGCCAACCTATCCTGAAATCAAGCTTGCCCTCTTCGCCCGCAAGAAGATCGAGGAGCGGTTTGACGATTTCGAACCTGATGCGATCCACATCGCCACCGAAGGCACGCTCGGCATGGCCGGCCGCGCCATGTGCCTGACCGTCAAGCACCCCTTCTCGACCGCCTATCACACGCGGTTTCCGGAATATGTCGCCGCCCGGCTGCCCATCCCGATATCGGTCGGCTATTCCTTCGTGCACTGGTTCCACAAGTATTCCGGCAAGGTCATGGTCCCGACCCCGTCCATGGTCGAGGAGCTTCGCGCGCGAAAGTTCATCAATCTTGTGGCCTGGACGCGCGGGGTCGATACCGAGCTTTTCGATCCGGCAAAACGCATTGATGCGGGCGCCGCGAACGACCCCTTCAAGGGCCTGCCGCGACCGATCTTCCTGAATGTCGGCCGCGTGGCGGTCGAAAAGAACATTGAATCCTTTGCCGAACTCGATCTGCCGGGTTCGAAAGTCATCGTCGGAGACGGCCCGCAGCTCGAAGAATTGAAGCGCAACTATCCAAAGGTGACCTTCCTTGGCGGGAAGTTCGCAGACGAGCTGGCCGCAATCTATGCCAGCGCAGATGTCTTCGTCTTCCCCAGCCTGACCGACACGTTCGGTCTTGTCGTCCTGGAGGCCATGGCGTCCGGCTTGCCTGTCGCCGCATTCGAAGCCACCGGCCCGCGCGATGTCATCCCCGGATCAAATGCTGGCACGATCACGCCCGTCGGCGGAGACCTTGCACAGGGCGCGCTGGACTGTCTGGCGCTCAGCCGCGAGACCTGCCGCGCCTATGCCGAGACCTATAGCTGGAAGGCCTGCGCGGAAGCCTTCATCGAGAATCTCCAGCCGCTTCCCGCGCCGGCGCGCCGGCGGTTCTGGCAGAAGATCCGCCTGCGCCGCCGCAGGAAACCGCCGATCGAGGGCCTGTAGGCCCGCCTACCGTGCCGACCGGCTTTCCAGTGCGGCAACAATATCGCGCTGGGCCTGACGATTTTCATCCTTCAGCGGGATCAGCCCCTTCTCGAGGAGGTAACCGTCCGGTCCGAACGCGTCTTCATCGGTGTAATATTCGAGGAAGTCGTACAGGCCCGGCACGAGCGGCAGGTTCTGCCCTTTCACATAGATGAACATGACCCGCGACAGGCCGTACTGGCCTGAATTGATATTGTCGAATGTCGCCGGCACGCCCGCGAGCGAAGCGCCCTTGATCCTGTCGCCGTTCTGCTCAAGGAAGGAATGTCCGAGAATGCCGATCGCCATGGGTGTCTTCACCAGTGACTGGATGATGGCCGTATCATTCTCCCCGAAGTCGATCCACGCGCCATCGGCGCGGATCGTGTGAGCCCGCTCCTTGAAGGCGTCGCTGTCGCTTGCCTTGAGCGCAGCCATTTCGGGCAGCGCCTCGGCGCCATCTTCCATGCCGAGTTCGACGAAGGCATCGCGCGTGCCGGAGGTCGGCGGCGGGCCGAACACGGTGATCGGCTCGTCCGGCAGGCCGGGACCGACTTCATGCCAGGATTTGTAGGGGTTCGGCTTGAACCCGCCTGCACCGTCCGGAATGTCCTGCGCCAGCGCGAGGTAGAGCTGCGTCTTGGTAATGTCGAAGTCGGGGCCGTGCCTGGAATTCGCCACCACGATTCCGTCATAGCCAATCTCGATCGGAATGATGTTGTTGACGCCATTGCTGGCACACAGGGCTGTCTCACTCGTCTTGATCGGGCGCGAGGCATTCGACAGCGACGGCTGGTCGGGGCCGACACCCTGGCAAAACGACTTGAAACCGCCGCCGGTCCCGGTCGTTTCGACAATCGGTGTCGGATAAGGCGATGTCGCCCCGAAACGCTCGGCCACGGTGGTCGAGAAGGGCGCGACTGTCGATGAGCCGACGATCTTGATCTTCTGCGTGCTACCGGCCACAGGCGGCCGCTGAGGCGCCGCGTCAGACACTTCCAGTGTGGACAGGTCCGTTTTCCCGCAACCGGCAAGGGCCACAGCGAGAGCAAGGGCTGCCCCGACAAGAACGCCAGATTTCATGCGATGCCTCCTGAAAATCCATTCCCGGAACGGGATATCTGGCGTTCCAATACGCTCCGGCGATGACAGTCACGTCGAAGTTGTATGACGTTTTTGCGACGTTAAGCGAAAATGACTCATTTTTTCACTTGCGCTCCCCCCCATCATCGCATATCTCACAGCCCGAATACGGATGTGGCGGACATCTGGGCCAACCCTTAAACTGGGGGCCCCCTGCACTAACGCCCGAAGCTGGTTAAAAGCCCTTTGGAGGTTAGGTGTCATGCACTCCTACGCTACCCCCTATAATATTGTGCGCTCGCAAGAGCCCGATGTTCCTGTCTACTGCTTCCGCCCTGAGCGGGTGACGGCGGCTGCAAAATGGTTCCGGGAAAGCTTTCCGGCCCAGCCGTTCTATGCCGTCAAGGCAAACCCCGGCGTGCACGTGCTCGACGCCCTCTGGGCTGCCGGCATCAACAGCTTTGATGTCGCATCCGAAAACGAGATCGAACTGATCTACAACCGCTTCCCCGGCGCCCGCATGGCCTTCCTTCACCCCGTGAAGAACCGCCGCGCGATTGCCCGCGCCTACCACCAGTACGGCGTGCGCATCTTCGTGACCGACACGCAGGCCGAACTGCATAAGATCCTCGAAGAAACCGGCTATGCCAGGGACCTCACCATCATCGTGCGCATCGGCGTGTCGAATGATGGCGCGACCCTGCCGCTGACCGGCAAGTTCGGCGCGAACGAAGACGAGGCTGCAGCCATCCTGCGCGAAGCCCGCCGCTATGCCGATGAACTGGGCGTGTCCTTCCATGTCGGCAGCCAGGCGATGAAGCCGTCTGCCTGGGCAACCGCCATGGCCGATGTCTCGCGCATCATCATCTCGGCCAGTGTGACCGTCGATATCGTGGACGTTGGCGGCGGGTTCCCGTCGATCTATGCCGATACGCCGCCGCCATCACTGGAAGCCTATGCCGCCATGGTCGAAACGTCGTTCGAGAACATGTTCGTTCTCGAGAACGCCGATCTCTGGTGCGAACCCGGCCGCGCGCTCGTTGCCGAAGCTGAAAGCCTTCTGGTGCGAATCGAACTGGCGAAGCCCGGTTCGATCTACATCAATGATGGTTCCTATGGTTCGCTCTATGATGCCGTTCACGAACGCTGGGCCTTTCCGGTGCGCGCGATCACGGGTGACGGACGCAAGCTGCGCGGCATGGCCGAATATACGGTTTACGGCCCGACCTGCGATTCGACCGACAAGTTCCCCGACAAGGTCTGGCTGCCGGCCGGCCTGACCGAGGGTGACTATCTGGAGTTTGGCAATATCGGCGCCTATGGTCGCGCGATGGCCAGCCGCTTCAACGGGTTCGGTGAAACCGAAGTCGCCATCGTGCATGATGCGCCCTGGCCCAGCCTCTACAACGCTCTTGGCGCAGAAGTCATCGCGATCGGCTCCAAAGCCACCAAGTGAACATCCGGGAAGCCGTAACGCCTGAGGACAAGCGCCAGATCCGGCGACTCCTCGGGCGGGCTGGTCAGATAGGCTGAGCCGCCAATCCCGCGCGCCTCGGTTTCCGGCGGCAGGACGCGGATCGTCTGGCGCGCAATGGCCGCACCGGAATCAACGTAGCTGACCCCATGCGGCGCGCTGGCGATCAATTGCCCGCGCACGAGCGGAAAGTGCGTGCAGGCCAGCACGACCGTATCGATCTGGTCACCGCCCGGCGCCTCGAACAGCGGCGCCTGGGCGGCCGCGATAGCCTCAATCGGCACGTCTTCGCCGCGCGCATGGGCTTCGGCCAGCCGGACTAGCTCGATACTGCCATGCATGATGACGCGCCGGTCTCCGGCAAACTCGTTGATGAGCCTGGCAGTATAGGCGCGCCGGATCGTGCCCGGTGTTGCCAGGAGGCCGATGGTTCCCGTCTGGCTGAATGCCGCCGCGGGCTTGATGGCCGGAACCGTGCCGACGACCGGAATGTCGAGCACAGCCCTGACATCCTCCAGCGCCAGTGTGCTGGCCGTATTGCAGGCAATCACGAAGACATCCGGCCGGACATGATCGCACAGCATCTTTGCAACGCGCGGCAGGCGCTCCTGCAGCGCCTCATCGGACTTGTCCCCATAGGGGAAAAATCCGCTATCGGCGGCATAGTGAACGCCGAGGGCCGGCCCCAGCGCCCGGATTTCCTCAGCGACGGTCAGGCCTCCGACCCCTGAATCGAAAACGAGGACCCGACCGCGGGCCGGAGACGGCGTGAAATTGGTGAACTGGAAGTCTGTCATGGCAGGAGACTATTGGCATTCGCTCGCGGCGAAAACGGGGCAAGCAGGCATGTTTGGCATGAGATTTGTTGTGCACCGCACAATATCGGCCTACTATTCAGATTAGAAACAAGGATTTTCCGTCATGATGGACCTCTGGCTGGCGCCCTGGCGCGCCTCGCTTGCCCTCACTGCCTCGACCCTGGAAATGATGCTTACGGCGCAGAAAAGCCTCGCCGGCGTTCAGGGTGTCCCGGAATTCCAGCCCATGGATGAGGCCCGCATGCGCGAGGCTTTCCACTCTGCGGCCGATGCAAACCTTCGCCGCTGGGGTGACACAGCCGATGCGATCAACAACCTGCCGGACTGGTACCGCGATCTTTCCCGCGTACCCGGCGGCGTGATGACAGACTGGTTCGACGCGGCGCGCCGCGGCCCGCAGGACTAGACCAGCGCGCCGTAAAGGTCCGGCCGCCGGTCGCGGAAAAACCCCCAGGCCGCGCGATCCCGGTCGACCACATCGAGGTCGAACGTCGCCTGAATGACGCCCTCCTCAGTGCGGCCGAGATCGGTCACGACCTCGCCAGCCTGGTCGGCGATGAAGCTGGTGCCATAGAATACCTGCCCGCCTTCATCGCCCACACGATTGGCCGCGCAGACCGGAATCACGTTTGATACCGCATGTCCCAGCATGGCCCGGCGCCAGCGCCCTGCCGTGTCGAGGGCTGAATCCTGTGGCTCGGCACCAATCGCGGTCGGGTACAGCAGCACGTCGGCGCCCATGAGGGTCATGGCGCGGGCCGCTTCCGGGAACCACTGGTCCCAGCAGATGCCGACGCCGATACGGCCCTTTTGCGTATCCCAGACGCGGAAACCCGTGTCGCCGGGGCGGAAGTAGAATTTCTCCTGATAGCCGGGGCCATCCGGAATGTGGCTCTTGCGGTAGACGCCCATGGCGCTGCCGTCAGCGTCGAGCATGACGAGGGAATTGTAATAGGCCGGACCGTCCTTCTCATAGATTGAGACAGGCACAACGACGCCGCATTTCCTTGCGATTTCAGAGAGTTGCACGACTGCCGGATGAGTTTCCCATGGCAGGGCCCGGGCAAAATGCGCCTCTTCCTGCGTCTTGCAGAAATAATGGCCGCAGAAAAGTTCCGGCGGCAGAACGACATCTGCGCCCTGCGCAGCCGCCTGTTCGATTAAGTCCGCCACACGGGCGATATTTTCCTGAACGTCGTCGCTCGGCGAGAACTGGATGGCGGCGAGGGTGATGGAGCGGGTCATGGGCGGTGTCCGAGGGGGCGGAAGGGGGCGGTGAGCGGGTGAAAGGGGTTCAGGCGGGGATTTCGCGGGTCATGCAATGGAAACTGCCGCCCCCGCGCAAAATGTTCAATGCCGGAAGGCCAATCACCTTGCGGCCGGGAAACAGCGGCCCGAGCTGGGCGAGCGCAACCAGACTGAACCGCTCGTCATAGGTCGGGACGATCACCGCCCCGTTCGTGATGGTGAAATTCATGTGGCTGGCAGGCACGGGCGCGCCATCGCCGAAGTGGACATGGCCCGGCGAGGAAATCGTCGAGACCATCAGCCCCGCGGTACGCAGCTTGTCTTCTATGGCGAGCAGTATCTCGGCATTCGGGTCCTCGCTGCCGGCCGGGTGCTGGCACAGCACATGCCCCGGCGCGATGAAGCGCGCGATATTGTCGACATGGCCATCGGTATGATCATTGAGCAGGCCGTCGCCCAGCCAGATCACTTCGTTCACCCCGAAGGCCGCAGCCAGCGCGGCTTCGGCGTCCGCCTCGGTCCAGTTGCCGTTCCGGTTCGGGTTCAGCAGGCATTGCCGCGTTGTCAACAGCCGCCCTTCCCCGTCGACGTCGATCGCGCCGCCCTCAAGCACCAGGTCATGCGCGCGCACCCTGATGCCTTCGACACCGGCCACCGCAGCCGCCGTATCGGCATCGCCGGGCATGAGGTATTTGCCGCCCCAGCCATTGAAGCGGAAGGTTTCGGCCTGCGCGCCGCCCTCGCCCGTCGTGATGATCGGGCCGGTGTCCCGCAGCCAGATATCACCGGTCGGAACCTCGACGATTTCAGCAACATCGCCGACAGCCTCGCGGGCTGACCGGGCCGCCTCGTCTGATCCGGCCGCCAGCTTCACCGGCAGGAAGCCTGCCGCCACGCGGGCAAAGGCGGCGATTTCAGCGCGCGCGCCGTGGAAATCACCGCCCCACTCATCGGCAAGCCGGGGCCAGCCGCACCAGAGTACAGACTGCGGAGCCCATTCGGGTGGGAGGAAACGGGGGGTAACGGTCATGGTCGCTGGCCTTGCCACAGGTTTGAAACAAGGAAAAGGGCGGCCTGCATGACAGGCCGCCCTTCCCCAATCTACGCTCTGGATCCGCGAAGGATCTAGAACTCGTACTTCACACCGATCTGGACCTGCCAGAGCGACTGGTTCAGGACTTCGGAGTTCTTCGACGTGCTGAATGTCGATTCATCCCGGTCGCCTGTGCCCCAGATGCCATCGCGGCCGGGGAAGCCATAGACGTACTGGCCATTTTCGATTGTCGCGGCACTGACCAGACGTTTGTACTCATAGCGGGTACGCTCGATACGGCCTGCACTGCTGTCGAGCAGGTTGCCGAGGTTCTCGACATCAAGGAACAGGAATGTGCGGTGGTTTTTCATCGCGCCTGGCAGTTCCTGCTGGAGGCGAAGATCAACGATCGTCGACCAGCGGGAATTGTCACCGTTACGGGGTGCAATGCTGCCCTTGTACTGGTTGAGTTCCGAGGTGGCGATGTAGCTGAAGAAGTCCTGCTGGAGGTTCACATCTCCACCGAAGGAATTCGCCGAGAACAGCGGATCGTCAAAGCCCGTCGGCACGTAGAAAGTGGCACCGGCATCATCGGCGCTGCTTTCGTTGATGCCGAACACATCATTCCGTCCCGTCGTGTTGAACGTGTAGGAGTAAGGCTGACCCGAACGACGGGTCGCAAAGAGCGATGCCTTGGTTGCATAGTCAGCAAAGAATTCCTTCTCCCAGTTCAGGCGCATCTTGAACTGGTGCTCGACTTCGAAGTTCGACGTACCCGTCCGTGGGTTCTGGTAGCTGTAGCGTGCCGTGTCGGAATAGTTCGACGTGGCGGTCGAAGACGTACCCATGCCGATATCGTTGACGTCTGCATGCGTATAGCTGGTGAAGAGGTCAAAATCGCCAACCGGTGTTTCCCAGTCATTGCTGGCCGAAACAGCCCAGAGCAGCGAGTTGCCCTTGTCAACGCTGCCGACGATGATGGCCTGTGGTGCACCACCACAGCTATAGACAGGACGCCCGTCTGGTGCGGCAGAAACCGGATCGCCGCAGGTTGCATCATACCAGTAAGGTGCGTTCTCGAGCTTGTTGTAAAGCACGTCAGCTGTCAGCAGCCAGTTGCCCGGTGTGTTGACTGCAACGCCAAGATTGGCCTTCCAGGTCGACGGGATCTCGAACGAATTGTCGAGCGCATTGACCGAACCGTCCGGGGTCTGGTTCGCAAGTTCGTCCAGGAGGTAACCCGGGATATAGTTGCCCGTTGCCGCGTCAGGCGTGTTCGGCACGAGGATCGTACCGGAGTCGGAAACATCTCCGTTGATCACGCCATCGTTGGAATAGCTGTTGGAGACCCACACGCTTGGCGAACCACCGGAGAACCGGCCGACACCACCGCGAACCGTGACGGCGTCATTGGCGTCCCATTTGAACGAGAAGCGCGGAAGGACGACATCAAGGCCTTCCAGGTCGTTCGTGTTGGAATAGCCGTAGCGATCAATGAAGTTCTGGTTTTCACGGATCTTGCCGCTCGACTGGTAGTAGTCATAGCGCAGGCCGAAGAGCAGGCTGAGATCGTCGCGAATGTCCCAGGTGTCCTGCACATAGACCGAATTGTAATTGTAACCCCAGATGGCGCGAAGGTCATTCTCGTCATTGGTGATGGCATTGTTGTAAGTCACGTCAGTTGCGATCCGGTTGCGAAGATCGTCGATCGACGCGAAGGCATACGTGCCTTCGGAGTTCTGGGCGAACAGGTTGTCGACATCGACTTCTTCCCGCTCGATACCAGCCTTCAGTGTGTGATCGCCGTAAAGGTATTCGGCCTTCAGCTTGTACTGCATGAATTCCTGATCGAGTTCGTTGCCATGACGGAAACGGTCAGGCCCGAATGCAATGACGGTACCTGTCGATGTTTCGACCGAGCCGAGGAAGAACTCGGCGCCATTCAGGCTGTCCTGGCCTGTGGCCTGGGTCGTCTGGGCAATCTTGATTTCGGTCGAGAAACTCGGCGTCCAGTCGGAGTAGAGGTGGCCGATGAAGGATTCCACTGTTTCCGAGTTGGTATACCAGGAGGACGGGTAGGCAAGATCGGCACGTTGCACGAAGTTGTTGCCGTTCTGCTCGTTGATCGCTGCGCCTTCGGTCTTGATATAGGTGAATTTCGCGCGGTGATTGTCGGTAATGTTCCAGTCGATGCTGCCGAGGATTTTCTCGTCTTCGACCGGTGGCACGCCGCCGGCGAAATCGCCGGTGTCGAAACCATAGACGGTCGACATGATATTGGTGATTTCGGCAATATCTTCAGGCGTCACATCTTCGATATTGACGGCGCCCGAGCCTGTCGGGCCGCGGTTCAGGGCTGCAGCTTCTTCATACTTGTCATAGGAGAGGAAGAAGAAGAGCTTGTCCTTGATGATCGGGCCGCCAAATGTGCCGCCGATGGTCTCTTCTTCGAACGAACGGTCAACCGTGCGGCCGTTAAGTTCGTCGCCAGCCATCGAATCGTCGGTCTTGAAGTAGAAGGCCGATCCGTGGAACTCGTTGGTGCCCGACTTTGTCACGGCATTGATCGTACCGCCGGTGAAGCCGTTATACTCGGTGTCGAACGGAGCGGTTTCAACCGAGAGGGACTGGATCGCGTCGAACGAGATTGGCGAGCGCTGGGTCGGGTAGCCGTTGGCGTTCAGGCCGAAGCGGTCGTTGAGTGCAACGCCGTCGATGGTGAGCGAGTTGAAACGGTTGTTTGCGCCGGCAATCGTCAGTTCCTTGGCGCCGCCCGACTGGACGTTCACGCTTGCGAACGGGTCGAGCTCGGCTGCGTCGGTAATGTCGCGGTCGATCGTGACGACTTCGTTGAGAGCCTCAAGGCCGAGCGAGGTCGTGAGCCCCTGGCTGGAGAAGCCGGACTGAAGCTGGCTGCCGGTGACGACAACCGTGTCCAGCGTACGCGCGCCGGAAACAGTGAGGTTCAGCGGGTAGGTCTGGTCGAGTGCGATAAAGATGTCTGTGACGGTGACAGGCGTGAAGTCGGCGCCGGTGACTTCAACGGTGTAGGGTCCGCCGACGCGCAGGCCGCGCGACGAAAATGAGCCGTTCGGGCCGGAAACGGCCGCAGAGAGTGTGCCCGATGGCGTGTGCGTGATGACAACTGTCGCACCGGAGACGGGAGCGCCGTCTGCATCGGAAACCTGTCCGCGAATGCTGGAAGTTGTGACCTGTGCGGAGGCAATGCCAGCCACGCTGAGCGCGATGGCGGAAACCGCCATGCCGCGACCGAAAGTATTCCAATTCATCATGATTTTCCCCTGATGCGAATGATCCGCCGACCTGAAAGGTGTGCGTGGTCGGTTTGCGGTCGCTTACCGCCGCTGCATGACGGATTAGTGACAAGTTTTTAACAGTTCAACGTAGGTAGCCGTGAATCGTGTCATTCGATTTGTTGCGATGCAAAAAAGCCACGCTTTGAGCCGTCAGGGGGCAGGTCTTGCCCGAAAAGGGGGCTGTATTCGACGCGCCGTGCGCGGCATAAGCAGAGCATGTATCAAGGTGAGACGACATGGCAGGCCTGAGTCGCGAATCGGAATCCCTGTATTTGCGTGCGACGCTTGCGGGTCTCGGCCTGCTCCTCTTGCTGCGTGTCGGCTTTCTCGCGGTGGCACCGCTGAACCTCTATGCTGACGAGGCGCAATACTGGCGCTGGGGCGAGACTCTGGACTGGGGCTATTATTCCAAGCCGCCCATGATCGCCTGGGTGATCCATGCGGTGACATCCGTGTTTGGCAATGACGAATGGGCCGTGCGGCTGGCGGCGCCGTTCCTGCACACGATCGGCGCGCTGTTCATATTCCTGCTCGGCCGCGCAATGTACGGCGCGCGCACCGGCATGATGGCCGCGTTCGGCTATGCGCTGATGCCCGCCGTGATCCTGTCATCTGTCGTGATATCGACCGATGGCGTGCTGATGCCGTTCTGGTGCGCGGGCCTCTTTGCCTTCTGGCGCCTGCGCAGCGGCGAGGGCGGCTGGGCCAGCGCGGCCGCCCTCGGTGTCGCGCTCGGTGCGGGCTTCCTGTCGAAATATGCGATGGTCTACTTCCTGATCGGCATGGGCCTGACGCTGCTGCTCGACCGCGACACGCGCAAGGCCTTGCTGTCGCGTCACGGGCTGGTCGCCCTCCTGGTGGCTGGCGCCATCTTCGCACCGCACATGGCTTGGAATGCCGCCAATGATTTCAAGACGGTCAGCCACACGGTGGACAATGCCAATCTCGGCGGAGACCTCTTCCATCCCGAACATGCGCTTGAGTTCCTTGTCGACCAGATGGGCGTGTTCGGGCCGATCAGCCTGATTTCGCTGGTCTTCGGCCTGTTCGTGATGCGCCGCTCGGAGGCGGGCTTGATGGGCCGTGACCGCTGGCTGCTCTGCTTTGTCGTGCCGGTACTTGTCATCATCCTCGTGCAGGCTGTCCTGTCACGGGCCAATGCCAACTGGGCGGCGACCGCCTGGCCGGCAGCCAGCGTCCTGGTGGCGGCCTGGCTGATCCGCGCGCAGCCCAATCGCAGCCTGTGGTTCTGGATTGCAGGCCTGACCTTCGTGGCCATCCTGGCCACGCCGGACCTTGCGCTCTGGCTGCGCCTGCTGATCGGCGGCGTGATCGCAGGCGCAATGATGTTCTATGGCCGCCTTCATGCCTACCGTCCGGCAGGCCTCCTGTGGACCAGTCTCGCCGCCCACGCCCTGATCGCTGTCTTCTTCACGACCATGACCCTCATCCCTGCCCACATCTCGACCGAACTCGGTTTCGACAATGCGCAGAAGCGTACGCGCGGATGGGAGACGGCGGCGGCGGAAGTGTTCCGTCAGGCGCGCGAGCTTGGTGCCACGTCCGTGCTCGTCGACGAGCGCGAGGTGTGGCACGGGCTGGACTATTATGCGCGCGGCCGCGACCTGCCCCTGCTCTCCTGGCGGCGGTATGGTGTGCCGAAGAGCTTTTCCGAATCCGCGCCGCTTGAGCCGCCGCTGGATGAGACCGTGCTGGTCGTGTCATTGCATCCGGCGATGCGGCCCATGCTGCGCAGCGACTTCACGACATTTGAATCGGTGGGAGAGATCGAGATCCCGCTCGGCACGCGCCGCAATGGCTGCCCGATCACGCGGCAGTTCCATCTCTATCTGGCATCGGGCTTCGCGCCTGAGCGCCATGACGCGGCGTGGGAAGCGCGCCACAAGGGCCAGTCGGAATTTCCGGCACAGCCCTGCCCGCTCCTGACAGGTCAGTGAGCGGCGGCGCTGTCGCCCCAGAGTTCCTTGACCCGGCCGTCCCGTCCGCAGGACGCGCGATAATAGCGGTACTTGATCGGGTTCTTGATATAGTAATCTTGGTGATAATCTTCGGCCGGCCAGAACGTGTCAGCGCTGATCACCTGGGTCACCACCGGATCCGGCAACACGCCTGACGCTTCAACAGAAGCGATATCGGCCTCTGCAATGGCACGCTCTTCCGGGCTCGCCACGAAGATGGCGGTGCGATAGCTCTCGCCCTTGTCGCAGAACTGGCCATCGGCATCCGTCGGATCGACATGGTGCAGGAAATAGGAAACGAGATAGTCGTAGGATACGATATCGGGGTCGTAGGTCACCTTCACCGATTCATAGTGGCCGGTGTTTTCACGGCTGACCTGCTTGTAGGTCGGATTTGCGACATGCCCGCCTGTATAGCCGGAAATCGTGTCGATAACGCCGTCAACCTTGTCGAAATCGGATTCGACGCACCAGAAGCAGCCACCGGCAAAGACGGCCGACGCCATGCGCTTGGGCGCTTCATTGACTGGCTGGTCCTCAGCGCCCGCACTTGAAAAGAAGGCAAGGCCGGTCGCGGCAAGGCCGGCAGCAATGGCGACAACGGGGGCAGAACGGGCACGCATGACATACTCACTATTCATCAGGACGGCGGCAATACGCGCCGTTTGACGTCACATATGGGAAATCCCCCGCTGCCGAGAAGACGGCAATCGCATACCTAACAGATTTGTGTTGATCGCGTGTTGCCAGGGCGTGTCGAAATTGCGGCAATGCCGTGTCTTCAGGCAGGCCCCGTGAGCACACGTACACGGACTCGGCTGGCGCGGCCTGCTGAATCGACTGCAGTAACGGTGTAAAAGCCCTCGCGCGTCGGTGACCAGACCGGCGCACCCGCATCGTCAACCTCGCAGGGCGCGCCATCGACATACCAGGACAATTTGCCGTCGCCCCGGCCGGCGAGGACGAACCCGCGCGCCGGGGCACCATCGACACTGCCGGCCCACAATTCGGCATCGCGGGGCGGGAACAGGATTTGCGGCGGCGCAGCGGCGGCAAAGTCGCGCATGGCGCCCCTGGACCTGACGTGCTTTTCGGATGTCAGGCGGCCGCGCGCCTCACCCGTGTCGCGCAGATGGTGGGCCGCCCGGTCTGCAATTTCGAACAGGACCGGCAGGGCCGCATCGCCGCCGGTCACACCCGGCCGCGGCGCGCCATCGGCCCGGCCAACCCAGACGACAATCGCCAGGTCACCCGCCACCCCGGCCGCCCACGCATCGCGATAGCCATAGGACGTGCCGGTCTTGAAGGCGATCTGAGGGGCGTTTTCCGTCAGGCGGCCCGGCACGCGACCTTCCGGTGTCGGGCCATTTTGCAGGATGCGGATAATTTCCTCGGCGCTCGACTCTCCGATCAGGCGCCGTCCGGGACGCGCGAGGGAGGCGGCCTCTTCCTCTTCCCGCCAGACAAGCGGCTTGGCGATGCCTCCGTCTCCCAGCGCCGCATACAGCACCGCCAGTTCGCGCGCTGTCAGGCCCGCGCCGCCAAGCGCAATCGCGAGACCGGCTTCATGGCTGGCAGAACCGGCAATGCGGGGGCTCGCCCCGGCCAGCGCCAGCTGCGCCGCGAAGCGCTCCGGCCCGACCTTGTCGAGTATCATCACGGCAGGCACATTCAGCGAGTGCTGCAGGGCATCGGACACCCGCACATCCCCCCGGAACATGCGGTCGAAATTTTCCGGCTGGTAGGCGGCAAAGCGTTTCGGCAGGTCGGAGATCAGCGTGTCGGATGCCGCCGTGCCGTCGTCAAACGCCATCGCATAGATAAAGGGCTTCAGCGTCGAGCCCGGCGAGCGGGCCTGCGCCGTCAGGTCCAGCCATCCGCCCGGCCG
>NZ_LADU01000126.1 GCF_000961795.1 Hyphomonas sp. BRH_c22
CTGGCTTCGTCAACGGCCCTCACCGTGCTGGTGATTCCGGCGATCTACATAGCCCTCAGAGGGCCGGACTGGACTCCAGCCGGCGTACCCCCGTCTGTGGATGACAATTCCGCGCTTTTGAAGGAAGCCTCGACGTGATGTCACGCACAAAATCGACAACTCCCGAAGCATTCAACCTGATGTCGGAAAGGGTGACCGAAGCCACCGGGATTTTGAAAGCCATGGCCAGCGACACACGGCTGAAAGTGCTGTGCGCACTCAATGACAGCGAAATGCCGGTCAATCAGCTGGCCGAACTCACGAACCAGTCACCGTCAGCTGTGTCCCAACACCTCGCGAAGCTGCGGGCTGCCGGGCTGGTCGAATCGCGGCGCGATGCCCAGACGATCTATTATCGCTGCAGCGGTGGCATTGGCAGCGAGCTGGTGAAGACGCTTTGCGATTTTTACAGGTAAGCCTGACAGTCTTTCGACCAGCGAATGTGTATTAGGCTGACGCCACCTTCGGCAAGGCTTGGATTGGGTCTGGTTGTGGATCGGATGTTTGCCTAGGGCGCAAACATTCGGATCCGGTTGCGGCGCTATTTCATTTTCACGCAGGTGCCTGACGCAAAACGAACGCGATATGCGCGTCCGCGAACTTTGCCTGCCTCATCTGTCATCCTCGCTCCGCAGCCCTCAAAGCCAAACGAAAATTCTCTCGCAGTCAGCGGGCCAGTTTTCGAGAGGCAGTTGACTTCTTCACCATGGCGGACGCGTGACGCCTGCCTGAGTCATGAGCGTGACTCTATCTGCCTCAAGCGTTGCACCACCGAACTGAAGCGCGATCAATTGGGGACAACGGTCGTGGTATTTGACGCTGTGATCACGACCTGCCGTAGCTTCGTGCCGTCTACTTGCAGATCATACTTTCCTGCTACCAATTCGACGGGGATCCCACCGGCAGTTCCGCTCGCCACACGTTCACCATCTTGATAGACGGTAAACCGAACGCGGGATGTGCTTGTCAGCGCGTTCTCAAGATCTGCAGCATCAGCCGCATCAACATAGATTCCATCTCCAGCTTTTGCCCATGCTTCAAAAGGTCGTCGATCGATTTCCGGTTCCAGAGCATAACTGACCACATCTATACGCGCGTCTATTCCTGCAGCCCTGAGATTCTGTATCGCCTGGAGCGGAAGTCCCCCACATGTTTCTTCTCCGTCGGTGATCAGAAGGATGGAGGCAGAAGATGTCATGTCTTGCAGGTCTTTCGCAGCTGCAAGCAAGGCCGCCCCAATGGCGGTTTTTGCGTTATTCTGGGGACGAACGGACTTTATAGCAGATGCCAATCGGTCATAGTCGAAACGGGTAACGGGTTGGACGAGGTCTGTGTCACAGGAATTTGGTTCTCCGCCGAACACGCGCAACCCGATCTTCAGCTGTTCTCCGGCCTGGCTGCGCGCTAGTTGCGAACCGAGATAGTCGGTTAGCGCCGCCTTCGCGACGTCGATGCGGCGTGTGTCGCCAAGCCTTTTCAGCATGCTGCCAGAGGCGTCCAATATGATGAGTCGGCTGTGGAGAGTTGTCTTGGGAGTCGGCCCCATCGCAGAATCGACCAGAAGGAATCCGGGCTTGAGAACGACCACCTCAGCCTGGGAACTCACGAAATAGGACTTGGGACCGAGTAATCGCGCAGCGACACGTGCGTAGGCGACCGAGATGTCCTCACTCTGTAGGACAAGTGACACTTCGCCTCCGGTCTGGCCGGCCCAGAGCAGCGCGCGGGGCTGTGAAATTGATGGATACTGCATGGTTGAGTTGGACGGTGTCTTGATGACAAAGACCCTGGCCCGCGCAGCGTGGAGCGCTGGCACAAGGTCTTGCTGGGTATCGACATCGCCATCAGTGATGATCACAATTGCACGCGATCCGTCCCGGGCCTCAAGGAGTTTGGCCGCATCAAACAGGGCCGATTCGCCCGCGCTGTTGTTCTGCCCCTGATATGTCGCCAAAAGTGGACGGAGCGTTTCGGGGTCGGTGATCCAGTCATCGCGTGCCCAATCTCCTCCAAGCGACTTGAACTGAACCGCATCGCGTCCGGCAACCATGTCATCGGAAAAATCGACAATAGCGCGGCGAATTTTAGGGATCTGTGATGCCATCGACGCGCTTTGATCCATCAGGAAGATGACTGAGCGTTGGGGCTCGGAAACCTCGACATCGAGATAGCTGCCCGGATCGACAGCAAAACTGTATGTGACCTCATCAAGCAATTCCGAGCGCTTCACATCAAGCGGCTCAACCTTGTCGCCCGCAGCGTCGCGCGCAGTGATTGCCGGATCAAATCCTGCACTGCCACGCGCTGATATCTTGAGTCTGTTTGTCTTGCCTTCGGCCGGAACACGCCAGGTTTCGGTTCGCACGCCGAACTCGACATAGCCCTCTGAGAAAGGTCCGCCGGGCGCCAGCGCGCGATTTGCTGCTTCAGCTGCCGCCGTCGTCTCTTTTCTTCCTCCATGTCCGAGGATGGCGCCGACAAAAACGTCCACCCATTCACGTACAGATGCCAAAGCATGTTTGAGTTTGACCATATCGAGGGCGTCTTGTCTCCCAGCGCCCTTTTCTGTCGCGAATTCACCCCAGGTTCCAAGAACCGATCGGTAGGCGCCATCCTCTGGCCGCTCAATGAGTCGTATGACGTTTGGGGCAAGGAAGTAGGCGCCTTCGGGGTACTCGTATTCAATTTTGACAGCGCGTGCAGACGACCATTCGGGCAGTTCGTAGCGCACCTGTTGGTTTGGCTGTGGTTGAGCTGGTAAGGCAAACCTGCCGATTTCATGAAAGGGACCGATGGGACCATAGGCCGAGGCATAGACAATGGCGGCGCTTGCAAATGGCCATTTGTTGTCAGGAAAATTCGCCGGATATACGGCCTCTATGGCTTCGATGTCGGCTTGCAGCTGGTTACGGAACGTGATGGCATTGTTGAAATCCGTAGGATTAGCCTTCTGGCCCGGCAACCTCGTCCCCTTGTCTTTGGTTACGTCGATCTGGATATGCCGGTCGAGTTGCATTTTGCGGGTGCCAGACACAAGCGCGCCGAGTTCCTTGTCCGCAATATTCAGGTTTTTCAGGCCGGAGTGGCCGGGGTGGGCGATCACCTCGAACCCGCTGAGTGAAACACGCTGCGTGCCCCCGCCGCGTCGCTCAGTCGCGCGGAGCCTGACCATCAAGGCGTCAGCCGGACCGCCTGGGAACGCGTAATAGGCTGTCTGGCCCCATACCTCGTGGGTCTCCTTCAAAACTTCGCGCCATTTCCTGCCATCGCTTGATACATCAATGGCAAATCCCCGAAGGCCTTGCGCTGCATCCAGGCGCGTATTGATACCGACCCCAGCGACAGCAATGGCTTTGTTGCCCGGCAGATCCAAAATAGGGCTGAGGATGTGCTTGCCGCCATTCGATAGAACCCCTTCATGCGACGATCCTTGCGTGATGAACCCGTCCGTCAGCGTCAGCAGGTTATTTGCACCTGCCGGGTTCCCGCGGACATAATCGCCGTCTTCGCCAATGCCAATGCCATCACTTTCAAGCCAACGCGCACCAAGGCTGGTCCGGGCCAGATTGATGCCGCCAGCCAGGGCCGGCGGAACCCGGCGCGCGGGTAATGCGCCGACAGGTGCGATACGCGCATCTGCTTTCAGCAGGTGGCTTGTGCTGGCAAGGATTGCGCCGTTTTCGGCGCGCACAGCAACAAAAAAGGGAAGGTCGCCATCGTAGAGATCATCCGGAAGTAGGAAACTGACGCTTTTTGTAGCGCTCTCACCGGCGGCCAGTGAAACGCTGTAGGGCATGACTTCAATGCCTGGACGGGCGAACCAGAAGTCTAGTGTCCCCGAAACCGGCGCGTGAGACGTGTTGGTGAGTGTAAGCACCGCTGTCGCCCGCTGCCTGAATATGGAATAGGCGCTCACATCGGCGGCGCGTGTCACCAGCATTTTCAGGGGGGCAGGGGCTGTGACAGGAAAGGGGTTGGCATAGCGCGCAGACAGTTTGTATTCGGCGGGGCTCCCCGTGCGTGGATGGAGTCTCAGCTCATGCTCGCCAGCCGGAATCGAAATGATCTTTTTCCAGCCGCCGGGCTTTATGACCTGCCGGTCGAGGCTGGGAGACGTGTTTTGCGACGCTGCTGAAAACGTTGTGAAGTATTCGGATCCCGGGGGCACATCGAGGGCCACCTCCACGAGCGCATTGCGCGGCAAGTATAGGGAATAGAGATCGTCATCGCCTTCTGGAGAAACGCCTGTTATCGGCTGGCCGAACGAAAGCCTTCGCGGCATAATATCATTCGGCTCGCGTTCGGAATCCACGCGGGGGCGGCCCAGAGGTTTGGCGATGATCTTATAGTCGCCCGGTGTGCCGCGGATACTTATGTAAACAGGGCCCGGTTGAAGATACACATCCGGCGTAACAAGCCGGCGCGTGTTTCCGCCATGCTTGCGGATATTGGCGATTTTTCCACGAACATCGCTCAATTCAACTACCCCGACTGTTTCACCCAATACGGTGATGCGCCAAAGCTGGGCCGCGTTCCCTGTGTTGAAGCCAATCGTATCGGTGTCAGTCGCCGTCGAAAGGAAACCTTGTCTGCGAAAAGCACCCTCGATGAGAGGCTGGAAATCCGGCGCGGAATTGGGCTCGAACACAGTCTCGTCTGGTTTCGCAGTCAGGCGCTGCAGGCTGATGTCGTAGAGCCCACCGACAGTTGAGCGGTTTTCGATCGTCAGGGCTGTATTCCTGGAAATGCGAAATGGTGACAAGCTGACGTCTTGACCATCCAGGCATTCAATCGCTGAATCCGTCTCGCGCAGGCAAAGTCTCACATTCACTGCGCTTTTCACGCGCACTCCAACTGCGTCTGCGCCTGCAAGTTTGGCCAAGCTGAATTTGTCTTCGTCTGAGGCATCGAGAGGGAATGTGAAAGTTTCGCCGATGGACATGCGTGGTCCAGCGGAGAATTCCAAGTCCGAGTTGGGCTCGATTGGACCGTCCGCATACTGGCTGGGTTCGGTCAGGAGGCGCCAACTGATCGTGCCGGATCGTATCGAGGATTTGACGCAAACGGCGCTGTCCTTTACCCGAATGCCCGAGATCGCCACGACGCCTTTTCCCGACCGCGCCTCAAGGCGATCGCCCTTGCGAGAGTAGACAAGCATTTCCACGGAACTTCCCGGCGCGCTGACGAGGGCCAGATCGACGATCTTGTCGGCCGACAGAAGGGCGGGGATCATGCAATGCATCCTGCCATTGCCGGTCCCACTGACATCATTGCCGGTTGCGATGGCCTTGCTTGCGGTATCCGGCAGCGCCGTAGGAGACAGCGAAGGTGAGACCCGCTCGACCTTGAGCGTGACGTCGACGGGGCTGAGCGGTGCAAGCCCCAGATAGATGCGGCCGGGCTGGAAGCTCGTGGCGGGCAACCTTGCAGTCCGGTCCCCAAATCCACGGGCGGAATCACTCAGCAACTTTGTGCGGCCGGTCGGTTGATTTTGCACATTCAGCTCGATCGTGTTGGCTTCAAGAGCGATGCTTACCGGATTGGCTGCCTCAGCGGAGATCTTGTAGATGTCGGCGGTGTCGGTGACGTCAAAACTATAGACCGTACTCTCAACCAGGGTGAGTTTGACTTCGGCCAGCCCGTCTACAAAATCGAGCGGTGTGCTCTTGAGGGCCGGAACTTCTGATGTTCCGCCGAGCTTGGACACGTCGGGGAGCTGGCTCCATGCCAGTCCGCTTCCTATGCAACAAAATGCAGCAGCAGTCAGTGCTCTGCTGAAATTCAACGACAGCATCCAGCCATATGATGTGAATAGGACTCTTATGGGAATCTGCATTTCGGATCTAATCCGCCAACATTTCTTGGCAAACTGAATCGACGAACGAACCGCCATACATTCCACTCATTACGGTATATGTTGAATCGACGAAGAGTGAAGACGCGATGTAACCAAGACCTGCAAGCATTGGCGAGCTGACAGCCACGTCCCCCGCCACTCCGGCAAGATCTGCCCCTATAGCACCGCTGTACAACCCAAACCCTACAGACATTGCCGCGTTACCCGCGACACAGCATTTTGCCATAGATGGGTTGTTGGAATAAACGTCCAAACAGGACGCAGTTCCATACCCCAATGAAAATCCTGCAAGAGTCGCAGATGCGATCTTCTGAAAAGTGAGATATTCTGTTGCCACTTCGCCTCCCTGAGGCCCCATGCCAAGTATTTGGCCGGTTTTGGGATTTAGTTTCCACCAAAGCGGGCTGCTTTGTTGTCCAAGCAAAACGATCACAGAGCCTGACTCTAGATCAGCAGTCAGTCGTTCTCGAATAGTGGTGGAAGCGCCTGACTGGTCGCTCCACGCTTTCACGGATGCTGCGTCTGACAGGACGGCAGTGATGTCCCGCAATCTCCAGTCGTTCGCGGATGTGCCGCTGCCGAGCACATGCTCAACGAGCGTTGTGCGAATCCCATGCTCAAAGTTGTCGACTGGATTGGCCGAAACCTGTCCATTTTGATTGCTCAGGGACAGTGTATTATCAGCAAGAATATCAACCGTTTGGCGCAATAGTCCCTTTTTGTTGGCGATGAATTGAATTCGTCTCATCGATACCATTGGTCCGGACCTGACAAGATTCTGAGTCTTGTTAGCAGGCGGGTCGAATGCGTTACCCGCAAAAAGCATTTGCAACCAAGTCGGCTTCGACTGATCGGGGGCAAACGCAGGATGTGATGCTGCCTCCTCAGTTGGTAACCGTCCGAGTCCTGCACATCGATTTGGGGCTGCAAAAGCACTGCATGTCGGGTTCCTTTCCCTTGAGGAGTCCAATGATGAATTTGAAACATTTTGAGAACAAGGCGCACCGGACCTATTGGAGCGTGCACATCGAGGCCTGGCGTCAGAGCGGGCTTTCCCGCTCGCGATACTGCCGCGATCACGATCTGAACCGGCGCACATTTTCGAGCTGGATGATCTATTTGATGGGCCGGGAAGAAGCGCGAAAACATGAGGAATATCAAGCCGAACTCCGCCGGGAACAGACGCTGAAAAACCTCGAAAAGGGCCGCGTGCGAAAGCAGAAAGGCCTGCGGTTCGGCGCGCGCACGGACATGCAAAGCCGGGCCGTTCAGGCCTTCTGGGCGATGCATCTGGAGGCGTTGAACTGGAGCGGAATGAGCCTTCGACAGTACGCGTATTCCCTGAACATTTCGCGCCATGCAATGCAGAAATGGCGTAAGCGACTGGAGGATGGTGAACTTGAAATCGACTGGCGGGCACAGCTTCATCCCTCCGCCCGTCCGCGCGTTAGCACTAATGCTAGCACTAAT
>NZ_LADU01000127.1 GCF_000961795.1 Hyphomonas sp. BRH_c22
GACCATGGCGGCGGCGAGGTCCGGGCGGGCGGGTGAGAGGGGGGTGCCAGGAGGCGCGAGGGCGGCCTTGGCCGAGATGGCAAGGGCAATGCCGCTGTCATAGCGCGCCTCTGGCGGATTGGGCAGATCGCCCGAGGCAGCGAACACGGCCGAGGTCAGCCAGCGGTCATCGACGCCCTGGCTCATGGCCATCTCGATGGCGAGTTCGGCGCCGGCCGTATTGTCGCGCAGGGCGGCGCAGACGGCGCGGAGCATGGCCCAATAGGCCCCTTCGCGCACGGCGCCGGTATTTTCGGCGCAGGCCATGGCTTCGTTGCCGAGGGCGAGGTTGAGGTCGGTCGCAATTTCGTCGCTGTCCATGCCGGGCGGGGGCGTGTCGAGGCGGGCCATCAGGCTGGCGGCCGGGCGGGCCTCGCCGAGTTCGAACAGGATCCGGGCGCGTTCGGCGAGGAGTTCAGCCGATTCGGCGCCCTGCGGGGCATTGGCGGGCGACAGGGCCATGCGGCGCATGAGCGTGCGCTCGGCTGGCGTGAGCGCCTGTGTCGGCACGTCGCGCATCATCGGCAGTAGCGTTTGCGTACTGGAGGCGCGCCACATCGAGGCGGGCAGGACCGGTTCACCGGCCTCGAGGAAGCCCATGCCCCAAGGATCGACCATTTGCAGGCCGGAATCCTCGATCTGGGCACTGGCAGACAGGCAGAGCGCCGCTGCACCGGCGATACAGGCCGGCCAGAGCCTAGAGGACACCCTCTACCTCCATCCGCACTTCGCCATCGGCCGGTTTATTCTTGACGGCCTGCTGGCCAAGCCACCAGGTGCCGATCAGGCCGAGAATGACCAGAATGCCGAGAATGATTAGGTATTTGCGCATAGGATTAGCACCCCTGGGTCGAATTCACTTCTGCACCGGCCCTTGACCGATTGCTCACATGGTTCCGTCTCTATAGGAATTGGTCTGAATAGTGAATGAAAGCCTTTCATGCCCGCTGACAGCGACAGTCCTGCGAAAACCGATCCTCCGGCGCCAGCCTATGCGTCCCGGACCATCGCGCTTGTGGGCCTGATGGGAGCGGGCAAGTCGACTGTGGGGCGGCGGCTGGCCGAGCGCCTGGGCCGCAAGTTCTATGACAGCGACCATGAAATCGAGAAGGCGGCGGGCCTCTCGGTAGCCGATATCTTCACGCTGCATGGCGAGGAAGACTTCCGGCGCGGCGAGCAGAAGGTTCTGGAACGCCTGCTCGCCGAGGAACCGCACGTCCTGGCCACGGGCGGCGGGGCCTACCTGAATGCGCAGACCCGCGACCTGTTGCGCGAAAAGGCGGTCACGATCTGGCTGAATGCGGATCTCGAAACCCTGTGGCGCCGGGTGCAGAAGAAGAATACGCGGCCGCTGCTGCGGCGCGCCGATGCCAAACAGGTGCTGGAAAACCTGTTCATCGAGCGTGAGCCGATCTATGCGCAGGCCGACCTGGTTGTTTACAGCAAGGAAGGCCCGCACGGCACGACCGTGAATGCCATCCTGAAAGCCCTCAAGTCATGGGAGCCCGCATGAGCGAGACCCTTTCCGCCCCTGAAATTGTCCGCGTGAACCTCGGCGCGCGCAGCTATGACATTCTTGTCGGGCATGGCGCCCTGTCTGAGCTGGGCGGGCGCCTGTTGCCGCTGCTGAAACGCAAGCGTGTGTTCGTGCTGACCGACGAGACCGTTGCCCGCCTGCACATGGACGCGCTCAAGGCGGCGCTCCGGCCCAGCGGCATCGAGACGGATGTCATGGCACTGGCGCCGGGCGAGCAATCGAAATCCTTTTCGAACCTTGAGGGCATCCTTGACTGGCTGCTCGGTGCGGGCGCCGACCGCAGCGATGTGCTGATCGCGTTTGGCGGCGGCGTGATCGGCGACATTGCCGGCCTGTCGGCCAGCCTGATGAAACGCGGCATGGGCTTTGTCCAGGTGCCGACGACCCTTTTGTCGCAGGTCGACAGTTCCGTGGGCGGAAAAACCGCCGTGAACACGCCGCGCGGCAAGAACATGATCGGTGCGTTCTACCAGCCCCGTTTCGTGATTGCCGACACGGCCCTGCTGGGCAGCCTTCCGGCCCGCGACCTGCGCGCCGGATATGCCGAAGTGCTCAAGTACGGCCTGATCAATGATCCGGCCTTTTTCGGCTGGCTGGAAACGCATGGCGCCGATGTGCTGGCGCTCAAGCCGGAGGCGATCCAGCACGCTGTGGCGACATCCTGCCGGGCCAAGGCCGCGGTCGTGGCCGAGGATGAAACCGAAGGCGGCGTCCGTGCCCTGCTGAATCTGGGCCATACGTTCGGCCATGCGGTGGAGGCTGCCAACAGCTACCGCCCCGACGTGCTGCATGGTGAGGCGGTTGCCCTGGGGATGGTACTGGCCTTCCGCTATGGCGCGTCTGAAGGGATCACCGCTCCGGCGATTGCCGAAAAGGTTGCCCGGGTGATTGCGGCATCCGGCTTGCCGGTGGAGCTTTCCAAAGTGCCTGGCGGGCCGTATGAGGCTGGCCAGCTTGCGGAACTCATGAAACAGGACAAGAAGGCCCGCGGCGGACGGGTCCCGCTCATTCTGGCAAGGGATATTGGCCAGTCCTATATTCATCCCGATGCCGACCTCGCTTCCGTGGCGGCGTTCCTGGCGGGCGAACTGGAAAGGGCGTGAGGGTCACCTCCGAACTGAAGACACTATGGTAATCGGATACATTATCGCAATCGTCGTATTGCTCGGCATGTCGGCCTTCTTTTCGGGATCCGAAACGGCGCTGACGGCCGCCTCGCGTGCCCGGATGCACCAGCTCGAAAAGGAAGGCGACAAGCGCGCCGCCGCTGTGAACCGTCTGATCGCCGATCGCGAGCGGCTGATCGGGTCGATCCTGCTGGGCAATAACCTGGTCAATATTCTCGCCTCGGTGCTTGCGACCTCGCTGTTCACGCTCCTGTTCGGGCAAGGCGGACTGGCACTGGTCCTGGCAACCGGCGTGATGACGATTCTGGTGCTCGTGTTCGCTGAAGTGCTGCCAAAGACCTATGCGATCACGCGGACGGATTCGATGGCCATGTCAGTGGCGCGCCCGATTGGCGTTCTGGTTCTGGCTGTCTCGTGGATCGTCAAGCTGATCCAGGCGATCGTAATGGTGACGCTGAAGATCCTGCGCCTGTCGACGCCCGCCGACGCGGTGACGGCCGAGGAGGAAATCCGCGGCGCGATCGACCTGCATGCGTTCGAGGGCGGCGTGAACGCGGCAGACCGCCTGCGCCTTGTGGGCGCGCTGGACCTGAAGGAACTCACGGTCGAAGACGTGATGATCCACCGCAAGAACATAAAGATGCTGAATGCGGACATGGAGCCGCGCCAGATCGTGATGAAGGCGCTGGCCAGCCCGCATACGCGCCTGCCGCTGTATCGCGGCGAGAAGGAGGAGATTGTCGGCATCCTGCACGCCAAGGACCTGTTGCGCGCAGCGTTGCCCCTGGGCGGCGACCTGTCGTCGCTGGACCTGGAAGGCATCCTGCGCAAGCCCTGGTTCGTGCCGGAGACGACGCCGGTGCAGGACCAGCTGGACCTGTTCCTGTCAAAGCGCAGCCATTTCGCGCTGGTTGTCGATGAATATGGCGAGTTGCAGGGCCTGATCACGCTGGAAGACATTCTCGAGGAGATCGTCGGGTCAATCCATGACGAGTATGACGTTGCCGTGCAGGGCGTCCGCCCGCAACCGGATGGCTCGGTGAATGTCGATGGCTGGGTGCCGATCCGCGACCTCAACCGGGCGACGGGCTGGGAATTGCCCGATGAGGAGGCCGTCACGGTGGCAGGCCTGGTGATTCACGAGGCGCAGACGATTCCCGAGCCGGGCCAGAGCTTTGCTTTTCACGGCTATCGCTTCAATATCCTGCGGCGCCAGCGCAACCAGGTGACCGGGCTGAACATATCAGAAATTGAAACCGTCTGAGTCAGCCGGTTTGGCGGCGTAGATGGCATCATTGTGCGGGTCGTCGCAGCCATTGACGTTCAGCCAGTTCTTTTCGCGTTCCGACACGATATTGGCGGAATCCGGGTCAGGATTGCGCATCGAGATCACGGCATAGGACGTGCGGAAGGCGGCGATATCGTGCGAGACGGGCACGAAGACGACGTCACTTGCCCCGGCGCAGACCGTTTGCTGGATCTTCAGCAGCAAGGGCATGTCGAGATCACCGCGCGGTGTCTCTGCGTTTGCGAAACCGGCCGCCAAAAGACAGGCAGTGCCGGCGAGTATGCGTTTCAATTCCATCATCACCCGTTCTCCTCGACGGTTAGAAGAGGAAACGATTGATTCGAAATTGGGTTCCCTGAAGGAGGAAAAGAGACTTATTGTGGCGTTTTCGCCTGAATGGAGAGTGCGTGCAGGCCGGAATCGAATTCTTTTTGCAGCACCATCATCACGGCGCGCTGGATCTGCACGCGCGACAATCCGGCGAAGGCATGTGACGTAATCTCTATATTATAGTGGGTTTCCCCGCCCGGTGCGGCCCCCGCATGACCGGCATGGCGGGCGCTGTCATCGACAACGCTGAGGTGTTCGGGCTCGAACGCAGCTGTCAAAAGATCACGAATTCGCGAAGTTCTGTCACTTGGTTGTGGCATGTTTACCTTCGACTCCATATTATGCCTCGCTATGTCAGATTCAGACCCCTTCAGCTACCGCGTCAAGTTTACCGACATCCGGATAAAGCCCCCTGCCGAGGAAACCTCGAAAGCGCGGGCCCGGAAAACCCGTGTCTGTGAACATCCCGATTGTGAACTGGAAGGCGCGTTTCCTGCGCCCAAGCGGGGTGGCAAGGGCAAGGTGCATTTCTGCCAGACCCATATCACCGAATATAATCGCAGCTTCAATTTCTTTGAAGGCATGTCTGCGGCCGAGGCTGCCTCGTTCACGCGCTCGGAGCGCTATGGCCACAAGCGGACCTGGAAATTCGGGACAGGCCCGATGGCCGGCAAGAAGGCCGCGACCAGCCATGATCCCCGCAACTGGGCCGGGCGCGGCTTCTTCAATGTCGACGATACGGGCGCTGCCGAAAAGGGTGCCATGGCCCGACGCTCCGCCATGCAGGTGCGGGCGCTGAATGAGCTGGACCTCGAGGCCGATGCCAAGCCGGCGGATATCCGCGCACGCTATGCCGAATATGTCCGCAGGTTCCATCCCGATTCCAACAAGGGCGACCGGTCGTCTGAGCACAAGCTGCAACGGGTGATCCGGGCCGGCAAACTGCTCAAGGCGGGCGGATTGATGAAGGACTAGGGCAGGTCGTGCACGATCTCCTGGTCATTGGCGGCGGCATCAATGGTGTGGGCATTGCGCGCGATGCGGCGGGGCGCGGCCTGAAAGTCGTGCTGTGCGAAAAGGATGACCTGGCCGCGCATACGAGTTCTGCCAGCACCAAGCTGATCCATGGCGGCCTGCGCTATCTGGAACAGTATGATTTCGCGCTGGTGCGCAAGGCGCTGATCGAGCGGGAAATCCTGTTGCGCGCCGCGCCGCACATCATCTGGCCGATGCGGTTTGTCCTGCCCTATGACAAGGATTTGCGCCCGGCCTGGCTGATCCGGCTGGGCCTGTTCCTGTATGATCATCTTGGGGGCCGCAAGATGCTGCCGCCGACCAGGACGCTGCGGCGGAAGAAGACTGACAGGCTGGACCCGCTGCGCGAGGAATTCCGGCTGGCGTTCGAATATTCCGACTGCTGGGTCGAGGATTCGCGGCTGGTCGTGCTGAACGCCGTGGATGCCAGGTCGCGCGGCGCCGATGTCCTGACGCGGACGGCCTGTGTGGGCCTTGCGCGCCGGGCCGACCATTGGGAGGCCACCTTGCGCGGCCCGGATGGCGACAGGACCGTCATGGCGCGGGCGGTGGTGAATGCGGCCGGCGGCTGGGTCGACGAGATTCTCGGACTGGCCGAGCCGGGCACCGCGCAGCAGAACCTGCGCCTGGTGAAAGGCAGCCATATCATCGTGCCGCGCTGGCATGAGGGCGACTATGCCTATTTCTTCCAGAACGGTGACGGGCGGATCATGTTCGCCATTCCCTACGAGCGCGGCGAGTTTACGCTGATCGGCACGACGGACGTTCCCTACGAGGCGAGCAAGGACAAGGTGGTCATCAGCCAGGAAGAGATCGACTATCTCTGCGCCGGGGCGAGCGAATATTACAAGCGGGCGATCACGCCCGCCGATGTCGTGGGAACCTATTCGGGTGTGCGTCCGCTCTATGATGATCATGCCGCGAACGCATCCAAGGTGACGCGCGACTATGTGCTGAATTGTGACCGCACGGGCGGTGCGCCGGTCCTGTCAGTGTTCGGCGGCAAGATCACGACCTATCGCGAACTGGCCGAGCATGCGCTCAAGGAACTGGCGCCGGACTTTCCGGGCATGACGAAGCCGTGGACAAAAACGGCCAGCCTGCCCGGCGGCGACATTCCGTGTGCGGATTTCGAGGATTTCCTGCACGGATTGTCGCTGCGCCAGCCGTGGATGGAGCAACGTCTCCTGCGCCGCCTGGCGCGCGCCTATGGTACGCGGGTGGACGAACTGCTCGGCACGGCGAAGAGCATGGCCGAGCTTGGCCGGGACTTTGGTGGCGGCCTGCATGAAGCCGAAGTCACCTATCTGATGCGCCATGAATTCGCGCAAACCGCCGAGGACATCCTGTGGCGGCGCAGCAAGCTGCGCCTGCACCTGAGCGAGGCCGAGCAGGCAGGCCTTGAGACCTGGCTGGAGGACCGTGTGTCAGCCTGATGCGGAGTGCGGGCCGAGCTGGCGTGCGCCGAGCAGCAAGAGGCCGATCAGGACGAGTTCGATAATCACGGGCTGGGCGATGCCGGGCGGGGGGCCGTCAATGATGATGCCGATGAAGCGCCCGAGCACGGCCAGCCCGAAGACAAGCGCAGATCCGTAAAGCCAATGGGCCTGGCCGCGGAAGAGTGCGAGCGCGCAGGCGGTGAAGTTGACGAGGAAGAAGGCGGCGAGGTCTGCGCGCAGGGAATTCGTTCCGAGGGCGTCGATACTGGTCAGGCCGAGAATCGCGCCGGCCTTCATCGGGTCAGCCCAGAACAGAAGGCCCATGGCCAGCGAAAATAGTCCGGCAAGCGTGACGCCCGCCCGTGCAATCCAGATCATGTTATCCTCCCAGCGCGGGCCCTGTTTTCTGCCCGCTTCGCTGCACATAGAGGCTGCATTCGGGTCATAAGTACAGACCGCGTGCATTCGCTCCACGCGCCTGATCTATTGACAGTATAGCTGCCAATACCGTAAGTCTAGGAAAAAGGGAGGACGCGCAATGGACGTACTGAGGACGCCGGAGTCCCGTTTTGAAGACCTGAAAGACTATGCATTTGCTGCGCATTATCAGGACGTGCATGCGCAGGACGGCACCTTGCTGCGTATGCATTATGTCGATGAGGGGCCGAGGGATGGCGATCTCATCCTTTGCTTGCACGGCCAGCCGAGCTGGAGCTATCTCTACCGCAAGATGATCCCGATCCTGTCCGATGCAGGTTACCGGGTTATCGCCCCGGACCTGATCGGGTTCGGAAAGTCCGACAAGCCGGGGTCAGTCGACGATTACACCTATGCCGGCCATGTTGACTGGCTGAACCAGTTCCTTGCCGCGCTGGACCTGACGGGATTGACCCTGATGTGCCAGGACTGGGGTGGATTGCTGGGACTTCGCGCCGTCGGCGACCAGCCTGAGCGGTTCAAGCGCCTCGTGATTGCGAATACCGGCCTGCCCAATACGACCACGCTGACCGATGATGTTTCGGGCATGCTGGGGCAGATGTATCCGATGGTGCCCGTTCCGACAGCCGCCATGGTTCAGGAGCAGTTCGCTGGCGGGGCGCCCGGCGCCTTTCTCTATTGGGTGAAATATTGTGCCGAGGCGCCCGATTTTTCCGTGCGGGACGTGTTCGGGCTGTTGTCCAGCATCTCCGACCAGGCCGTGCTCGACGGGTATGAGGCCCCATTCCCGAATGGTGACTATGTTGCCGGTGCGAGGAAATTCCCGTCATGCGTTCCTTTATTGCCGCAGCACAAGGCCGACCGGCTTGCAGGCGACGCAGCCTGGGCCGTGCTGGAGGCGCGCAATTATCCCGTGCTGACGGCGTTCAGCGATGGTGACCCGGTGACAAAGGGCGGCGAGCAGGCTTTCATCCAGCGGCTTGGCAATGTGAAGAATGTGACGATCAGGGGCGCAGGCCATTTCCTGCAGGAAGACCAGCCCGAAAGCCTTTCGCGCGAAATCATCGCTTTCATCCAGGAAACATGAGGAGTCACGGCCGTGACAGAACTGCTGGAACTGATGGGCGCCCCAGGGTCGCCGTACACGCGCAAGATGGTCGGGCTGCTGCGCTATCGGCGCATTCCGTTCCAGGTGAGCTGGACAGCGGGACGTCCGCCCAGGCCGGGCTATCCGGTGCCGAAAGTGCCCCTGCTGCCGACATTCTACTTTCCGGACGGCGCGGGCAGCCTGACAGCCGTGACGGATTCAACCCCGATCATCCGGCGGCTGGAGCGCGATCATGCCGGGCGCTCTGTCATTCCGACAGATCCGGTCCTGTCATTCCTGAATGACCTGATCGAAGATTATGCCGACGAGTGGCTGACCAAGGCGATGTTCCATTTCCGGTGGGCCCACAAGGCCGACCATGACAATGCCGGGCCGCTTTTGATCTACTGGTCGCAGAACGGGCTCGATGCGGACGCTGCCATGCAAATGGCCGAAAAGATATCAAAGCGGCAATTCGACAGGCTCTATGTGGTCGGATCAAATCAGGTGACGGCGCAGACGATTGAATCCTCCTATGAGCGGCTGGTGGGGATTCTTGATGCCCTTTTGCAGAAGCGGGGTTTCGTGCTTGGCGCGCGGCCGTCATCGGCAGACTTTGCGCTGTATGGCCAGTTGACCCAGCTGGCGATTGTGGAGCCGACATCTGCGGCCATCACCGTGGCGCGTTCGCCGCGCGTGCGGGCCTGGGTGGATCTGATGGAGGATCTGTCCGGCCTCGATCCGCAGCCGGACGACTGGTTTGGCGCAGACGCGGCGCGCGAGGCGCTCGGGCCCCTGCTGGCAGAGATTGGCCGTGTCTATGCGCCCTTCCTGCTGGCCAATGCAGAAGCGGTCATGGCAGGCGAGACGCAGTTCAAGACCGAAATTGATGGCCGCGCATGGACACAGCCCAGCTTTCCCTATCAGGCGAAATGCCTGAAATGGCTGCGCGAGGGCTATGACGGCCTGTCAGGAAATGAGCGCGGATCGGTTGACGCGCTGATTGCTGGGACCGGGTGTGAGGCCATATTTACCTGAAGCCGGAGAGGCGAAATACATGCTGAAGAAAATCGCGATTGGCCTTGTTGTCGTGCTGCTGGCCGCCGGCATTGGCGGCTTCCTGAACCGCAAGGCGATTATCCTGCATGTCGCGACCCATAGTGGACGGGCCGATGTGGCGGGCCCTGTCGGGATTGAGTGGGACAGGGGGCCGGATGTTGCCGAAACGCCTGCGGCAGACCGGTCGCCGAATATCGTGTTCATCCTGGTCGACGATCTTGGCATCAATGATCTCAGCACATTTGGCGGTGGTGTGGCCGGTGGGCGCGTGCCGACGCCGCATATCGACAAGCTGGCCGCCGAGGGCGCGCTGTTCACGCAGGCCTATGCGGGCAATGGCACATGCGCGCCGTCGCGGGCCATGCTGATGACCGGGCGCTATCCGACGCGCACGGGTTTCGAGTTCACGCCGACGCCGCCTGGCATGGGGCGGATCGTCTCGATGTTTGCCAATGACATGGATCGCGGCGCGCTGCCGCCGATCGACTATAATCGCGACGCCGCTGACGATGCCGTGCCGTTCCCGGAGATGGGTCTGCCGGGATCGGAAGTGACGATTGCGGAAGTGCTGAAGGACCAGGGCTATCACACCGTGCATATCGGCAAGTGGCATCTCGGCCGCAGCGCGGAGTCGAGCCCGAACGCGCAGGGCTTTGACGAAAGCCTGCTGATGGCGAGCGGGCTCTACCTGCCCGAAGATGATCCGGATGTCGTGAACGCGAAACTCGACTTTGATCCGATTGACACATTCCTGTGGGCGCGGATGCAGTTTGCCGCCGCGTTCAATTCCGGGGAATGGTTTGAGCCAGGCGGTTACCTGACGGATTACTGGACGGACGAGAGCCTGAAAGTGATCGAGGCGAACCGGAACCGGCCCTTCTTCCTCTACCTCGCGCATTGGGGCGTTCACACGCCGCTGCAGGCGACGCGGGAAGACTATGACGCGGTGGGTGATATCGAGCCCCACCGCCTGCGCGTCTATGCAGCCATGCTGCGCGCGCTTGATCGCAGCGTTGGCGAGATTATGGCGAAGCTGGAGGCAGAGGGCCTTGCGGAGAATACGATCATCGTCTTTTCCAGCGATAATGGCGGGGCAGGCTATGTCGGCCTGCCGGACATCAACCAGCCCTATCGCGGCTGGAAGATAACGCTGTTCGAGGGTGGCATCCGAGTGCCGATGTTTGTCAAATGGCCGGCGAAGATTGCACCGGGGACACGGGTGGAAGCGCCGGTTGCGCATATCGACGTGATGCCGACGCTGGCCGCTGCGGCAGGCGCGCGCCTGCCGGAAGACGTGGTGATTGACGGGCGCGACATGCTGCCGGCTGCCACGGGGACCGGGACCGTCAGGCATCCGGATGATGCGCTGTTCTGGCAGAGCGGTTATTACCGTGTCGTGCGGGCAGGCGACTGGAAACTGCAGGTGGACGGACGCCAGGGCAAGAGCTGGCTGTTTGATCTCGCCAATGATCCGACCGAGCAGACCGATCTTGCAGCGGTGCGGCCGGACAGGCTGTCGGAATTGCAGGCCCTGCTCGATGCGCATCAGGAAGGCGCGGTTGCGCCGCTTTATCCGTACACGCTGGAATCGGCCATCGCGATCGACAAGACGCTGGTTGAACCGGTTGAGCCCGGTGACGAATATGTCTGGTGGCCGAACTGAGGCTTCTTAGCGAGGCCCTGTTGGCACGCTTTCAATCAGGCGTTCGACCATGAACAGCATGATGCCCTCGGCTTCTTCGGTGGTCAGGCCCTGATCCTGCCGCAGGCGCCGCCAGGTCTGGAAGCCGGTGGTGACTTCGAGTGCGGCGACGAGGCGTTTGTCGGATACGATGTGCGCCGGCAATATGGCCTTGAGGCTTTCGCGCTCGAAGATAAGAACACGCCTGTATTCGTCCATCAGGAAGCGCGACTGGAAACGGCGCAGGTTGGCCGAAACGCGAAACGGAAAGATCCGCTCGAAGACATCGGCCCGGCGGCGGACCAGTTCTGCGAGACGTTCCGTCCAGTCCGTGGATACGTAGGGCGCCAGGACGATCGGCATCACTTCTGACTGGATCCGTTCGGCCATCTCGCCGAACAGGCTGTCCATGTCTTCAAACAGGCGGAACACGGTTCGCTGGCCGACGGCGGCACGCTCTGCGACCCGCGCGGCGCTGGGGTTCATGTCGCCTTCGCGGATCAGCGTGAAGAGCGCCTCGATGATCTGCGCCCGGCTGCGTTCGCTGCGCTGGCGCCGTCCGTCCGAGGAATCGTCACTGGCTTGCGGACCCGGAAAGGGGGTGATTTTCGGGTCCGTCATTTGAATCCGTCATGGCGATTGATCGCGTCGCTGCCAGCCGGGAGGCTGAACACCATGCCGTCTTCCGACACGGTGATCCTGCCGTCAAACGCCTTTTTCGCGTCACGCACATAATAGTCATTGAGGAGGCGCGAGGGCAGCGGCGGGATCGTATGATAGAAGACGAGTTGCCGCGCGCCTGCTTCGCTGGCCGAGCGGGCCGCGTCGACGGGCGATGCGTGGTAGGTGAGGATATCGTCAAGGATCTGTGCGAGGTGATCTGCGCCTTTGGCGGCGGCGGCGTCGTGCATGGCGCCCACCATTTCCGGGTCCAGGGCCTCGTGAAACAGGAGATCGACGCCTTCGGCGACGGCCACGAGGTTCGGGTCGTAAATGGTGTCGCCACTGAAAACGACGGAGCGGCCCTTATAATCGACGCGGTAGCCGAAGGCGGGTTCGACGGGGGAGTGGCTGACCGAGAACGCGGTGATCTTCAGTCCGTTGTCATCGAGGACGACCAGTCTTGAACCGGGGCCCGCAGGCAGCGTGATGGTTTCACCCATGCCGCCCCGGCCTGCCGGATTGGCAATCCCGGCGCCATGATGCGCCGTCCGGAACGTGCCGTCGATCCGGTAGGCGGCGTTGAAACCATTGACAACTTCATCGACGCCGCGCGGGCCGGAGACAGGGAGCGGCGTGGTGCGCTGGCCATTGACCCATGCCTGCATCAGCAGTTCGCCCAGACCGTCCATATGGTCTGAGTGCAGATGGGTCAGGTATGCCCGTTCGATACGGCCGAGCGGGAAGCGCATGCGCGTGAGATTTCGCGTGCCGCCGGAACCGGCATCGAAAACGAATGCGCGGTCGCCTGCGATCAGGCCGAGGCAGGGGCCTGCGCGCAGCGGGTCCGGCAGGGGCGTGCCGGCGCCGCACATGAAGACATGCAGGCCGTCAGGCAGCTCTGCGCTGGCGTCGCGTCCGACATTGGCCTCGACGGCGTTCAGGAAAGCTGCCTCGGCGATCTGGGTCTTGAAGACCTGAAAACCGATCAGGGCCAACACGGCGAGGCAGGCAATGCCAATCAGACTGCGCACGAGCCATTTCATGACTTGCTTCCTTTCACGCCCGTGAGCATTGCGATGAAGGGCGAGTCCATGCCGCCTTTCGGCGCGACGGTCTCGATGTTCAGCTGGCCTTTCAGCCCGGCCGCACGGTGCACGGCAATCTCGCGCCATGCGTCAGACATCGACATTCTCACCATGGCGGCGCGGTCTGGATACATGGCGATCGCAACCTCGTCCCAGAGTTCCTCGACCTGTCCGAGCGCAAGGAAAGTCACGTCGCCCGCGAAGAGGCCCTGCCCGCCGAACTTGGGTAAAAGCTCGGTCACGGCGCGGCCGTATATCATGTAGGCGTCGCGTCCCGAGAGGTCTGTCTCGCGTCCGTCGTCATACTCCGCCCTGTCCTTGAACTTCAGCAGGTTGACCATGAAGATGGGGCCGTCCGGGCCTTTCTCCAGCAGGGCCTGCATGCGTGACGGATCCGCCGGGAAGACTTCGTTGATAACCTGCATCGTGTTTCCTCTTTTTCCTTCTCGTCAGCTCTGCGGCTGCTTAAGTTCGTCCTCGATCAGCCAGAGCCTGTCCTGGCCCCAGGTCGAGACCTGTCCGACGCGGAAACTGGGCACACCCCAGATCCCGAGATCCATCATTTCTGCGCGATTGGCTTCCGCTTCCGCGCGCCAGTCATCATTGCCGACGAGATCGCGGGCTGTCGGCCAGTCAAGCCCGGCGGCCTCGACGATCCGTTTCATTCCCTTGTCAGAGCCTGCATCCACCCCGCGCGACCAGACATGCGTGAGGAAGGCCTCACAATATTCAAATCCGCGCCCCTGCTCACGGGCCCAGGGCAGGAGGGAATAACCGCGTTCGACGGGCCGTCCGACAGGGTCGGCGATGCGTCCGAAAGGCACGCCAAGGCGGCGCGCCTCGCGGGCAGTGTCGAGCGTGATATAGCTGCTCTTCATGCGGGGGACGGGCAGGCCGCGCATGACCATGGGCAGGACGAAGCGCAGTTTCAGGTCGGCGCCATAAGCGTCGGCAAGGGCTTTGGCGCGGGCAGCGGCGATATAGGTGTAGGGGCTGCGGAAGGAGAGATAATAGTGGAGTTCCCGCGCCGCCGGGGAGCCGGTGCCCGATGGCACGGCGGGCGGCGCAAAGATGGGCGCGTCAGGGACTTGCGATTTGCGGGCGGCGAGGTCTGTGAGGCGGGCTTCCAGATAGTGAAGCCGGTCGATGCCCCAATACCATTCGCCGCCATAGTAGAATGTGGCGCCGAGATAGTGACCGAGGGCCTCGCGCCGCGCGTCACCGGCCGCAGTCAGAGCTGTTGGGCTGGTTTCGGCAGATGGCGGCAAACGGCCGGACCAGAATGCCTCGCCGATCCGGGGCGCTTTAGCGGCGAATGTTCCGTCAGCGATGGTGGCGGCGAGTTCTGCCTCGGCAGCATGCTGTTGCGTCGTGCCGGGCTGTGCGCCGGGATCCTTGAAAGACAGGCCCGCTTTCTGGGCGAGCCTTTCCGCGTCGCGTCGCGAATAGGATTCCAGGCGCTCGCGCTCCGGCGCGGCCCAGTCAGGCGGAGGCCCGACAAGGTGGACCTTGAGCTCAATGTCGAAGCGCTTGGCAAATTCAGGCAGGACCTGCGCGGCCAGATGGGAATAGGGATCGCCCGCCTGATGGAAGTATTCGACCAGATGCGGGGCGCCTGAGGCAACACGGCGGCGCTCGGCCTTCGCGCGCCGGGCCAGCAGCCTCGGTTCGCCGGTCAGGCGTTCCGCGATACGGGAAACAAGCACTGTCTTCAGTGACACGTCTTTGTCGCGCCTTTCCTGGCCGCCACGGAATAAGTTATGACACAATCCATGCCATAACATTTCCGTGCGGGCAACGCCTATCGGTTCAGGCGCCCGCACAATCGCCGCGCAAGGGCGCACTCACGTCCGCCGGTCCGCTTCTGACGCATGGACATAAACAGGCGCGTATGGTCAAAGGCGGCAAGGTTAAATCCGGTGCGTCCGGCAGATGAGAAGCGTGACATGACCAAAGGTTTGGTGACCATATTCGGGGGTTCGGGCTTTATCGGGCGCTATGCCGCGCGTGCGCTCGTCGAAAAGGGCTATCGGGTCCGCGTGGCCTGCCGGCACGTGAATACGGCTGCGGATGTGCGCCTTGCGGGCGCGCCGGGCTGGGTGGATATTGTCCAGGCAAATATCCGCAACCGGGAATCGATCGAACGCGCGCTGGACGGCGCTGTCGCGGTTGTGAACCTTGTCGGCATCCTGTTCGAGAGCGGCAAGCAGAGTTTCGAATCAGCCCAGCGCGATGGCGCGGCGCTGCTCGCTGAAGTCGCGGCAGAAAAAGGCATCAAGACGTTTGTTCAGGTTTCAGCCATTGGCGCGGACGCGGAGTCCAGGTCCGGTTACGGGCGCACCAAGGCCGAGGCCGAGCTGGCGGTGCGCGAAGCCGTGCCGACCGCGACGATCCTGCGGCCGTCGGTTGTGTTCGGGCCTGAGGACGGCTTCTTCAACAAATTTGCCCAGATGACGCGCTTCGCGCCTGCCCTGCCGGCCATTGGCGGCGGCAAGACACGCTTCCAGCCCATCTATGCAGGCGATGTCGCCGATGCGATTGCCCTTGCCGTCGATCTTGAGACGGCAGCAGGCAAGACGTTCGAGCTTGGCGGGCCACGGACCTACACGTTCAACGAGATCTACGATTTCATCCTGAAGCAGGTGGGCCGCCGCCGGTTCAAGATTTCACTGCCTTTCTTCATCGCGCGGCCTTTGGGCTATCTGGCCGGGGCAGTGTGGCGTTACATTCCGCCTTTCTCATGGGGCATGCTGGGAGAGCCGCCGATCACGGGCGACCAGGTCGAGATGCTGAAGTCTGACAATGTCGTGGCCGAAGGCGCCCTGACGGCCAGGGATCTTGGTCTGACCAGCCTGGAGTCGATCGAATCGATTGCGCCGACCTATCTCTGGCGGTTCCGTCCGTATGGCGAGTTCAGCAAGCCGGTCGACGCCTGAGCGGTAGCGACATTAGGCGCTGCAACCTGAATGCGACCCGAATAAAAATGCCCGCAAATTGCCCGATATGCGCCGCGATGCGCGCCTGATTGGTGGCTGAAATAAACGTCTCGCAGGCGTTTGGGGACGCACGGCGCGGGACGGGCAGCACGCGGCAGGGGGATCACACCTCTTGCGTCGCGTGTTGCCTTGTTTGGTCTTTGAGGCGTCAGACCCGCGTGCCTAGAACAGGCCCAGCGCCGGTGTCGTCAGGATCAGCGCGATGCCAAGCGCAAACCGGTAAATCACGAACGGCAGGAAGCTCATCCGGCGAAGGATGGCCATGAGGGCCGCAATGGAGGCGAGGCCGGTGATGAAGGCGACTCCGGCGACGATCATGCCGTCCTGCAGGGTGACCAGGCCGCCGGCGGGGGCATCCATCAGCCCCAGCGCGCCATACAGGCCCGCAGCGGCGAGGATGGGCGCGCCGATCAGCATCGAAAACCGCGCGGCCTCTGCGCGTTCATAACCCAGGGCCCGTGCGGCCGTCATTGTGATGCCGGAGCGGCTGGTGCCGGGAATGATGGCGGCAATGGCCTGTGTTGCGCCGATGAGGATGGCGTGGCCAACCGTCATGTCTGCCTCGGTGCGGTCGCGGGCGCCGCGCGCATCGGCCCACCAGAGCAGCGCGCCGAAGACAATGGTGGAACCTGCGACCGTATAGGCGCTGCGAAGCGCATCCTGAATCCCCGGCGGAAGAACTTTCTCGTACAGGGCGGCCACGACGAGTGCGAAAGGCGTTGCGACGAGGATGCAAAGGGCGAGGCGCGCGCCGGGTGAGAGCGGCTTGCGGGTGACCGGTGCGGCGGCGAGTTCAAAGCCCCCGATCACGGCGCTGGCGACGTCCTTGCGGAAATAGAGCAGCATCGCCGCGAGCGTGCCGAGATTGGACACGGCATTGATCAGGAGCTCATCGCGGCCTTCGAGTCCGAAATAGCCAGACGCCAGCAGGACGTGGGCTGATGACGATATCGGCAGCCATTCGGTGAATCCCTGAAGGGTCGCGATGATGAAGAGCTGGAGAAGGGACATGGCGGCCTCGTAGCGCGGAGCGGCTCTTTTAGGCCGAGCGGTGCGTATCGGCTAGCCCAGTTCGCGCGGCGACGGCACCCCAAGCAAGAGATATCATAATGATATTTATAAGATTAAGGCGTCAGTTTCTGGCGCCCGAGCGCAGAAAAAACTGCACCGATCAATATCATTTAGATATTAGAATAGTCTTTTCGCACTTGTCGCTCGCCCGGGCAGTGTTGTAGATGGCGGGACGAATGAGTGGAGGTCGATATGGCCGAGAAGATGCTGCAGTTTATCAAGGTTGAGCGGGCAATGCCGGCAAAACGCGCGGCTGAAGCGCGTGCGACCGACTTTGATGAAATCTATTCCGAGTTCAGCCGCAAGGCGGCAGGCGAACAGTCGGCCCGCTGCTCGCAGTGCGGCGTCCCGTTCTGCCAGCAGGGCTGTCCCCTCGCGAACAATATTCCCGACTGGCTGAAACTGGCGGCCGAGGGCCGGCTTGAGGAGGCCTGGCAAGTCTCGTCGGCAACCAACAACATGCCGGAAATCTGCGGCCGCATCTGCCCGCAAGACCGCTTGTGCGAAGGCATCTGCACGATTGAGCAATCGGGCCATGGGACGGTCACCATCGGATCGGTCGAGAAATTCATCACCGACACGGCCTGGGCCGAAGGATGGATCAAGCCCATCCAGCCGCCGCGCGAGCGCGCGCAATCGGCGGGTATCATCGGGGCCGGTCCGGGCGGGCTTGCGGCGGCAGAGCAGCTGCGCCGCAAGGGCTATCAGGTCACAGTCTATGATTCCCACGATCGCGGCGGCGGGCTATTGGTCTATGGCATTCCCGGATTCAAGCTGGAAAAAACGGTCGTGGCACGCCGGATCAAGCATCTGGAAGACAGCGGCATCCTCTTCAAATTCAACACGCGCATTGGTCAGGACATGTCCCTGCAGGACCTTCGCAGGGCACACGATACGGTCCTGATCGCAACGGGCGTGTACCAGGCCAAGGACCTGAAGTGCCCGGGCGTAGGCGCAACCGGCGTCGAGGCGGCGCTTGATTATCTCACGGCATCAAACCGCAAGAGCTTTGGCGATGAGGTTCCGGCATTCGATGACGGAACGCTGAATGCCGAGGACAGGCGCGTGGTCGTGATCGGCGGCGGTGACACAGCGATGGACTGTGTGCGCACGGCGGTGCGTCAGGGTGCCAAGTCAGTGACTTGTCTCTATCGCCGCGACCGCGCCAACATGCCGGGCAGTCAGCGCGAAGTGGCAAATGCCGAAGAAGAAGGCGTGGTGTTCGAATGGCTCGCATCGCCCGAAGCCATCCTCGATACCAAGACCGGCAAAGTGAAGGCCGTCCGGGCGTCGAAGATGAAACTCGGCGAGCCCGATGCATCCGGCCGCCAGAGCCCGGTCAAGACAGGCGAGACGATGGACGTGAAAGCAGACCTAGTCATCAAGGCGCTCGGCTTTGACCCGGAAGACCTTCCGGAACTGTTCGACGAGCCGGCCCTCACGGTCAACCGCTGGGGCGCGGTGCGCGTCGATTATGCTACAATGGAAACAAGCCTGTCGGGCGTCTACGCCGCCGGGGACATCGTGCGCGGGGCCTCATTGGTAGTGTGGGCGATCAAGGATGGCCGCGACGCAGCCGAAGCGATGCACAAGGCAATGAAGGCGGCGGAAAAAGCCGCGAAAGTGGCGGCGGAGTAAGACCATGTCAGATTATGTAAAGCAGTACGAAGCCAACCGCCAGAAGCTGATCGATGGTCATGCCTATGATCCGGCCGATGAGCACGATGCCTGCGGCGTGGGCCTTGTGGCTGCGCTGGACGGAAAGCCGCGCCGCGAGATTGTCGAGATGGGCATCATGGCGCTGAAGAATGTCTGGCACAGGGGCGCTGTCGACGCCGACGGCAAGACCGGGGATGGCGCAGGTATCCGCGTGGCGGTGCCTCAGGACTTCTTCAGGGAGCATGTGACGCGCACTGGGCATACGCCGACAGACGACCCGATTTGCGTGGGGCAAATCTTCCTGCCGCGCACGGACTTTGCGGCGCAGGAATCGGCCCGCACGATTGTCGAAACCGAAGTCCTGCATTTCGGATTCTACATCTATGGCTGGCGCCAACCCCCTGTGGACGTGTCGGTGATCGGCCAGAAGGCCAAGGATACGCGCCCGGCCATCGAACAGATCATGTTCCGCGACGCGCAGGGCCGCACGCCCGAAGACTTGGAGCGTGCGCTCTATATTTGCCGTCGGCGGATCGAGCGCCGCGCCCGCGAAATGGCGATCCCGGGCTTCTATGTCTGCTCGCTCAGCCATGCTTCGCTGATCTACAAGGGCATGTTCCTGGCGCAGGATATCGACAATTTCTACCTCGACCTGCGCGACGACAGGTTCATCTCGAACTTTGCGATCTATCACCAGCGCTATTCAACCAATACGTTCCCGCAATGGTCATTGGCCCAGCCCTTCCGCATGATCGCGCACAATGGCGAGATCAATACGCTGCGCGGCAACAAGAACTGGATGAAGAGCCACGAGATCCGCATGGTTTCCGAAGCCTTCGGCGAGCATGTGGACGACGTGAAGCCGGTGATCCCGGACGGGTCGTCGGATTCCGGCGCGCTGGATTCCGTGTTCGAGCTTCTCTGCAAGTCGGGCCGTCCGGCACCGATGGCGAAAGCCATGCTGATCCCGGAAGCCTGGTCGAAGCGAGATTCCGTGATGCCGACGGCGCATCGCGCGCTGTATGATTACTGTAACTCGGTGATGGAGCCGTGGGACGGTCCGGCCGGGATCGCCGCCTATGACGGCCGCTGGGCGATTGCGGGCCTCGACCGCAACGGCCTGCGTCCGCTGCGCTATGCACTGACGACGGACGGCATTCTCGCGGTGGGATCGGAAGCCGGCATGTGCCCGCTCGGCGACCATGAAGTTGCCAAGCGCGGCTCGATCCCCGCTGGTGGCATGATTGCGGCGGACCTGAAAACGGGAAAATTCTACGAGCATCGCGAACTGATCGATTTCCTCGCCGAACAGAACCCGTACGAGGAATGGCTGTCCAGCGTGACGGAACTCGAGCCGGAAATCGGCCCCGGGCCGGAGCCGCAACTGTTCGGCAAGGAAGAACTGCTGCGCCGCCAGACGGCGGCCGGCTATTCGCTTGAGACGCTGGAACTGATCCTGTCGCCGATGGCCGAGGCCGCCAAGGAGGCCATCGGATCGATGGGCGATGATACGGCGCCAGCCGTGCTGTCCTATTCCTACAGGCCGATGAGCCATTTCTTCCGGCAGAATTTCAGCCAGGTGACAAACCCGCCGGTCGATCCCCTGCGCGAAGCGCGTGTGATGAGCCTGAAAACCCGGTTCAAGAACCTCGGCAACGTGCTGGATACCGACAAGTCGCAGCAGGAAGTCTTCGTGCTGGAAAGCCCGGTGCTCAGCACCGGCATGTATGAACGCCTGATCACGCGCCTGGGTGTCGGCATGGCCGAAATCGACTGCACGTTCGACGAGTCGGATGCGACAGGCGATGGCGGCGCGCTGAAGGCTGCGCTCAGCCGCATTCGCCGTGAGGCTGAGGAGGCGGTGCGTGAGGGCCGCGAACACATCGTGCTGACCGACCAGTACCAGTCGGCGAGCAAGATCGCGATCCCGATGATCCTGGCGACCGGCGCCGTGCACTCGCACCTGGTGGCGCAGGGTCTGAGGACCTTCTGCTCGATCACGGTTCGCTCGGCCGAATGTCTTGATACGCATTATTTTGCTGTCCTGGTCGGTGTCGGCGCAACCTGCGTGAATGCCTATCTTGCGCAGGATGTCATCGTCGATCGCCACGCGCGCGGCCTGTTCGACGGCCTGTCGCTGAATGAATGTGTTAAGAACTACAAGGACGCGATCGAAGCCGGTCTCCTGAAGATCATTTCCAAGATGGGCATTTCGGTGATCTCGTCCTATCGTGGCGGGTATAATTTCGAGGCGCTGGGACTCTCCCGTGCGCTGGTGGCGGATTACTTCCCCGGCATGAACAGCCGCATTTCAGGTCTCGGGCTCGCAGGCCTCGAGGAGAATGCGCTGGTCCGTCACGAGGCGGCGTTTGACGAGGACGTGGTCTCGCTTCCAGTCGGCGGCTTCTATCGCCTGCGTGCGAATGAGGAACCGCACGCGCTGGACGGCAACCTGATTCATACGCTGCAGGCGGCGTGCAATCGCGGCGACTATTCGATCTATCGCAAGTATGTCGAAGCGGTACACGCGCGCGACCCGATCCAGTTACGCGACCTGCTGGATTTCAAGGCCGCCGGTGAAGCCGTGCCGCTGTCGCAGGTCCAGTCGATCAACGAGATCCGCAAAAGGTTCGTGACGCCGGGCATGTCGTTGGGGGCGCTCAGCCCCGAAGCGCATGGCACCCTGAACATCGCCATGAACCGGATTGGCGCAAAGTCCGTGTCCGGTGAGGGCGGTGAGGACCGGGCACGCTACCGGCCCCTGCCGAATGGCGACAACATGAACTCGGCCGTGAAGCAGATTGCGTCCGGCCGGTTTGGCGTGACGGCGGAATACCTGAACCAGTGCCGCGAGATCGAGATCAAGATCGCCCAGGGCGCCAAGCCCGGCGAAGGCGGCCAGTTGCCAGGCTTCAAGGTGACGGAATTCATTGCAAAGCTGCGTCATGCGACGCCGGGCGTGATGCTGATCTCGCCGCCGCCGCACCATGACATCTATTCGATCGAAGACTTGGCCCAGCTGATCTACGACCTGAAGCAGATCAACCCGGAAGCGCGCGTTTGCGTGAAACTGGTCGCCCAGTCCGGCGTCGGTACTGTCGCCGCCGGTGTCGCGAAAGCGAAGGCGGACATTATCCTGATCGCTGGCGGTGTTGGCGGGACGGGAGCGAGCCCGCAGACCTCGATCAAGTATGCCGGCCTGCCTTGGGAGCTGGGCCTTGCCGAAGCGCACCAGATCCTGTCGCTCAACAATCTGCGCGACAAGGTGACCCTGCGCACCGATGGCGGCCTCAGGACCGGCCGGGACATCGTCATCGCGGCGATGCTGGGGGCCGAGGAATACGGTATCGGTACGGCCAGCCTGATTGCCATGGGCTGCATCATGGTGCGCCAGTGCCACTCGAACACTTGCCCCGTGGGTGTGTGCGTGCAGGACGAGGCGCTGCGGGCGCACTTTACCGGCACACCGGAAAAAGTGGTCAACCTGATGAGCTTCATCGCCGAAGACGTGCGCGAAGTGCTGGCCTCCCTTGGCCTCAAGTCGCTCGACGAGGCGATCGGCCGGACGGACTTGCTCGTGCAGGTCAGCCGCGGCGCGTCGCACCTTGATGACCTCGACCTCAATCCCTTGCTGGTTCAGGTCGATACGGATCATCCGGTTGTCTACCAGCCGAACCGGCGCGAGGAAGTGCCGGATTCGCTCGACGTTCAGATCCTGCGCGACGCAGAGCCCTTCTTCGAGCGCGGCGAGAAGATGCAGCTGGAATACAATGTCCAGAACACGATGCGGGCCATCGGGGCGCGGTCGAGTTCGGCGATCACCCGCAAGTTCGGCATGAGCGCGCTGCCGGAAGGCCGCCTGCACATCCGGCTTGAGGGCTCGGCCGGCCAGTCGCTCGGCGCCTTCAGTGTGCAGGGACTGCTGCTGGAAGTGATTGGCGATGCCAATGACTATGTCGGCAAGGGCCTGTCAGGCGCGACCATTGTCGTGGCGCCGAAACCGCGCGAACGCCGGTCGGCCTCGGGCGATGCGATCGTCGGCAATACCTGCCTTTATGGCGCAACGGCGGGCAAGCTGTTCGCGTCGGGCACGGCGGGCGTGCGGTTTGCGGTGCGCAATTCCGGCGCCAAGACGGTCGTGGAAGGCTGCGGCGCGAATGGCTGCGAATACATGACCGGCGGCCGGGCGGTGATCCTTGGCCCCGTGGGCGACAATTTCGGGGCCGGTATGACCGGCGGCGTTGCCTTCATCCTCGACACGAACAACCGGTTCGAGCGTGTCGCGAACCCCGATTCGATCGACTGGTACCCGCTGGCGGACATGCCGACGGAACATATCGAACAGTGCCGGGCGCTGGTTCAGGAACACGCGGATCGTACCGGGTCCATAAGAGCGAATGAGCTGCTCGCGGACTGGGAAGCCGCCGTCAGCCAGTTCCTGATGGTTGTGCCGAAAGAAATTGCCCACCTTCTCCTGCCGAAGGACAAGCCCAGGGCGAAGAAGAAGGTCGGCGAGAAAGCCTAACATCTTGCCGGCAGGGCCTCGTCAGCGGTTTCATGTCCGACGAGGCCCCCGGTTCCGCCTCAGGTTTTCTTGCGGCGGATGCGCGGCCAGATGATCTTGAGCCAGAGCCACAGGAACACGCCGAGCAGGATGAGCCAGGGCAGGCCGACGGCGAAAGCGGTGATCACGGCGGCCAGCGCGCTCGACAGGTTGTAGAAGAATCCGCCAAAGGCATCGCCCAGCGGGCTGAGCGCGCCGGATGAGACCGGATTGCGCTTGGTCTCGTAGCTGACCGAAAGCTGGCTCATGTTCACCCGCTGCATCAGCGCCTTCATTGAGGATTTCAGCGAATCGATCTCGCCATTGACGCGGGCCAGCTCGCGTTCGGTTTCAAGCAGTTCACCGAGATCGCCGGGGCGGTTCTCGAGCAGGTCCTCGATCCGCTTCTGCAGCGCTTCCTGCGCGTGAAGGCGCGCATCCGTGTCGATGATCGTGACGGTCAGGTCTTCGGCCGTTGTCTGGCGGGAGGTGACTTCGCCCTTGGCCTGCTCGGCCTCCGCATCGACGCCGCTGAGGAAAGCCTCGATCCAGACCGGTGTGGCACGCAGATTCAGCGAAGCGGATGATTCATCCTCCGACCAGGCGTTGAGGTAGGAATTGGTGACGATGCACTTGGCCGGACCGGCCGCATTGCACGCGGCAATGTGGCCCTGCATGACCGGTTCGATGGCTGCGACCGGCAGGCGCAGGCCGAGGGAATGGGAATAGGCAATGTATTGCTGCACAGCGGCGTCGGCTGTGCCCTCACCGCCTACGGCCTGTTTCATCGGCGCAGCATCATAGGCCTGTTCGCTCATCACCGGCGCCGGAGGCGGCGGGGCCATGGACTCGGCCATTTCGGCGCGGTCGTAACCGTTCGGCCCGCCGCAGGCGGTCAGAGCCAGGGCGGCTGATGCCGCCAGCAGGAATGCGCGTATCTTCATGATCTTGGTCCCTCCACAGATGGCACAGAGCCATCATGAAACCCGAATAAAGGCAATATCGCGCTCGAAATGTGCTGGTCCCGGCGCGGGTGAGGCATCAGGGCCCGATGCGCAGGCATGCATATTGTGCTAGCTGAGTGCTTTACTCAGGCAAGTTCACATACCATGAAACCCAAGATCCTCACGACGCTGCAGGAATATTCCTGGTCACTTTTCCTGGCGGACCTCATGGCAGGGGTTACGGTGGCCATGGTCGCCCTGCCGCTGAGCCTGGCGATTGCGATCGCCTCCGGCGCCGACCCGGCAACGGGAATCGTAACGGCGATTGTCGGCGGTTTATTCGTCTCCTTGCTGGGAGGCAGCCGGGTTCAGATCGGGGGACCGACGGGTGCCTTCATCGTTGTCGTGTTCGGCGTGATTGCCCAGCACGGCTATGATGGGCTCGTTCTGGCAACTTTCATGGCGGGGCTCATCCTGCTGGTGGCGGGCTTGTTTCGGGTCGGCAACCTGATCAGCTTTGTGCCCGAAGCCGTGGTGAACGGTTTCACGATCGGCATCGCCGTGATCATTGCGACCAGTCAGTTGAAAGACCTCTTCGGTCTCTCGGTGGAGGCCTTGCCCGCCGATTTTCTCGAAAAACTGCCAGCCCTGTGGGAGGCGCGCGCGACGGCGAGCTATCCGGCGCTGGCGATCGGGCTCGTCACGATTGCACTGATCGTGCTGCTCCGCCGCCTGGCGCCGCGCGCGCCCGGCCTGATCGTGGCGGTGGGCCTGACCTCGGCCGCGGCGATGGTGATGGCCTTGCCGGTGGAGTCCATCGGGTCGCGTTTCGGCGCACTGCCAAGCCATTTGCCGATGCCGTCGATTCCCGCGATTTCGCTGGATCGCGTGCTGGAATTGCTGCCGTCGGCTTTCGTCATTGCCTTCCTGGCGGGCGTGGAATCGCTCTTGTCGGCCATGGTGGCAGACAAGATGACCGGCGGCCGTCACCGCCCGAATGCCGAAGTTCTTGCGCAGGGCTTTGCCAATATCGGCTCGTCCCTGTTTGGCGGCCTGCCTGCCACGGGCGCCATCGCGCGCACGGCCACAAATGTGCGCGCCGGGGGAAAGACGCCGGTTGCAGGGATTGTCCACGCGCTGGTCATCCTGCTGGCCATGCTGGTGGCCGCGCCGATGGCGGGCTATCTCGCCATGCCGGCGCTGGCGGGCCTCCTGATCCTGACGGCCTGGAACATGAGCGAGCCGCACAAATGGAAGGGCTATCTCGCTGCGCCGATGGCTGACCGGTTGCTCCTCCTGCTGACGCTGGTGCTGACCGTTGTGGCGGATCTGACGGTTGCGATCGGGGTTGGCGTCTCGGTCGGACTGGCGCTGCGCCTGCGCCGCCGGAACGTGCCGCCAGCGGAATGGGAAACGCCGGAGCGCTAGGGGAGGGGGCTTTGAGGCTAGGGCCGGTAGCCGTGGCGGTATTCGCCGGGTTCCATGATGCGGGCGGCGTGGTGGATGAAGTCGACGAGGAGGGGGCGAGTGTCCCGGGGATCGATGATTTCCTCGGCGAGGAAGCTCTCGGCGGTGCGGAAGGGCGAGCGGATGGCTTCGAACTTTTTATAAAGCGCGGCTTTCAGCTCTTCGGGATTTTCAGCTTCCGACAATTCCTTGCGGAAGGCGGCCTCAATGCCGCCGGCCATGGGCAGGCTGCCCCAGTCGCCGCTGGGCCAGCAATAGCGCCACTTGGTCTTTGACTGGTTCATCATGGCCGACCCGGCAAGGCCATAGGCCTTGCGGATGACGACGGAACAGACGGGCACACTGGCCTGATAGATGGCGGTCATGGCGCGCACGCCGGCGCGGGTGACACCGGCGGTTTCCGCCTTCACGCCGACGGCGAAGCCGGGGCAATCGACAAAGTGCACGACGGGCAGGTGGAACATGGAGCAGAGGTCCATGTGCCTCGTGACCTTGTCGCAGACATCGGCGGTCCAGGCCCCGTCGAGGAAGAAGGGGTCGCCTGCGAGAATGCCGACCGCGTGGCCGTCGATGCGGGCGAGGCCGCAGACCATGCCGCGGCCCCAGTCATGGCCGATCTCGAAGAAACTGTGCCGGTCGACCGTGGCCTCAATGATCTTGCGTGGCTTGTAGGGCGTCTTGCCATCGGTGGGCACGATGGAGAGGAGGAAGTCTTCCTTGCGCCTGGGGTCGTCGCGGGGGGCTGTGCGCTCGGGCAGGTGGTGGACCGAGGGCGGCAGGTAGGAGAGGAAGCGGCGGGCGGCCTCGAAGGCATCGGCTTCTGTATCGACCACATTGTCGACCGTGCCGTTCTGGCCCTGGATCTTCCAGCCGCCGAGTTCTTCCTTGGTGACGTTCTCGCCGAGCGCGATGGCGACGGGCGGGCCGGCAACGAAGACCTGGGAGAGTTCCTTGACCATGACCGAGAAATGGCTGGCGGCGACACGGCCCGCGCCCATGCCGGCGCAGGGGCCGAGGGCGAGCGAGACGAAGGGTACCTGCGTCATACCGTGGACGATCTCGTTCCAGCCGGGTGTTTCGGGAATGTAGGTGCGCGGGTCCTTTTCCAGCGATTTGACCGAGCCGCCACCGCCGGTGCCATCGATCATCTGGACGAGCGGCATACGGTATTCGGTGGCCATGCGGATCATCTGGACCATTTTCTGCCAGATCGACGCGTCCGAGGCGCCGCCGCGCACGGTGAAGTCATCGGCTAGGATGACGGCGGGCTTGCCGTCCAGCGTCGCGCGGCCGGTGACGGAGGTGGAGGGGGTGAAAGCCGCCAGCTCGTCGTCCGGGCCGTAGGTGGCCTTGCCGGCAATCTTGCCGATTTCGTGGAAACTGCCGGGATCGACAAGGAAGGCGACGCGCTCGCGCACCGTCAGCTTGCCGCGCCCGCGCTGGCGTTCGACCGGCTCGTCGCCGCCCATCCTTTCCGACAGGCG
>NZ_LADU01000004.1 GCF_000961795.1 Hyphomonas sp. BRH_c22
GCTGGCGACGGCGCGAGCGGCTGGCCGCCAAGGAGGGAAGCGGCCGCGTTCAGAAAGGCCGTATGGCTGGCTGCGGTTGTCGCTAGATATTCAGAATGAAGCTGGGACACTTCGCTCCAGATGCGCTCTGCGGACGAAGAGGCCGGCATGGGCGCGGGATAGGTTTGGGGCGTGTCGGGCATTGCTGAGGTCCTGTTAGAGATCGGAGTGGCGGGTGCGGTTGATGGGGGAGGGGGAGGCGCGGCAGCTGCGGCCTTTGGCGGAGGTGCGACGGGTGCGGCCATGGTTGGCTGGGCCGCCATGGTCGGGGCCACGTTCGGCGCAGCGCGACCTGCGGCCCCATTCCGGGGCGGATAGGGCTTGTCGTAATTGGCGCCGGAAATGTAGACCGCATGCTTTGAGGGCGGCGCGGCGGGAACCGGTGGCGGCGTGTCGGCAAACAGGGCGGCGAGGTCCAGAACCTGGCCCGCGACGCTGAGTTCGCCGACGGCTGAGAGGAATTGCGTCAGGCCGTTGGCGCGTTTGTTGTCGAGCGACAGGGCGTGATAGGGACGCTCGCCCAGGACGTCTTTCACGAGGCCGGTCACGATGGATCCGGGACCGACTTCAACGAACAGCCGCGCGCCGGCCGTGTACATGGCCTCGACCTGTTCGCGGAAGCGGACAGAGGTGGCGATCTGTCCCGCGATGACGGCAGGCAGGTCGGCGACCTTGACGGCGTAAGGCGAGGCCGTGGCGTTGGCATAGACGGGCAGCTTCGGTTTGCGCGGGCGGAGGGATGCGAGTTCTGCCGCGAAGGGTTCGACGGCTGCATGCACGATGGATGAGTGGAACGCGGTTGCGACCTGAAGACGGCGCGCCTTGAGGCCCTTCTCGATGCAGAGGGCTTCGGCCGCCTTGATGGCATCGACCGGGCCGGACAGGACGACCTGGCTGGGCCCGTTATCATTGGCCAGCACGACGTGGGGCACCTTCGCGACGATGGGAGCGATGGTTTCTGCGTCTGTCTGGACGGCCATCATGGCGCCGGGTGTGGACTTTGCGGCATCTGCCATGAGGCGGCCGCGCGCGGCGGCAACGGTCAGTGCGCCGTCGATGTCGAAACTGCGCGCCAGATGCAGCGCCATGATCTCGCCGAAGCTGTGGCCGCCGGCCATGTCGGGATCAATGCCGAGGCGCTCAAGCAAGGCGAGCTGGGCGAGGGCGACAGCGGCGATGGCGGGCTGGGCATTCTGCATTTCCGTGAGGCGCTGGGTCTGTTCGCCGAATTCGACCTGGTCGAAGGCGACGGGCGGGAAGGCGAGCCGGTGCAGCTTTATCGGGCCGGTGACAGTGTGACCCGCGGCAATATCCCAGACGGCGCGCGCGGCCGGGAAAGCCATGGCAAGGTCAGCGCCCATGCCGACATACTGGCTGCCCTGACCGGAGAAGAGGAAGGCGATCTTGCCCGTCTCTGGCGGGGTGGTGGAGGCGTGGATGCCGGTGCCCAGCGGGGCGATGCCGAGCGTGCCGGACTCGATCTGGCCAATCAGGCGCGAGGCCTTGGCCGCAAGGTCTTTCTGGTCGTCAGCGACGATGGCGACACGCACGCGGCCATCTGCCTGAAAGCGGGCATGGGTGGAGGCGGCGAGGGCGGCGAAACCATCTTCACCGGTTTCCGTATGGATCAGGCTTTCGATCTCTTCGACGAGGGCATCGCTGGAGCCGGCCGAGAAGAGGAAAAGTTCCGAGGGGAACACGCGCGGCGGATGGATGGCGTTGGGGCCGGTATATTCTTCGAGCGCGACATGGAAATTGCTGCCGCCGAAGCCGAAGGAACTGACCGAGGCCCGGCGCGGGCGGGTTTCCGGCGAGATCCACGGACGGGCCTCGCTGTTGAGATAGAAGCTCTTGCTGTCTTTCAGCACATCAGCCGGTTCGCCGATCTTGATCGTGGGCGGAAGGGTCTTGCGGCTGAGGGCATGGACGGCCTTGATAAGGCTGGCGGCGCCTGCAGCGGCCTTGGTGTGGCCGATCTGGGATTTGACTGATCCCACTGCGCACCATGGTTCGCCGTCACCCTTGCCGTCGAAGACGAGGTGCAGGCCGGCAAGCTCTGCCTTGTCACCGGCCTTCGTGCCTGTGCCATGGGCTTCGACCAGATCGACGGATTCGGGACCGTAGCCAGCCTGAACATAGGCGCGTTCGATGGCGCGGGCCTGGCCGGAGGGAAGCGGCGTATAGATGGCAGTGCCCTTGCCATCCGATCCGCCGCCAAGGCCGCGAATGACTGCATGGATCACGTTTCCGTCGCGCTCTGCATCCGAAAGGCGGCGTAGGGCGAGGATGCCGACGCCTTCGCCCAGCATCGTACCGTCCGCATCGATCGAGAATGGCCGGCAATCGCCCGTGGGCGACAAGGCTGGCGTCTTCGAAAAGCACATATACATGAGGATGTCATTGAGCGCGTCGACGCCGCCTGCGAGGACGGTGTCGGAATCGCCGGAGCGGAGTTCATGCAGCGCGATCTGGAGGGCCGAGAGGCTGGAGGCGCAGGCGGCGTCGGTGACGTAATTGCTGCCGCCAAGATCGAGGCGGTTGGCGATGCGCCCGGCGACGACATTGCCGAGCAGGCCGGGGAAGGTGCTTTCCTTCCACTCGATATAATGGGCTTCCATGCGCTTCACGATATCGGCGATATCGGCCTCGCCGAGGCCGGACTGGCGCAGGGCATTGACCCAGACGGGGCGCTGGAGGCGGCCGGCCATGTGGGCAGTGAGTTCGGTGGCCGAGGCGACGCCCAGCATGACGCTGGTGCGTGTACGGTCTATTTCACATCCGGTTGTGCTGTCGATATCGTCCAGCGCATGTTTCGCGGCGATCAGGGCGAGGAGCTGGGCGCTGTCGGTCTGCTGCAGGGCGTTTGGCGGAATGCCGAAGGCCATGGGATCAAACGCGATGGGCGAGATGAAGCCGCCGCGCCGTCCATAGGTGCGGTCGGCGGTCAGCGGATTGGCATCGTAATAGTCGTCGAGCAGCCAGTGCGTGGCGGGTGTGTCGCTCAGCGTGTCGCGGCCCTGGAAGATGTCGCGCCAATAACCGGTATTGCCGCCGCGGCCTGGAAAGATGGACCCGACACCAATGACGGCGATGGGCTCGGCTTGTGTGCGGGGTTCGTTTATCATGGAGGGTCTCATTCAACGTCAGCGAATTGACGGGGTGTGTAGGCGAAGTCTGTCGGCGCCACGGGGAGGCCGAGCGCGCGCAGCTGGCCTGCGCGGGTGACCTGGGCGGCGCCTTCGAGCAGGTTCCACGCGATCTGGCGGACGGTTCGGTTTTCGGTCGGCTCGAGAAAGCTGCCGGCTACCCATTCATTGAACACGCCCATGGCCGGGCCGCACCAGACCTGGTAATCCATCTCGCGGCCGGGCGTGCCTTCGCGCGCCCATTGGGCCCCCATGAACAGGTAGCGCCGGGCGACGAGGGCGAGGCGCTTGTTGCCGTCTGACTCGGCGCGGGCGGCTTCAGCGGGATTGGCCTGCCGGATATAGGCGAGCGTGCGCTGCCATGCGGCGCCGAACGGCTCGCCGAGCACGTCATCGAGCCATGCGCGGTCTTTTTCGGGGAGCGTTTCGTAACTCGCGCCGGACCGGTACATGGCATGCAGGCGTTTGCCGCGCATGGCGAAGAGGGTGCCGCGTTTGAGCACCTGCACTTCCACACCTTGCTCGAACATGTCGGCGGCAGGGGCCATGGCGACGTCTGCCGGGCCGGCCTTGGCGAGCAGGCGGCGGCCGGCTTCCGAGAGGCCGGATTCGACGGCGGACTGGTTGATGGACCCCGTCAGAACGTAGGCAGCGCCCATGGAAAAGGCGGCGGCGACGGAGGCGGGCGTGGACAGGCCACCCGCCAGGCCGATGCGGATGGCATTGGCATCGACACCGGTTCGCGCCGCAACGCGGTCCCGGGCGAGGGTTAGAGACGGGAACAGGACGCTGGCGGGGCGGTTGTCTGTGTGGCCCCCGGAATCGGACTCGGCGGTGATTTCGGCGGCGACGGGTATCTGACGGGCGAGATCGGCCTGTTCGGCCGTGATTGCGCCGCTGGCGACCAGGCCGGCCAGGATTTTGTCCGGAGCGGGCGACATGAAGGGTTCGGCGACTTCGGCGCGGGAGACTTTTGCAAAGACGTGATTTTCGCGGCGGATCGTGCCATCTGGCGCGCGCGTGAGGCCGACGGCCGTGTAGCGCACCAGATCAACCGAAAGTTTCATGAAAGCGGACGCAGAGACGCGTTTCACCCCTTCAGCCAGGAAGAGATCGACCACGCGCGCTTCATAGCCGGGCTGCTGGGGCGAGTGGATGAGATTGGCGCCCCAGGCGGTCTGGTCCGGGGTCAGCTGGGCCTTGATCTCCCGAAGGCCGGTTTCGATCACGTCGGGAGAGAGGCCGGCGCTGCCATAGAAGCCGAGGCATCCCGCCCGGACGGCTTCGACCACCATGCGGGTGGTGGCAATTCCGCGGGCCATTTCGCCGACGACATAGTTAAACCGGCAGCCATGCGTGTGGGAGAAGAGGCGATCACCGAGCCATTCGGGATAGATGGGAGGCAGGAGGATGGCATCCGGAGACGCGGCAGCACGCTGGCCGTGTTCAAGAATGGCGAGTTCCGCGCCTGAGGCGTTCGCCAGAACCACCTGTTCCCGCGGGAAAGCGATGGCCCTTTTCAGACTGTCTGAAACACCCATTTTATTCCTCTGCGGGCATGTTCTCATGGCCGGACAATATACGCTGTCGACTCACAAGTTCTTCGCGAGCGTTTTCAATTTCTAACTGTGCAAAATTCGTCCGCTTTGTACAGTGGTACTATTGTGACAGATCCTTCAAACATATTGTCTGGCTCAGGCAAATTTCATCTATCATGCCTGTTAGCACAAATAGTGATCAACTATTCGCCCGACGCGCAGCAATCAGTCGTTCAGGGCCATTTCATAGTCTTCGACGGCCTGAAGCCAGGCCAGTTCGGTGGCCTCCGCCTCGGCGACGAGATCGGCGCGCCGGCGCAGCAGGTCCTGCAGCTGTTCCGACGGTAAACCTGGTCTTGCGAGCTCGGAATCTATGGCTGAGATCTTCGTGTTGATCTGGTCGAGGCGTTTCTCGGCATCGTCTGCCTTGCGCTTCAGGTCCGACGCGGCCTTGCGGCTTTCCGACGAACGCTGGCGCTGGTCGGCCTTGTTGACCTTCGGGGCCGGTTCGGCGGCTTCCGATTTACCCGATTTGGGCTTCGGATCGGATTTGTTGCGGTCGGCCTGGAGCACGAGCGCGCGGTAGTCCTGCAGGTCGCCATCATAGACGTCGGCCTTGCCATCCTTGACCAGCCAGAGCTGGTCGGCAGTGCCTTCGGCCAGGAAGATATCGTGGGTGATGAGCAGGACGGCACCCTTGAAATCGTTCAGCGCGTAGATCAGGGCTTCGCGGCTGTCGATGTCGAGGTGGGATGTCGGCTCGTCAAGGATCAGGATGTGGGGCTTTTCCATGGCCATCAGGCCGAGGAGCAGGCGGACCTTTTCGCCGCCTGAGAGCTTTTCAACCTTGGTCTCCACCTTTTCATGGCTGAAGCCCATCTGCGAGGCGGTCGAGCGCTGTTTGGCAACCGGTGTGTCCTTGGGCATGGCGTGGCGCACATGGTCGAGCACGGTTTCGCCGGGGGTCAGTTCATCGAGCTGGTCCTGCGAGAAGTAGCCGATACGCACCTTGTTATGAGTGACGCGGGCGCCGTCCATGAGCGGCAGGCGCTCGGCAATGGACTTCACGAGCGTCGTCTTGCCCTGCCCATTGGTGCCGACGATCGCGATCCGGTCGTCGGGATCGAGGCGGAGCGTGACACCGCGCAGGATGCTCGCGTCGCCGCCATAGCCGAGTTCGGCGCCGCGCAGTTCGAGCAGGGGCGGGGCCATCTTGTCGCCGGGCTCGGGAAAATGGAACGGCACGGTCCGCTCGGCCATCGGGATCGAGATGTCCTGCATCTTTTCGAGCATCTTGACGCGTGACTGGGCCTGACGGGCCTTTGAGGCCTTGGCGCGGAAGCGGTCAACGAAGGCCTGCAGGTGGGCCTTGTCGACTTCCTGCTTGGCGCGCTGGCTTTCCAGCTGGGCGTATTTTGCGGCGCGCAGGCGCAGCCAGGCGTCATAGCCGCCGGGCACGATGGTGAGCTTCCTGTGCTCAAGTGCCATCGTGTGAGTAACGCAGCGGTTCAGCATTTCCCGGTCGTGCGAGACGATCAGCACGGTGTGCGGGTATTTCTTGATATAGCCTTCGAGCCAGGCGGCGCCTTCAAGGTCGAGATAGTTAGTTGGTTCGTCCAGAAGGAGCAGGTCCGGCTGAGAGAAGAGGACGCCCGCAATGGCGGCGCGCATACGCCAACCGCCCGAGAATTCGCGGGTCGGGCGTTCAAGGTCGGCTTGCGTGAACCCGAGGCCCATCAGCACTTCAGCGGCGCGGGATTCCGCCGACCAGGCGTCGATGTCAACAAGGCGGGTGTGGATGTCGGCGATCCGCATGGGGTCTTCTGCGGTCTCTGCTTCCTGCATCAGGGCATGCCGCTCGGTATCAGCCGCGAGCACGACTTCGAGAATGGTTTCGTCGGTCGGGGCGACTTCCTGAGCCACCCAGCCGAGGCGGGCGCCCTGGTTGAGCCGGATGGAGGAATCATTTGTCGGGTGTTCGATCTCTTCGCGGATCAGCTTGAGCAGCGTTGACTTGCCTGTACCGTTGCGGCCCACGAGCCCGACTTTCCAGCCAGATGCAACCTGGGCGGACGCGCCTTCAAACAGGAGGCGCGCTTCGATGCGATAGTCGAGGTTCGATATTGTGAGCATATCGGGGGGTTTAACGGCCAAAGGTCTGAAGGCAAGAGCTAAGCTCTGTTGCCGCCAGACTTTGGCCGAATGCGCGTACTATTCGGCCGGTACCGGTGCGAGGTCCTTCAGGTCGTCTTCGTCGAGCAGGGCATTGAAGCCGGGACGGGGTTTTCCACTGATGAGGTAGCCGAAAAACCGTTTGATATCGGCGCCGATGCCGTACAGGGCGGGGACGAAGAACAGGGTGACCAGCAGGGCAAAAATCACACCGAAGGCCAGGCCGACGGCAATCGGGATGAGGAACTGGGCCTGGATGGAGCGTTCCATCATCAGCGGCAGGAGGCCGACAAAGGTGGTGAGCGAGGTGAGCAGGATGGGCCGGAAGCGGCGGGTGCCAGCCTCGATCAACGCGCGTGCGCCGTCCATGCCCTTTTCGCGTAGCTGGTGCACGTAATCGAGGAGCACGAGATTGTCGTTCACTGCCACACCCGCCGCAGCCATGATGCCCATATAGGACAGGATGCTGAGCGGATAACCCATGGCCAGATGCCCGACCATGGCGCCTGTGAAGCAGAACGGGATTGCCGCCAGCAGGATGAGGATCGGTTCCGCATAGGACTTGAACGCCACCGCGACGAGGAAATAGGCCACGCCGATCGCGATCAGAAGGAATGTCATGATCTCGACGAAGAATTCAGCCTCGCCCTGTGCCCGGCCGATGCTGCCGCGCCGGACCTGGGGATGGGCCTTGTCAAATTCCGCGAAGAAATTGTCATTGAGATCAGCCCGGATTTCCGAAATGCGCTCGGCAACCACTTCAGCGCTGACCACGACCGCCCGGCGGCGTTCGCGGCGCTTGATCTGGGAGATGCCCTTTTCAAAGCGGATATCGGCCACGGCATAGAGGGGCAGCTCGCGTCCGTCCGCTGTCCGGATACGGATATTGTTCAAAAAGTCGAGCGACTCCCGGTCTGTGCGCGGGTAGCGCACGAAGACGCGCACGTCTTCGCCATCTCGGGGCAGGCGCTGGACCTCCTCGCCATAGAATCCCTGACGGACCTGGCGGGCGACATCGGCTGTGGTGATGCCGAGCGATTCTGCACCGGGCTTCAGGTCGAACTGGATCTCGTCCGTCGCGCTCTGGACGTCGTTCACGACATTGTAGACGCCGTCATACGAACGCAGCTTGAACATCAGATCCTCTGCCGCGGCATTGAGCGCGTCAAGATCGGTCGAGTTAAGCATGTACTGGATCGGCGGATCATTGTTGGCATTCTTGTAGTTCACCGTGATGGTTTCCGCATCCGGCACTTCGCCGATCAGGACGCGAAGCCGCTCTGCGGTTTCCTTTGCCGTCAGCGTACGTGTTTCCGGCGGAACGAGCTTCACCAGCGCAAGGATATTGTTGTCGCGCGAGCGGGTGTACCAGTTCTCGATCAGCTTGCCCTGGCCATTGGTCGAGGCATTGATCTCTTCTTCGAGCGCCTTTTCACCGGCCTGGATCTGGGCGAGGACTTCGAGCGAGCGGGAATAGGGCGTTCCCTCCGGCATTTCGACCGTAACTTCGATCTGGTCGGATTCCGTTTCCGGGAAGAATACGGTTTTCACGAGCCCGTTGGTGAGCAGGCCAACAGAAAGGACCATGCCGCTAATGAAGATCGACGCGGTGAGATAGCGATGGCGAAGCGCGCGGATCATCAGCGGGCGGTAGAGGTTGCGGGCGACCCAGACGATACTGTTGGCAACCGCGCCTTGGAACCGCGCGATGCGGCTTTTGGGATTGACCGGTTTCAGGTGGGACAAGTGTGCCGGAAGGATCAGAAGCGCTTCGATGAGCGAGAAGAGCAGCGCGAAGATCACGACAAGCGAGATGGAGCGCGTGAACTCGCTGGTGCCGCCTGACAGGAACATCCAAGGGGCGAAAAAGATCATCGTGGTGAAGACGGCGAAGACGACAGGCTTGATGACCATTCTTGTGCCGTTCACGGCGGCGATGAGGCCTTCCTCGCCCTCTTCCGTGCGCGAGTGGATCGCCTCGCCCACGATGATGGCATCATCCACGATCACGCCGATGACGAGCAGGAAGGCGAAAGTCGAGATCATGTTGAACGAGACGTCCGCCACGGGCAGCAGGGCGAGACCGCCTGCGAAGGCGGTGCCGATACCGACGGCCACCCAGAGAGCGATCGCGGGCCGAAGGAAGAGGAGCAGGGTGATCAGGACGAGAAGCAGGCCGGACAGGAAATTCGTCCCGATCAGTTGGATGCGGCTGTTATAGTCGTCGGCAGAATCCTGCCAGATCGTCATCGAGATTCCGGGCGGCAGGTTCTTCACGGCCTCATCGACATAGGCATTCACGTTCTTTGACATCTTCACGATGTTCATCTTCGGGCCGCTCATGACCTGGACGAGGATCGTGCGCTTTCCGTTGACCGTGGCGAGGAGGTTCACTTCCTCGAAACCGTCGATGACCTCGGCCATGTTTGAGACGCGGACCACAGCGCCATTCGGCATCTGCTTGACGATGATATTTTCGAACTCGGCCTGCGTGTCGGCCTGTGAGCGTGTGCGCAGCTGGACGTTGCCCCCGTCGCTGCGGACATTGCCGGCGGAGATGTTCACCGACGTGCTGCCGACGGCATCGGCAACGTCGGAGAGGCTGAGACCATAGCGGCGCAGGGCCTCTTCGGAGACTTCGATCGAAATCTCCTCGTTGCGGACGCCGAACAGTTCGACGGACGGAACATGGCCAAGCAGTCCGATCTCGCGGCGTGTGGCTTCGGCGAAGTGTTTCAGCTCCTGTTCGCTGACGGTTTCGTCACCGGATACGGCAATACGGATGATCTCGTCGCGGCTGCGGAAGACGTTGAGCTGGGCTGGCTCGGCCGCGCTGGGGAAGCTGCTGATGGAGTCGATCTGGCGTTTCAGTTCCTGCAGGAACTTGCCTTCGTCGAGGTCCTGGTTGCCGATGACAATCAGGGTGCCAACGCCTTCGTTCGAAACCGAGCGCAGTTCCTTGATGCCTTCGACCGAACTGACGGCCTCTTCCATGCGGACCGTGATCTGCTCTTCGATATCCTGCGGGGAGGCACCGCGCCAGACGACCGAAATCTGGGCGCCGGGGAACTCGACATAGGGTTCGATCTCGCGTTCCATGCGGATGAAGGCAACCAGGCCTCCGAGGATGATGGCGATCATCAGCAGGTTTGCGGCGACCTTGTTATTGGCCCACCATTGAACGATTCCAGACATGCCCCCGGCTCCCTCTATTCTTCAGATGCGCTTGTATCGGCCGCGAAGGCGGTTTCGAGTCGGTCGACAGGTTTGATCTTCATGCCATTCGAAGCGGCGCGCACGGGCGATGTGATGACACGCTCTCCCTCGTCGACGCCTGATGTGAGGATGAGGCGCTCGCGTTCGGAGAAAGCTACCTGAACGGGACGGATTTCGAGCGTTTCGTCGCCGCGTGCGACGAACACGCTATCCTTGCCGCGTAGCGCCGTGCGGGGAAGGACGACGCTGTCTTCCAGTGTGCGTCCGGCAATCTCCGCTTCAACGAAGAGGCCTGTGGCGAGTGGCGTGCCGTTGTCGGCGCCTTTGCCATAGGGATCCTGGACCTCGACATAGGCGAAGAGGACGCGCGTCTCGGGATCAAAGCCGCTATCGGTGCGCGTGATGCGACCCGTCCATGTGTGCGGCACACCGGCGACGATGGCAGACAGGGTGACCGGCGGGCCTTTTTGTGTGGCGGTTTCGGAAAAGCCGATACCGAGCCCGAGATTTGCAAGGTCGGAATCGGTAAGGGCAATGGCGATGTCGACGACGTCGCTGGCATAGATTTCACCGAGGCGCGCACCGGGCGAGACATAGGCGCCGATATTGACTGTTTTCTCGCGTACGCGGCCCGAGAAGGGCGCCACGATGCGTGTGCGCTGAAGCTGCAGGCGGGCGTCATCGAGGCGGGCGCGGGCCGATGCGAGCTGGGCCTCGGCCTGTGCCCGCTGGGGCCGGCGGAGCGTAAGGTCCGAGACCTGGTCGATTCCCAGCTGTTCGGCGCCCTGGGTGGCGATCTGACCTTCGGAGATTTCCTGCAGGAGGGCGGTATTGGCCTGGGCGACGGCGGCTTCGGCCTGGACGATGCCCAGTTCGTATTCACGCGCTTCGAGGCGCACCAGCGTCTCGCCGCGCTCGAACTGGCCGCCGGCCAGGAATTTTGGCGAGACGTAGGCGACACGGCCGCTGATCTCTGAGGCGAGGATGACTTCAGAGCGGGCTTTGACTTCGCCCTGGCCGCGTACCTTGATCGAGACGGCTTCGGACCGCGCGGTCGCGGTGAGAACAGGCACGGCCTCGATGAGGTCGGCCTTTTCCTCCGGTGCGGGCTTCAGCGCACCCATGGCAACGAAGCCGCCGACTGAGCCAATCAGAACGAAGACCGGGAGCGCCAGGAAAAGGATCCGCTTGATAAGCAGGCCAAATCTGAATGGCGGTTTTTGAGCTGTTTCGGCGTAGGACATGGTTCAGATACCCAGATTTGACTTTGCTGGCGGAGAAATGGCGCCTTAGTGGCGCGCCCCACCTTGATGAGTCTGGATAGCATCGAAATTATTGAAAAACAATAAGTGATAGGTGATAATCGACAATAAATTGTTGTTTTACGACTTTTCCGCTGAAATGCAGGCTGGTCAGCGGAGGATGCCGAAAGACGTCGCCAGCCCGGTCAGGGCGGGAATTATCATTTAGCTACAGAGTGGCAGGCCCGGATGCCCTAGCGCTCTTCCGGCTGGCACGCGCTGAGGCCCAAAACGGGGATCATGGTTTCCCAGCCGTCCTTGCTGACGAGTGACAGCCGCCCATTCTTGACTCTCTGTCCGCCGTCCAGACGCTCACCGGGCTGGAAGCTGATGCCGACATTGCCGGTTGGGGAGCGGTAGGTCATCTGGGTCATGAACTGGCCGAACAGGCTACCGCCGGTCGATGTCAGTTGCAGTGGCGTTTCGGTTCCGTCGACATTGATGAGGGCGGTGTCTGTGCCGGCTTCGGTAAAGAAGACGAAGCGAACGGGCGGCGATTGGGTCCAGAGAAAGAGGCCGCATGCACCCGGCGCGAGGGTCTGCGAAGGGAGTTCGCCCGAGTTTGAAATGACCTCGGCTGCGGATGCCAGCTCGGAAGAGGAGTCGGGCGTACCGGCGCAGGCGCCAAGAAAGGCCAGTGCGGCGGCGAGACTTATGGCGCTTGACGTCCGCATGCCTAGTTCTCCTCGGTCAATGCTGCTTCCTGACGCAGCGTGTAGCCGTTTCCGGTATTTGTGAAGCCCATTGCCGCGAGCGCGGCATTGGCCTGGGGATCAAGGCGCTCGACGCGGATATCCATACCCGTTCGGCCATCGGAGAGCGCTCGCATGGTGATCTCGAAGCGTTCGCCATTCGGGCCGTCGCCGGAGAGCGGTAGCTGCAAGTCTCCATTGATGCATGTGGGCGCGCCTGTGAGTACCGGCCAGTCGCGGCCATATTGGACGCCGAGGCGTCTGACGAGATCGAGTTGGGCGGTGCCGCTGGCATCCGTGCACGTGCCGGATCCGTTGAAGGCAGCCGCGGCATTGGAGAGTTTCAGCGCGCCGCCGACACGGCGCAGTTCAGGATGGACGCCTTGCAGCCGGCTGATGTCCAGCTCGGCGGCAACGCCTGAAACCTTTGTCGCCGAATTCGAAACGCTGATATTGCCACGTGCGCGGCCTGCGGGGCCCATCCAGTTGATGTCGGAGCCGAATGAACCGGCGATGAGTGACAAGGGCGATGATTTCACATCCAGCGCGCCGATGGCGTGATCATGATAGCCAAGGCCAGTCACTTGTCCGTGCCAGACGGTGCCACGCGCCTGCTGCCAACTGACGCCCTTTTGCACGAGTCCGGCATTTCGCATGACAAAGGACAGCGGGATTCCGGATACGATTCCGAAACCGAGCGTGACGATGAAGACGAGAATGAGCGTGATGTGTTTCATCCGGAAACCGGGCCTCCGAATTCGAAACTCGATCGGACCAGACCGGATCCAGCTTCGTTGATCGTGGCCCTGCTTGCTTCAAGCCCAGCGCTGGACCGGAGTTCAACGAGCCATGCGAAGACGCTTTCGGCAGTTGCGTCATCGACCTGTACCGTGACGACACCGTCCGCGCTGACTTGAACGCGGGCGATGGCGAGTCCGCGGCGTGTCGCGGCCTCGAGGATGGCGCGACGGCTTGTGTCCGCGTCCACAGGTGTTCCCGTGGCGGATGCCGCATCTGTTCCGGCTGAGGAGGTAAATCCGCGCGACGTCATCAGGTCAACTGTGCGTGCGGCCTGCTCCGCACGCAGGGCTGCCGCTGACCGGCTGGCAAACAGCGGAAGCAGAATGAACTGCAGCAGAACAATGAGCGCAAGCAGAGCCGTTGCTGCGCCGACAAGTGTGCGTTCACGCTGGCTGAGTCTTTCCCACCATTGCATCATCGGGCGCCCTCCAGAGTAAGGTCACCGAGGACCTGCCCATCCTGCTGGCGGGAGTCGCCCAAGGAGACTGCGAGACCTTTTCCTTCCAGAGCGCTCTTGAGATCTGTATCACTGCCAAACTTGGGGTAGGTCATGTTCGCGATCAGGCGCCCTGTTGCCTGGTCATAGCGCAGGCCCTGTATGGAGATGTCGCTATCGGCCGGGACCGCTTCGTAGAGCAAGGCGGCCGCTTCGAGGAATGGAAGCCGGTTGGCGACCGGAGCGGATTCCTGGGTGCGGATGGCTGACGCGAGGTTGGCTGGAACAGGCACGCCGGGGAAGGCGGACGAATAGATGTCGCGCGCCTGCCGGTCCAGTGCAGAGCCCAGCCGGGATAGCGAACGGGATTCGAGCGCCGTGACCGAGAGGAAAGCGATAGCGGCCGCAGCGGCCAGGATCAATGTCGGGCGCCAGGCGCCGATCTTGAACTCGGCCTGCTTCCGGCTGACGAACGGTCCCTGGCGCAGGTCCGTCAATGGTCCGGCCTTCTCGGCCCATTGGGCAAGCTGGCCGAGCAGGGGCATCGAGGACGGTTCGGAGGCGGTTACGCCGAGTCTGCGCGCCAGTTGGGAACTGGATGTGGTGAGCGGGGCTGCGGCTGTCTGGACAAGCGCGCGGAGCGCGTCGTCAGGCAGGCTGGCATCGGCGGCGAAATGCCGGTGGCCCGTTGAAAACAGAATGTGCGAGCCAGCATCGACGGCTGTCGGCGTTTCAGGGAGGACGGACACATCGGCAACCAGCCGGGCGGATTTCAATCCTGCCGCATTCAGCCGTGACACCCATTGCGTCATCAATTCGGGATTGACCACATGGACAGGCCGCATTCCGCCAGGCAGCGGCTGGCCAATTGCGACGTGGGCGTCTTCAACTGCCACTGCCAGATCGTCTTCCAGGGCGAACGCTGCCGACCGGCGGAGTTCCGATGCGTTCTGAGCCGGAAGCCGAACGTCGAAGCAAGCGACCTCTGTGCCCGGAACAAAGACAATTATTTCGTCGCCGGAATCGATATCCGCCTCATTGAAAGTCATCAGGCGAATGCCCTTGTCACCCATCTGGGCATATTCTGCCGGCGCGCCGTGGCTTGGGAGCAAAGTGTATAGTCGCCGGGCCATCAGAAGTCTCCCGTCGTGCGTTGGATGAGGCTGACCTTGCCCGCGATATCGGATGCGTAGACCAGCTGGAGCGTTTCCTGCGTTGAGCCTGAACTGATGCGGGCTGTCAAACGCAGATGTGTTGGCCGGACGCCAATGATGGAGTCATTACGGGCTGCTGTCGCGATCGCCTGAATCCTGCTGTCGGCCAGGAATGTGTCGCGCGATTGCCAGCCTGAGAGCGGCCGGGCGCGGATGACGGACAGGGCGTCTTCAATGCCGAGTTCGCTGGAGAACAGGGCCATCAACAGGGGTGCATCTGCCTCGGTCAGTGTTTCTAAGTTGAGGGCGGACTGGAACTTGGAGGGGCGCACACAGACCAGCGAGCGGACGATCTCGATGATTTCCGGCGTGAATCCCTTGATTGCCCGCAGTTCGGAGAGGTTTTCCAGGGGCGTATTGGCTGCGCGATACGGGGTTTCGAGCGTTGCGTAATAGCTGTCCTCGGCGCCGTAGTCCCGCGCCACCGTATTGCCATCTACCCAATCAGCAAGGCTGTCGGCCAGCGCGCGCGCATCTGACGGGAACATGCCCTGTGCCTCGAGCAAGGCGCTGAACTGGATGATCGCAACATCCCCCGGCTCGCCGGTAATCGTGTTGAGATTGAAGCAATTGGAGTCGTCGCCCAGCGTCGCCTGAATCACGCCGCGCTCGAAGGGCAAGGTGATCGCCTGATTGTTCTCCAATGCAAGTCTGAATGCATCGTCGTCGAGCTTGAGCATGCGGGCGATTGCAACAGCGCCGATGGATTCGGTCGAGCGTGCGGCCCACATGGTCTGGGAACGTTGCGATGAGACCCGCGAAAGACTGAGTGAGCGGCCAAGCGCGTCAACGGCGGTGAGTGCGGCGACGGACATAACCGCGACGATCATCAGGATCGACAGGAGCGCGGCGCCGCGATCTTTGGGGGCGGGGGACCGGTTCATTGCGCTGAGCCAACCATGTACATGAGATGCAGTTGGTCATTCTCGGCGAATGTCAGGTCGAGCTGGATCATGTCCGGATGCGTGCCAGATGTATCGGCGGGCCATTCATCAAACCAGACGCCGCGAAGGCGGTAGCGGATGGACAGTGCGTCAATGCCATCGAGGAGAACACGCTCGACCGTGGGCGTGGTGCTGACCGGGTCTGGCCGGAGCCATGCCTTGCGGATGAGTTCTCCGTCATCCAGTTGATATGTGACGCGCTGAAGCTCGCTGCGGTCACTTTCGGTGCGGGGATCGTTCCACCCGGTACGGACAAAGCTGATCAGTTCGCCAGTTGCGTCTCCCTTGCGCCCGTAGAACCCGGCGGCGGGCATGAAACTGTCGGGCGCCGAAGACGGGCGCCTGGTCATCTCGCTGAAGTCTGCCCGCAGGAGGCCGTTGGCCGCCTCGAGCTGGCGTACCTTTTCCATGCGGGTGTCGATGGCACGGCTGCCCTGGAGGGTCTGCAGCATCATCAGCGTGCCGGCTGTTGCCAGCATGGCTGTGACGCCCAGCGCGACCAGCGTTTCGACGAGTGTGAAGCCTGCGTCTGCCCGTTTCATTGGCCCGCCCTCAAAGCCTGGACGTGTGCGAGCACCTGTCCGGATTCAGGCGCCGAAACGGTGACGTCGATCAGGTAAAGTCCGTCTTCCTGTGTAGGCGAGATTGTACGGTTCCAGTCAAAAGTGCGGCCACGCTGGGTGGCGTCACCCGCGATGACACCCGTTAAGACCGGTGGGGGCAGGGTCATGGCGTCTGCCATGCGGTTGCTGGCCTCGATCTCTGCGAGGGCGCGCAGATCGACCTGCCGGGCGCCAATCGTCGTTTCGCTGCTCAGATGGATCAGGCCGATGGCCGATATGGAGAAAACGCCGAGCGCGGCGATGACTTCAACCAGCGTGAACCCGGATTGGGATGAATGGTCAGGCATCGGGTGCCTCCCACTTCACTTCACCATTGGGCGCAATGTTAAGTTCGATTGCCTCGCGTCCGCGTACCAGCTTCAGCGGTTCGCTTTGAGCCGTGCCTGTCGAGTCGAGTATGACGTCCGGTTGGGGGGCATCCGTATCGGACGAAATGAACGAGGATGTGAGACGCGCATCAAACCCAACATTGCGCCCGAACGAGACTGCGCCGCCCGGCGCAGCACTCCAGGTCTTGTTGGTCCATCTGACCCTTTGATAGCCATTGTCCGTGACCATAAGCCCTTGCGGGATTCCGGTCACCAGGGCCAGGTTGAGGGCGGCGCTGACATCCTGTTCGAGACGGGTGGCGGCCTCTACAAGCGGGTCGGCCCTGGGGCGCAGGGTCATTGTGACCATGCCTGCCGCCAGCGCCATGATGAATACTGCGACCAGCACTTCGGTCAGGGTCATGCCTGCTTCAGTGGTGTGGAAAGGGTCGCTTGTGTGCGTCATGCGTCAGGTCAGTTCCAGTTGCCTATATCATCGTCATTGCCGGGCTCGCCATCGGGGCCGGCGGAATAGACGTCATAGGCGCCGCCGGACCGGGGGCCGGGTACGGCGTAATGGTAGTCATTGCCCCAGGGGTCCTGCTGGATGCGCTTGATGTAGCCGCCGGGGCGATACTGGTCGGCCTTGTCATTATTGGGCGGCGTTTTCAGGGCGCCCAGTCCGGCATCGGCGCCGGGGTAATTGAACATGTCGAAACTGTACTGTTCCAGACCGCTTTCGAGCGCGGCTATGTCAGCGCGGGCGCGGTCTACGCGTGATTTGCTTAATACCGGGCCCACCGAAATGACGACGGCCGTTGCCAGCAGGGCCATGATCGAAACGGTGACCAGGAGTTCAACGAGTGAGAATCCGGCATCCTTCGGACGCGAATTACCAGTGTGCTGGTCTGTGTCTTGGGTCATGTTGGCCTCCTGAATGGGTTGCGGCGCTATTGCAGCGCCAGCGTGTTGAGCTGGATGATGGGGAGCATGATCGACAAAACGATCACGCCGACAAGTCCGCCGAGCACAACGATGATGATGGGTTCCATCAGGCTGAGCGCGGTCGATGTGGCGTTCTCGAATTCCTCTTCAAGGAACTCTGCCGCGCGGGTCATCATTCCGGGAACGTCGCGGCCCGCTTCGCCACTGGCGACCATGTGAACCATCATCGGCGGGAAGGCGCCTGTGCCCTTCAGGGCTGCGGCGAAGGAGCCTCCTTCGCTGACGCGCAGGGCGATTTCGTCTGTCGCCTTGCGGAAGACGCTGTTGGACATGGCGCCGCGCGCGGCCTGGAGCGATTCCAGAACGGTCGCTCCCGATGATGACAGGGTTGCGAAAATGCGGGCGAAACGTGCTGCCGAGACCGTTCGTGCGAGATTTCCGACGATTGGCAGGCGCAGGACGAGCCGGTCCAGGGACTCGCGAGCGGCAGGTGCGCGCATGATGCGGCTGAGGACCAGGACTCCACCGACAATAGCGATTGCGATGAGCCAGCCCCAGTTGCGCAAAAGGTTGGAGAGCCCGATGACTTGCTCGGTCAGCCAAGGCAGGTCTGCATCGAACATGTCGAATTGTTCGACAAGGCGAGGCACGACGAGGATCATCAGGGCGATGACCATGCCGATGGCCAGCGTGGCGAGCAGCGCGGGATAGATCAGAGCGGACTGGACCTTCTGGCGAAGGCGCCAGGTGTTCTCGAGATAGACCGCCAGGCGCTCCATCACTTCGCCTTGGCGCCCCGACATCTCGCCTGCGGCAACGACCGATTTGAACAAGGGCGGAAAAGCGCGCGGCGCGGTGCCCAGCGCATCGGCAAAACGCGATCCTTCGGTGACTTCGTTGCGGACCCTGTGGAGGATGGCTACGGTTTCCGGCTTGGCATCACTGGCAGCCGCTGTCAGGGCCTGTTCGACCGTCAGTCCCGACTGGAGCAGGACCGCGAGTTGGCGCGCAAGCAGGGCGCGCTCTTTTTCGGAGATGCGTCCGCTCGCGCCCTTGCCCCCGCGGGCTGTCTTCGCATTGAGCGGCGAGACTTCAACAGGCATAAGATCCCGCATCCGCAATTCCTTGCGGGCGGCGCGGGGACTGTCGGCGGATATGACACCGCGCATGCGCTTGCCGCCATTATCGACCGCGACATACTCAAACGCTGCCATCACGGGTCTCCTTGCGGCAGACACGAAGCACTTCGGTCACGCTTGTCTCGCCAGAGAACACGTAACGCCGCGCATTCTCGATGAGACGGTGATGGTCAGCAAAGGCGACGGCCTCGATGGCATCCTCTGTCGCATCTGCGTGCAGCAGGTTGCGCACGGCATTGTCGACGACCAGGAGTTCGTAGATCGCGATACGGCCATGGAAGCCGGTATTGCCGCAGGCCAGGCAGCCCTTGGGCGTGTAATGCGTGAAGGATTCGGCGTGCGGCAGGTCGAGCGCCTCATACTCGGCTGGCCCGGCGGTCGCAGGTTCCTTGCAGACGTCGCAGAGCTTTCGCACGAGGCGCTGTGCCATCACGGCCCGCAGGGTGGACGCCATGAGATACGTTTCGACGCCCATGTCGCGAAGGCGGGTAATCGCACCTGCGGCGCTGTTAGTGTGGAGCGTCGAGAAGGCGAGACGGCCTGTCGACGCGAACTCGAAGGCTGCTTCGGCAGTTTCAAGGTCACGGATCTCACCGACCATGACGATGTTGAAGTCCTGACGCAGGATATTGCGCAGGGCCCGGGCGAAGGTCAGGCCGACCTTGGAGTCCATCTGGGTCTGGCTGATGCCGGGAAGTCCGTATTCCACGGGGTCTTCCAGCGTCATGATGTTCACGTTGCCGGTATTCAGACGCGATATGGAGGAATAGAGCGTAGTCGTTTTGCCCGAGCCGACAGGGCCAGTGACGAGGATCACGCCGTTGGGCTGGCCGAGGACCTGATCGAAGCGCTGGTAGGTGTCGGAATCCATGCCGAGCTGTTCAAGCGTGAGCAGCGCGTTCTGTGTGTCGAGCAGGCGCAGCGCAACGCGTTCGCCAAAGCGTGTCGGCAGGATGGCCACCCGGACGTCGATCGAGCGGCCTCCGGCCTGCAGCGAGATGCGCCCGTCCTGCGGCAGGCGCTTCTCGGCGATATCGAGGCGTGCCATGACCTTGATGCGGGACACAAGCGGGGCCGCCAGTTTGCGAGGCGGCGTCAGGACTTCGACGAGATCCCCATCGATCCGATAACGGATGGAAAGCTTGTCTTCAAACGGATCGATATGGATATCAGAGGCCCGGCGCTTCATGGCTTCGTAGATGAGGCCGTTGATAAGGCGGATGACGGGGGCGTCGTCGCTGCCACCAAGCAGGTCGGCCGCTTCGGGTATGTCGTCAATCAGGCTCTCGAGTCCGCCACGGCTTGCGACAGCGGCTTCAATGTCTGTTGCGCCGAGCGGTCCCTGGCTGAAAGCAGCCGTCAGGGCGCGGTCGAAGCTCGGCGGATCGAGCGACTCGATTGCATGGGACCGTCCGAGAGCCCGGCGCGCCTCGATGAGCGACATCGCGTCAGCCCCCGTGCGTACGCCCACGGTCAGCCTATCGCGGTCAGGCAATACGATCAGGCCCTTCTCCTTGGCAAAAGCGTAGGTGAACTGGCGGGTTGAGGCGGCGTGCGTGCTCATGGGATTATTTCGGTGGCGGTGATCCGAGAACTTCACTGACAAAGGCGTCCAGCGAATTCACGTTCGACTTCTTGTCATTCCAGAGCTCCTCGGCGCGCACGAAACGATAGCTGCGCGAGGTGGCTTCGCGCGCGCTCTGGCGGTCGCGAATGACGGTCGGGCGGATGAAGACCATGAGGTTCGTGCGCTTGGTGGCCTTGCCTTCGGAGCGGAACAGGCGACCCGCAACCGGCATGTCGCCAAGAATTGGAACCTTCTCGTTCGCGATCGTATCGGATTGCTGGATCAGCCCGCCGATGACGATTATTTCGCCGCTGTCGGCAAGGACGTCAGTCGTGATCTGGCGTTTGTTGAACACGAGGTCCGATGTCGCTGTCGAAATGGCACCGTCGATGCTGGAGACTTCCTGATTGATCTCCAGGCGGACGGCATCGTCGGAAGAAATGCGCGGGGTGACGTCAAGCCGGACGCCGATCTCCTTGCGGTCCACGGTCTGATAGGGGTTTGTGTTGTCCGCGCCAAGGACTGTTCCGGTAATGATCGGGACTTCCTGTCCGACGAGCAGGGACGAGGTTCCGTTGTCCAGTGTCATGTTGAACGGTTTCGACAGCACCCGGGAGTTCTTGTCGGATTCCACGGCTGTGAGGATAGCACCGAACAGCGTGTTGCCATCCTGGCCGCCAATGCCGGCGCTAATGCCTGACAAGCCAAGCAGGGATGTCACCGCAGCGGAGGCGAAAGGATTCGTGTCACCGCTATTGAAGGGCGTGTCCCCGCTCAGGGCGCCCGCGAGGGCCAGGAGGTTGGGGGCCGAACGAGAGTAGTTTGTCGACACGAATGGCACCGACGAATTGCCGGTGCCGCTGAGCAGGAACTGCAGGCCGAGCTCGCGCGCCGTGTCGTCGGACATTTCGACGATGATGGCCTCGACGAGCACCTGGGCGCGGCGCTTGTCGAGGTCCTGGATAACGCGTTCGAGGGTGAGGAGGGTTTCGCCCGGCGCGTTGATCACGAGCGAGTTGGTTGAGGCGTGGAAGGCGATGGTGCTCGGTGTGACTTCGCCCCCGGCCTCGCCGCGCCGGAATGCCATGGCGCCCGCGACTTTTTCAAGGATCGGCACAATGTCGGCCGCGTCGGCATTTTTGAGCGGAATGACGCGAAGCGTGTCTTCGACACGATCGGTCGCGTCCAGCTGATTGACGACCTTCATGGCGCGTTCGACCATCAGGTTATCGCCGCGTATCACGATCGAGTTGCCCGATTGTGACGCGATCGCCTGGAAGTTCGTTGCATAAGAATCTTCGCCGCCGGGTTTTTCCAGTGCCATAAGGATCGATTGCATTTCTCCCGATGGAATGTTCCGTAGAGAAATTGTTTCAGTACGCGTGCGATCTTTATCGATCCCGGCCACCAGCTGGCGAATGCGCGGGATGTTCGACGCATAGTCGACGACGACCAGCGTGTTCGAACGTGGATTGGCGATCACCTGGCCTTGTGCATCGACGAGGGGCTTCACCATTTGCGCAGCTTCCAGCGCATTGAAATTGTTGAGGTGAATAATCTCCGTGACCAGGCTGTTGGCGCCTGTTGAGCGTGTTCCGGCCTCGCTGACCCCGGATTGTTCCGGGATGATGCGATAGGTGTCCTTGCCTGCGGGAATGGCAGTGAAACCGTGCACACGCAGCGTGGAAAGAAAGACGTCGAAGACACCTTCCTTGGTCAGGGGCGAAGATGATGTGACCGTGACGCGCTTGCCGCGAACATCCGGATGCACGATGAAAGTGTATCCGGTCACAATGGAAACGTCGGCGATGAGCGAACTCAGCTCCACATCGTCAAAATTCAATACATGACGCGAAGATGCCTGAGCAGACTCTCCAGTCAGTGCGAAGGCCGGCAAGGCTGAAGAGGCAAGCAGGAATGCCGACAGGCCGATACGGAAGTTCATTCTAATCTCCCTCAGGGAAGCGCAGCGTGACGGGCACAGCGGCGCCATTGCGCTGTAACGTCATGGATAGTTCGGTTGCCGTGGACAGCCGGTCGGAAAAACTCTGAATGTCGATTTCGCCGACGGGCTTGCCTTCGACATGCGTGACAAGGTCACCAGGTTCGAGGCCTGCATTCGAAAGGTCACTCGCCGGGCCGGAGGTCGTGATACGGTAGCCCGTCAGGAGACTGTCCGAAAATACCGGAGCGATGTCGAGCGATGCGAGCAATGACCGATTCACCGTGGCAGCAGGCGTCTCGGAAATCGTTGCAGGGCGGGGCGCGCCTTCGATCAGGCCGCTTTCTCCCGGGCGTGACAGGACAGCCAGCGCATCAATGCTGCTGTCCATCATGAGTGTTTCCAGCGCCCCTGATTTGCGGATCAGGACACGGTCTGGCAAAACGCGGTCGAGTGTGACGCCTTCAATAATCGTGTCGCCGGCATGATAGGTCAGCGCCCGACCGTCGGGGGTCTGGATGACGGCAATCGACACCTGTTGGGAAGCCGGTTCGCGCGTACCTGTCGCGACCGATCGCACGCCTTTAAGGGTCAAGTTGAGACTGGTCGCAGGCGCATCCGGAATAATGTCACCTCCGGGCGCCCCCGTTCCGAACCGGTTTGAGCGGGTCAACAGCATGAGGTCTGCGGTGGCGAGAGGGGAACTTTCGGATGCGGGGGCGGTTGTCGCGGGCAGACGCAAGGGCTGGCTGACAGCACCGCCCGGTTCAATGAGAAGCCAGATGAAACGGGCAGTCAGCAATCCCAAAGCGGCAACCAGCAGGAACATGAAGCCGCCGCGTACGCGCGGCAGGAAGTGCAGTGCCTTCTTCGAAAGAATGTTTAACTGGCTCATATTCTACTCTGACTGCAAATTTCCTGCCCGGATTGGGTCGCCAGGGCCCCTGGCGAACAGGTGAGCCATCGCCGGGATCCGGCATTTAGAATGTTGATGAAGTAAACAGGTCAATAGTGCCAAGCTGAATTGCAGTACATGTTTTTAATTCTTCATAGTTGGATGTCGTCCTAATAACGTACATCTTTTCATCTTCTGGCGCGATCTGGACGTCAAAAGCAGTCAGAACAGCACACTTGCGGGCACGTTCAGGGCTTCTGACAGCCTGCGCGCTGTCTTGAGGCCAAACGTCTGGCCACGCTCGATTGCCGATATGTGATTGGGACGAATGCCGCACAGTTCGCTGAGTTGGCTTTGGGTCAGCAACCTTAGTTCGCGCATGACACGAACAGGATGTTCGCCGGCAGCAATCCGTCTCTGCGCCTCTTCCGGAATGGCCGGCTCGGACGTTGGCATCTCGGCCAAAGCCTTCTCGAGTTGCGCGACCTTGACTTCGAGATCAATCAGCCGTCCCTCAAGTCTGTAAATCAAATCCATATTTTCCACCGAGGCCGCCCCTTGATTGCATTAATCCTCTGGTTCTCAATTGGCGCTCAATTATTCTGGATTTAACGCGCTCACATGTCGTTTTCGCGAAAGTTTTGTGACGCTCTCCGTGTTTTGATCACAGTTATTCGGGGCGAGCGTGCCTCGCCGTGCGAGTGTCTTAAAACCGAAATATTTCCGTTAATTGTTTGTCATGCCCTCCCGCTATTCAGCCGCTGACGGGGTCGCGATGGAGTCGGCCTATCCAACGCTCAGAATCTAAGGGGTTCCAATGATATTTCGCAGGTCAGTTAGCGCGATCGCGCTCTGCTTCGCAGCAGCGTGTTCACAGGGAAGTAACATTGCTTCACCGGGTCCAAGCAATCCAGGAACGCCTCCTGGTGGCGGCGGCGGCGGTGGCGGTGGCGGTGGCGGTACTGCGTCATGCCCGGCAGGTTTCACGGAAGGCGCTGCAGTCGGCGGCCTCACGACCTGTAACCTTTCTGGTACATATCTGAGCGACCTTACACTTCCGTTCGTTTCTGGCATCGCTTATGCCGTCGACGGCCGGGTGGATATCGGCGTGGACGTCGGTGCAGATGGCACGGACCCCGACGGAACAGCTGCAACGCTGACCATCGAGCCAGGCGTAACTGTTTTCGGGCGCACCGGCGCTGATTACATTGTCGTCAATCGCGGTTCGCAGATCGATGCAGACGGCAATGGGGCCAATCCGATCGTCATGACCAGCGCGAACGATCTCGTCCGCCGCGCAGACAGCGACCCGTCGAATGATTTTGGCGGCGACAATATTGGTGAGTGGGGCGGCCTTGTGATCCTGGGCCAGGCACCCATCAACCGCTGCCGCAATGCCGCAACGCCTGCGACAGTCGATTGTGACAACGTGGTTGAAGGCGTGAGCAACCCTGACGCCGTTTACGGCGGCGCTGACCCGACGGACAACAGTGGTACACTGCGTTACGTCTCATTGCGCTTCTCCGGGTTTGCAATCGGCACTGGCAACGAATTGAACGGCATCACGCTGGCGGGTGTTGGTTCGGGCACGACGGTTGATTATGTCCAGGTCCACAACAGCTCGGACGACGGCATCGAATTCTTCGGCGGAACGGTGAACGCCAAGCACATCGTGCTGACGGGCAATGATGATGACTCGCTCGACACTGACAATGGCTACAATGGCAGCCTTCAGTATGTGGTCGTGAAGCAGCGCACTGCCGGCGGTGACAATATGGTTGAAGCCAGTTCGGTGGCAGGCATCTCGCCAGCTTCTGATGCTAACATATCCAACTTCACCTTCGTCGGTGATGCAGGCGGCAACGCCCTTCGCCTGAACACGGGTACGGTCGGCACCTATGTCAACGGCGTGGTGACTGAAGTCGCGGAATGCTTCCGCTGGGAATCTTCGGCAGGCAATGGCGTGGCCGGCTACCAGGCGGGTGTGGACCCGGCGTTCAACTCGGTCCTGTTTGACTGCGCTGCTGGCGTGGAAACGGCAAACTCCGACCCGGGTGCTGCAACCGCAGCCATCGCAGCGGGCACCAATAACTCCACGGCAACAGCAAGCACGCTCGCAGCCTCTTTCTTCCCTGGCCCGAACGAAGCGGCTGTCACACCGTTTGATGCGACAACGCTTTCGGCATCTTTTGATGCGACTACCTATATCGGCGCCTTTGGCCCGTCCGAAACGGAAACCCAGAACTGGGCAACCGGCTGGACATTTGGCCTCTTCCCCGATCCGACATGTCCGACCGGTACGACCGATTCCGGGCTTGAAGTGAACGACCAAACGGTCTGCCGCATCTCGGGTGTGATCACTGACGATGTTCGTCTGACACGCGGAAACATCTACGAAGTTGTTGGACGTCTGGATGTCGGTGTTGACATCGGTGCTGATGGTGCAGCGGCAGGTGGTGATCCGGCGTCTCTGACGATTGAAGCCGGCGTCACAATCTTCAGCGGAAGCGGCGCAGACTATATTGTCGTGAACCGTGGCTCCCAGATATTCTCGAACGGAACGAAGGAGAATCCGGTCGTCCTGACATCCGAAGCGGATGTCACCGGTACGCAACCCAACCCGGAAAACGCCATTGGCGAATGGGGCGGTCTGGTCATCCTCGGCCGCGCGCCGATCAACCGCTGCCGCAATGCCGCAACGCCCGCGACAGTCGATTGTGACAACGTGGTTGAAGGTGTGACCAACCCTGACGCGGTTTACGGCGGTGCCGTGCCAGCCGATAATAGCGGTTCGTTGCGGTATACGGTGGTCAAGCATTCCGGTTTCGAAGTCACGACAGGCAACGAATTGAACGGCATCACGCTGGCTGGTGTTGGTTCGGGCACGACGGTTGATTATGTCCAGGTCCACAACAGCTCGGATGACGGCATCGAATTCTTCGGCGGCGGGGTGAATGCAACGCACCTCGTGCTGACGGGTGCGGATGATGACTCGCTCGACACCGACAATGGCTACAATGGCAGCCTTCAGTATGTGGTCGTGAAGCAGCGCACTGCCGGCGGTGACAATATGGTTGAAGCCAGCTCGGTTGCAGGCATTTCGCCGCCTTCCGATGCCAAGGTCTCCAACTTCACCTTCCTGGGTGAAGCAGGCGGCAACGCTTTCCGCCTGAACACGGGTACGGTCGGCACCTATGTCAACGGCGTGGTGAAGGAAGTCACGGAATGCTTCCGCTGGGAATCTTCGGCAGGCAATGGCGTGGCCGGCTACCAGGCAGGTGTGGACCCGGCGTTCAACTCGGTCCTGTTTGACTGCGCCGCTGGCGTGGAAACGGCAAACTCCGATCCGGGTGCTGCAGCCGCAGCCATCGCAGCGGGCACCAATAACTCCACGGCAACAGCAAGCACGCTGATCAACAGTTTCATCAATGGTGCAGCCGAGTCGGCCGTCACGGCCTTCGATGTAACGGGTCTGTCTGCTGACCTTGAGCCAGTCGACTATATCGGTGCTGTCGAGAACGCCTCGGACACCTGGTGGCAGGGTTGGTCGTGCGGCCTCGAAGCCAGCGACCCTTGTTAAGTTGAGAACCGCCGGGATGGCCACGCAAGCCGTGCGCCATCCCGGCACTTTCATTTCAGGGCAGATACCGAGGTTCTCGATTGGGCGCCTCAGATCCACGCCAAGCTAGGTCAAGAAAAATGCACATTACTTCTGTCAAATACAAATGGTTGCTGTCGACAGCAGTCATGCTTGCTTTATCGCCCATTGCGGGCGCTCAGGAAGCAACACCTCCAGCAGACACGCCCGAAGACAGCCGCACCCTCCAGACGGTTGTCGTGCGCGGTCAGTTCATTCCGGAACCGCAGCGTGAAACGTCCCAGGTCGCGACTTTCCTGTCGAGTGAAGACCTGGCGCGTCAAGGCGATTCCAACGCGGCGCTTGCCCTGACCCGTCTCAGTGGTCTGAGCATCGTATCCGGACGCTTCGCCTTCGTGCGGGGCCTTGGCGACCGGTATTCGTCGGCCTTGCTCAACGGATCGCCGCTTCCAAGCCCTGAACCTCTGCGTCGTACTGTGCCGCTTGACCTGTTCCCGTCGAGCGTCCTGGCCGGTGCGGCCGTACAGAAGACATATTCGGCCAATTACCCGGGTGAATTTGGCGGCGGTGTGATCGATCTTGAAACCCTTCGCCAGCCGTCCGAGAATTTTCTGACAGTCAAAGGCGGCATTTCTGCAAATACAGAAACGACCGGATCGGATGGACTGTACGTCAATGGCGGTGACCTTGACTGGTCGGGTTACGATGACGGCCTCCGCGACATTCCAGGACCATTGGCTGCAGTTCTCGCATCCGGAGAACGGCTGAGCGATCAAACACCGGAACAGATCGAAACCATTGGCGAAAGCCTGGTCAATTCGCCCTTGTCGGTGATCCAGCAGGGTGAGCTGGGTCCGGATCCCAGCGGTTCGATCGAGGGCGGCCTGATCCTCGACAAAGGCCAGTACGATATCGGCCTGATCGGCGTTGTTGGCTTTGACTCGGGATGGACAACAAGAGATGCCATCCGTCAGTCTGTAGAAGCTGGTGTACTCGGCAGCGACCAGAACCAGTTCTCGACAACTTACGATGCCACGCTTAATGCGCTCGGATCCGGTTCAATCGGTTGGGGCGATAACGAGATCCAGGCGACTTTGTTCTATGTCCATACGACGTCGAAGCAGGCAGAAATCACCACAGGCACGGACTTTAACGCACCGGGCGCCACAGGTGAGATCTTTGATGAATCGAGCGGCTGGTTCGAACGTGAATTGGCATTTTTCCAGTTGCGCGGTGAACACGGAATTGGTGATCTGGATCTGAACTGGCGCGGCGCATATGCTGTCTCCACACGTGACGCGCCTTATGACCGTTCACTCCGTCGTAGCCCCGATGCGGATGGCGTGCCGTTGTATTCCACGGCCAACAACTACAACATAGTCTTCTCCGACCTTGAGGACACGATTGCCAGCTTTGGTGCGGATGCCACGTATACTGTGGATATCGGAAACGCCAGGGAGCTGGTCATGTCGGGTGGTTTTGACGTCGCGTCGACTGATCGCGACTATAATTACCTGTCTCTTCGCTTCGTCGGCGGCAACGCCCTGCCTGCAGACGCGCAGGCCGCGCGACCTGACTACCTGTTTTCGCCGGATAACATCGACCCTGCGCGGTTTATCCTGCAGGAAGTCGTCACGCCTAACGACTCCTATTCAGGTGCACTCGATGTGAATGCATTCTACGTGCAGACCGAGCTGGACATTCTCGACTATGTTCGCGGCACGGTCGGGTTCCGGTACGAAGATGCAGAGCAAACGGTTGAGACATTCGACCGGTTCGGTAATCCGGGAGCAGGTGACGTCAACCTGAGCAACGACTATGTCCTGCCCGCGTTAACGCTGACATGGAACTTCGCAGACGACCTACAGTTGCGTGCCGGCTATTCGCAAACGATTGCCCGTCCGCAGTTCCGCGAACTCGCGCTCTCCTCCTTCGTGGATCCAGAGACCGATCGCACCTATCGCGGGAACAGTGGTCTCGTGGACAGCGAACTGAAGAACTATGACGCACGCCTTGAGTATTATCTTGGCCGCAACCAGTTCGTGACTTTGGGAGGCTTCTACAAGGACATCAAGAATCCGATCGAGGAAGTGCAGTATTCGACGGCGTCGTTCGTGTTCGAGACAACCTTCATCAACAGCCCGAAAGCAGAGCTGTACGGTGCGGAACTCGAGTACAGAACCAATTTTGCCATGCCGATCTCAAATCCATGGATGGATGATCGTGAATGGCTGTTCTCGGCGAACTACACTTACACGGCTTCTGAAGTCCAGGCACAAGATGACGATCTGGTATTCGATCCAATCTCGCGCTCGCTTCGCAATGCATCCCTGTTCGGGCTTGATGGGTCCGACCTTCAGGGTACGCCGGAAAACATTCTGAACGCACAGTTCGGATGGCAAAGTGACGTAGAGCAGATGACGCTTCTCGTCGGCTGGGTTGATGAACGTATCCTGCAGCGCGGATTTGGCGTGGGCGCCGCCGCACTGCCAGACGTGATCGAAGATCCCGGTATCCAGCTCGACCTCGTCTACAATCGTGATTTCACGATTGCTGGTCGCGAAATGTCGCTTGGCTTGAAAGGCCGAAACCTGCTTGGTGAAAAGCACATCGAGTACCAGACATCTGAAAGCGATGTGGGCCGTACCGAGTACAACACCTATGAGCGCGGAACGACGATCTCGGCGAGCCTGTCCACGACCTTCTAGCAACACGCTTGAAGCGGACAATACAGATCACCCCGCAGCAAGCTGCGGGGTGATTTTTTATCGAATGGATTTCAGTTCTGACAAAAGAACTTCAGGCGGCTCCAAAAACGCGTTCGAAAATCGTGTCGACATGTTTGAAATGATATTCGAGGTCAAACAGGTCTTCGAGTTCCGCGTCTGTCAGTTTCGCTGTGACGTCCGGGTCTGACTTGAGCAGGTCAAGCAGGTTGCCTTCGCCGCGCCAGGTGCGCATCGCATTCCGTTGCACCAGTGAGTAGGAGTCTTCACGGCTGACGCCGTGTTCGACAAGTGCGAGCAGGATGCGCTGGGAGTTGTGAAGGCCGCCCATGCTTTCGATCGTACGCAGCATATTTTCCGGATAGACGACCAGGTTTTCCACCACACCAGCAAGCCGATGCAGGGCGAAGTCCAGATGGATCGTTGCGTCGGGGCCGATTCCGCGTTCGACGGACGAATGGGAAATATCGCGCTCGTGCCACAGGGCGACGTTCTCAAGTGCGGGCGTGACGGCTGACCGCACGAGCCGAGCAAGCCCTGTGAGGTTTTCGGTGAGCACGGGATTGCGCTTGTGCGGCATGGCAGACGATCCCTTCTGGCCGGCAGAGAAAAACTCTTCGGCTTCCAGCACCTCGGTTCGCTGCAGATGACGCACTTCGGTGGACAGGCGTTCAACCGAGGATGCGATCACGCCGAGTACCGCGAAAAACATGGCATGACGGTCGCGCGGAATGACCTGCGTGGAAACGGGCTCGATTATGAGGCCAAGCTTGGATGCAACGTGCGCTTCAATCGCCGGGTCGATGTTGGCAAATGTACCGACTGCGCCGGAAATCGCGCAGGTTGCGATTTCTTCGCGCGCCATTTCCAGGCGCCTGCGTGCGCGTTGGAATTCCGCGTGGAAAGTTGCCAGCTTGAGGCCGAACGTTGTCGGTTCAGCGTGAATCCCGTGACTGCGGCCAATCGTGGGCGTGAATTTGTGCTCACGCGCGCGCGTTTCCAGGGCGGTGAGAACGCGGTCGAGGCCGGTCATCAGAAGATCGCCAGCGCGCACCAGCTGAACGCTCAGGCATGTGTCCAGGACATCTGACGATGTCATGCCCTTGTGTAGAAAGCGGGCTTCTTCACCCACGTGTTCTGCGACATTGGTCAGGAAGGCGATGACATCGTGTTTCACTTCGCGTTCAATCGCGTCGATACGTTCGACTTCGAACGCCCCGCGCTCTCGCACGGCCTGCGTGACGCCCGCTGGTATGATGCCGAGATTTTCCATCGCTTCGGCGGCAAGCGTTTCGATTTCGAGCCAGATGCCAAAACGTGTCTCGGGAGACCAGATTTCAGCCATTTCAGGACGGGTGTACCGGGGAATCATATCGCGCCTCTCTGCTTGTGAGGCCCGTATAGCCCGGAATCCCCCGAATGCCAGCACCGCGCGCGGCGTGATTCAAATCATGCCAGGGCTAAACGGTCTGGTCGGTGGCCTGGCGCTGGTTTAGACAGGTGGAAAGTGCATGATTGACGCCGGGTGGCCAAATGCGGCCAGGGGAATGAAGAATGAACAAGTTGATTTTCGCTTCGATCGCAGCCATCGCGCTTTCCGGGTGCGTCCTTGCACAGGATGGTGAGGCCTATCCACCCGCGTCGGATGCCGGTTTCTGTTTCGCGCGCGTACTGATACCTGAAACGACCGAGATCGTAACGGAACAGATGATTGCTGAACCCGAGCGAACCGAGGTGAGGTTTATTTCGGCGGTACTCGAGACCTACACACAAGAGGTTTTGGTCAAGGAAGCCACCAAGGCCTACACGGTGATTCCGGCGCAGTTCATCACGCAAACCGAACAGATTCTGGAAGAACCTGAGCGCATCGAGACCAGCATCATTCCTGCCAGTTTCGAGACATATACAGAGAAAGTGCTCGTGAGGCCTGCTTATACAACCTGGAAGCCGGGGGCAGCTTTCTATGGCCAAAAGATCCCGGATGGGGGTGAGGCGGCCGACTCTGCTGTGTCGACAGGGGAACGATTGTCCCGGGTAGAGGTGCCAGCGCAGTTCGAGGAAGTCACACGAACACGCATCGTCACCCCGGAGCGGGCAGAGACGAAGGTCATTCCGGCAAGATACCGGACGATATCCCGGCAAATCGTGGAGTCTCCTGCCCGGGTTGTGGAAGAGGATGTTCCGGCAGTTTATGAAACCATCACCCTTCAGCGAGTGGTCACGCCGGCGCAGGAAGAGACCATTGTCATTCCGGCAACCTACCGCACTGTCGAGAAGCGCGAAGTGACAGGTGGGGGCAACGTCGAGTCGCGCGAGGTCCTTTGCAATACAAATGCCTCGCCGGCGAAGATAAAGGAGGTGCAGCAGGCGCTGAACGAAAAAGGTTACGCCGTACCCGCAGACGGCGAATTCGGACCGGCCACGCTAAAGGCGATGGAAGATTACCAGCGCGCCAATGGTCTACCCGTTGGGTACCTGACGATCAGTACCGTAGAATCCCTGGGTGTTTCGGTGAACCAGGCCGACTAATGCGGCATTTGACGCATTCCGCGATTATCTCTCACGCCTGACAGTGCAGTCAGCCAGCAACAATCAGGATTCCTATGCCGCGATTTCATTTTCACTACGAACGTCACCAAATGTCCCGGATCGGCTGGATGCGGGCCGCCGTACTGGGGGCGAATGACGGGATCGTTTCCACGGCCAGCCTGATCATCGGGGTCGCTGCGGCCTCCTCCGGAAAGGGCGAGATTGCCGTTGCCGGCGTCGCGGCACTGGTTGCCGGTGCCATGTCGATGGCTGCGGGTGAGTACGTATCGGTCAGTTCGCAGTCGGATGCCGAGCAGGCGGAACTGGCCAAAGAGCGACAGGAGCTGATTGACCTGCCAGAGGCAGAACTGGCTGAACTGGCCGGCATCTATGAAGAACGCGGCCTGAAACCGGAGACGGCCAAAGAGGTCGCGAGCCAGATGACAGCAGACGATCCGCTCCGGGCCCACGCGCGCGACGAGCTAGGCATTACCGATATGACTGCGGCGAAGCCGGTTCAGGCAGCAATCTCGTCCGCGATTTCATTCGCGATCGGGGCAGCCCTGCCTCTCGCACTTGTCTGGATTGTGCCGCTTGGCGTGCTTGTGCCTGTTGAAGCGGCTGCATCGCTTGTCTTTCTCGCCTTGCTCGGCGTGGTCGGGGCAAAGGCAGGCGGGGCCAGCATATGGCGCCCGACCCTGAGGGTGACATTCTGGGGGGCGCTGGCCATGGCGCTGACAGCCGGGATTGGCCATCTGGTCGGCGGGGTTATCTAGCCGGCCTTTGGAAGCTCATGCCTGAAAAAAGAAAACCCCCGTCACTTCGCAGTGACGGGGGTCTTTTTTTGCGCTGGACGAAAAGCTTAAGCCTTCGCCATTTCCGCCTGCAGGTTTTCGGAGACTTTCTCGATGAAGCCTTCGGTCGTCAGCCATTCCTGGTCAGGCCCGACGAGTAGCGCGAGGTCTTTCGTCATGTAACCGGCTTCCACGGTCTTCACGATGGTCTGCTCCAGAGTTTGAGCAAATGCCTGAACGTCAGGTGTGCCGTCCATGCGGCCACGATGGCTCAGGCCTTGCGTCCAAGCATAGATCGAAGCGATCGAGTTGGTCGAGGTCGCTTCGCCCTTCTGGTGGTTGCGGTAGTGGCGCGTGACAGTGCCGTGAGCGGCTTCAGCCTCGACCGTGTTGCCATCGGGTGTCATCAGCACCGACGTCATCAGTCCCAGCGAGCCGTAGCCCTGGGCAACCGTGTCGGACTGCACGTCGCCATCATAGTTCTTGCAGGCCCAGACGTAACCGCCGGACCATTTCATTGCCGCTGCCACCATGTCGTCGATCAGGCGGTGCTCATACGTACCGCCGAATGCCTTGAACTTGTCAGCAAATTCTGCGTCGAAAATCTCCTGGAACAGGTCCTTGAAGCGGCCGTCATAGGCCTTGAGGATCGTGTTCTTGGTTGACAAATAGACCGGCCATTTGCGCTGCATGCCGTAATTGAAGCTTGCGCGCGCGAAGTCACGGATCGACTGGTCGAGGTTGTACATGCCCATGGCGATGCCGGCTTCCGGGAAGTCGAAGACTTCCTTTTCGATCTTGTCGCCATTCTCGCCGACCCAGGTCATGGTCAGTTTGCCCTTGCCGGGCACGAGGAAGTCAGTGGCCTTGTACTGGTCGCCAAAAGCGTGACGGCCAATGACGACAGGCTTGGTCCAGCCTGGAACGAGGCGCGGGACGTTGGAGATCACGATCGGTTCGCGGAAGACGACGCCGCCCAGGATGTTGCGGATCGTGCCGTTGGGCGACTTCCACATTTTCTTCAGCTTGAACTCTTCGACACGTTGTTCGTCAGGCGTGATCGTGGCGCATTTGACGGCGACGCCGTATTTCTTGGTGGCTTCAGCGGCATCGACGGTGATCTGGTCATCCGTCTCGTCGCGTTTCTGGATCGACAGGTCGTAATACTTCAGATCGACATCCAGGTAAGGATGGATCAGCTTGTCCTTGATGAGTTGCCAGATGATGCGGGTCATCTCGTCCCCGTCCATTTCGACAATCGGGTTCTTGACCTTGATCTTAGCCATGTTTTGTAATCCTTGCGGTTGGAGCTATTGGAGTGGCCTATAGCAGAGCGGCTGCCCGCGTCAAAACAGGTTCCACCATGTCAGAACAGCGCAGACCCTGCGTCATCCTTCATTCCCCGCAACTTGGTGAAAACATTGGCGCGGCGGCGCGGGTGATGCGCAATTTCGGGCTGACGGACCTGCGGCTGGTGGCGCCGCGCGATGGGTGGCCGAATCCGGCCGCGGAAACCATGTCAGCGGGTGCGTTCGAGGCGGGCGTGACTGTGAATGTGCATGAAACACTGCAGGATGTGCTGGAGGGTGTGACTTACCTGATCGCAGCGACGGCGCGGTTGCGGGGCATCGAGAAGCGCGTGACGGATGCGGTCGGGGCGGCAGAGGCGGCGCATGGGCGGTTTGTGGGGGGCAAGGGGGTGGCAGCGGTGATGTTCGGGGGCGAGAAGTCGGGCCTGCCGAACGAGGCGGTGGCCCTGGCCGATCTTTTGATGACCTATCCGGTGAGTCCCGAATTCAAGAGCCTGAACCTCGCGCAGGCCGTTTGCGTGTTTGCGCATGAGTGGGGCAAGCTGAGCGCAGCGGAAAGCCCGGCTGACTATCCCTCGCAGAGCCATGTCACACCCGTAGCGGCGCCGTTGGATGCTGGCTCGGCGGGATCGCCGCCTGCGACGCGGGATGACGTGTTCCGGATGTTCGAGCATTTCGAGGCAGAGCTGGAACGGGCCGGATATTTCTTCCCGCCGGCGAAAACGCCCTTGATGAAAGACAATCTTCGTGCAGCCCTGATCCGGGCTGACTGGACCGAGCAGGAAGTGCAGACTTTCCGCGGCGCGATCAAGGCGCTGGCCCTCGGCCGCGGAAAGGCACGTGTGGTGCGAGAGGACTAGGCTATTTGCCTTTCCAGACGGGCGCCCGCTTTTCGATGAATGCAAGCGGGCCTTCCTTGAAGTCTTCCGTTCCGACGAGGCCCGCGAAGGCCTTGCCGCTGGCGCGCCAGAGGTTTTCGTCATTATCGGTCAGTGCGGCGGCGGCGACCTTGCGGCTGGCCTGAACGGCAAGTGGCGCATTCGCGATGATGCGGTCAGCCAGTTTCGTGGCTTCGTCCATGACGTCCGCTTCGGGGACGACCTTGTTGACCATGCCGAGTTCGTAGGCGCGCTGCGAGGGCAGGGGATCACCCGTCAGGATCACTTCGAGCGCTGTCGGCATGCCGATGACGCGGGGCAGGCGGAACAGGCCACCCGCAGCGGCAGCGAGCGAGCGCTTGACTTCCGGCAGGCCGAAATTGGTGGTGTCGGCGCACACGATCATGTCGCAGGAGAGTGCGATCTCAGTTCCGCCGGCCAGGGCGCTGCCGGTGATGGCTGCGATGAGGGGCTTGGTGCGCTCGCGCTTCACGATGCCTGCGAAGCCGCCTTTTTCGGTGCCGAGTGCGCCGCCATTGCCGGCGTTGATTTCTTTCAGGTCCGCACCCGCGCAGAATGCCTTGCCATTCGCCGTTAGGATGGCAACCCAGATATCCGGATCGCTTTCAAAACGGTCAAGGGCGCTCTCGATGCCGGTAGCCATGACGCCGTTGATGGCGTTGCGGGCTTCCGGGCGGTTGAGCGTGATGATTGCGAGATGGCCTCGGGTTTCGTATTCGACTGACATTGGGCGTTCCTCCAGATTGGGTTTGACTGACACTAGGCTGGCTTACCCTGCGTTCAGCAAGCAGAAAGACGTGAAACAGCAGAACGCCTCTTGGCAGCCCCAAGGGAAGGGTTGCCAGTGTCCTGAAAAAATCAGGGAACCCCGCGACCATGGATCTATCGTTCAGCCCGGAATACGAGGCCTTCCGTCAGGAAGTGGCCGACATTCTCGCCGCAAATGCACACCTTGCACCGACCAGTGACGACAGGGGGATGAAGAATCCCAAGCGGCTGGCCTGGCAGAAACTGTTGATCGAAAAGGGCCTCGCGGCACGCACCATTCCGACCGAGTATGGCGGGTATGGCGCTGAGCCTGATATCCTGAAGTCGCGTATCATTGCCGAAGAATTCGCCCGGTCGGGCCTGCCTCGCGCCATGTCCAGCCAGGGCATTTCGATGCTTGTGCCGACATTGCTGGAACTCGGCACCCCGGAACAGAAGGCGGCCTATATCCGACCGACACTGTATGGCGAAATGATCTGGTGTCAGGGCTATTCGGAGCCGGGTGCGGGATCGGACCTCGCGGCGCTGCGGACAGCAGCTGTGGAAGATGGCGATGATTATGTGATCAATGGCAGCAAGATCTGGACATCGACCGCCAAGCAGGCCGACATGATCTTCTGCCTTGTGCGGACGGACCCCGCGGCGAAGAAGCATGAGGGAATCTCCTACATCCTGTTCTCCATGGAGACGCCGGGCATAGAGGTTCGGCCGCTTGTCGACATGACCGGAACGGCGAATTTCAATGAGGTCTTCTTCACAGATGTGCGCGTGCCCAAGAGCGGCATCGTGTTCGAGGCCAACAAGGGCTGGCAGGTCGCCAATGCGACCCTGACGCACGAACGGGGCATGCTGGGCGACCCGAACGCGACCAAAGGGCGGCTTGTCGAGCTGGTGGACATGATGAAGCGGGAGACGGTGAATGGCGAACGCCTGATCGACAATCCCCTGCTGCGCGACCGGTTGCTGAAGCTGCAGGGCGAAGTCTACGCGATGCAGGCCAATGGACTGCGTATCACGACGCATAACCTGAAGAAGGAGAGTGCTGGGCTGGCTGGCCTCGTCGTGAAGCTGATGGGGTGCGAGCTGAACCACGAGATTGCACGGCTGGCGATTGATGCGCTGGGCGAACTCGGCGTTATGTACGAGCAGGGCGAGCATTTGCGGGCAGATGGTTCGTGGCAGGCGCGCTACATGTACGACCTTGGGCTGATCATTGGCGGGGGCACGGCGCAGATCCAGAAGAACATTATTGCGGAACGGGGCCTTGGCCTGCCGCGCGAACCCAAATTGGCCAAGGCCTGAGAGGATAAGACCCATGGAATTTGCACTCTCGGAGGACCAGCGCATGTTGCAGGACAGCCTGAATGGCTTCCTGAAGGATGCCGCACCGCTGGACACAATCCGCAAGATCGCGGTCGGGGATGAAGCGGCTGCGGCTTCACTGGCAACCGGGCTCGATGAATTCGGGCTTGCCGGACTTCACATTGCTGAAGACCATGGCGGGCTAGGCCTCGGCCTGCTGGATGCCTGCGTTGTGCAGGAGGCGCTCGGCTATGCGATTGCGCCGAGCCGGTTCATGGCGACAACAGTTGCCTCGCATGCAATGCGGTTTGCTGGGGAAGGGTTCCTGCCGGGGATCGCCTCGGGCGAAACCCGGATGGGGCTGGCTTTGACCGAGCTGTCATCGCGCCGCGATGGGGCGGGCGTGATGGTGGAAAACGACAAGCTGTCGGGCACGTTGCTGCTGGCGGTGTCGGCAGAGGGCTCCACGCATTTGCTGGCCGCAGATATCAGCGGCGCGCTTCATGTGGTGGAGACGCCGGAACTGGCGGTCATGCAGACAATCGACCGGACGCGGATTTTCTCGGAAGTGCGCTTTGGTGGTCAGATGAGTGAAATGACACTGAATCCTGACGACGAAGTTCTGGCTGCGGCACGGCTGCTGGTGGCGGCCGATACGCTCGGCGCGGCGCAGGCCATGCTGGACAAGGCCGTGGCCTATGCCGGCGAGCGTCAGCAATTCGGGCGGGTGATCGGTTCGTTCCAGGCCGTGAAGCACATGTGCGCCGAGATGGCTGCGCGGCTGGAGCCTTCACGGGCGCTTATCTGGCATGCGGCGCATGCACTGGATACTGGCGAACCGGAAGGACTGGTCATGGCGGCACTGGCAAAATCGCACCTCGCCGAAGCCGGCACGTTCATCGCGCGGACGGCGACGGAAGTGCATGGCGGAATGGGCTTCACGGACCTTGTCGGCCTGCATTACTGGTTCAAACGGATTGGCGTGAACCGGCAGCTGTTTGGCAGCCCGGAGCAATGCCGCCATGATGCGGCGCGCCTGCAGGGATGGTTTGAAACGGCCTGATCAGATCACCTTGCCGGGCGACAGGTGGCTTGCTGCCGACACAATGGCTTCGGCATCGATCTGGAAGTGCCGGTAGAGGTCGCGAATCGTGCCGGTCTGGCCGAAATGTTCGACTCCGAGCGGCGTCGTCGCGTGGCCTTTCACGCCGCCGATCCAGGCGAGCGTGGCGGGGTGACCATCGGTGACGGTGATGAGCGTGCAGTCGCGGGGCACCTGTTCCATCAGGCGTTCGATCTGGCTTTTGGCGCCCTTGTTGCCACGGGCGCGGGCCCGGCGGGCGGCGGTCCAGCCTGAATTGAGGCGGTCTGCGGAGGTAACGGCGAGGACGCCGATATCGCGGCGATTGTTGCCGATGCGTCCGGCGGCCTTGATGGCCTCAGGCGCGACGCAGCCCTGATAGGCGATCACGATCTCGCAATTCGGGCCGGGCTTGCGCAGCCAGTAGCCTCCGTCAATGACGCCCTGCCGGAAGGTCTCGTCGCCGCGATCAGACCACCGGACCTGTTCCAGAGGGCGCGTCGTGAGGCGCAGATAGACCGAGCCGCCCGTCTCGTCGCGCAGCCAGGTGCGTTCGTCAGGGTCTCCGTCGCCATCGCGCTGGAGATAGTCGAAAGACCAGTCCATGATGATGGAGAGTTCGTCGAGGAATGCAGGCTCGAACGAGACGAGTCCGTCCTGGCTCATGCCGATTAGCTGGGCGCCGATAGACTGGTGGGCGCCGCCCTCCGGGGCGAGCGTGACGCCTGAAGGGGTGCCGACGATGATGAATCGGGCGTCCTGGTAGCAGGCATAGTTCAGCGCATCGAGGCCTCGGGCGATGAAGGGATCATAGACGGTGCCTATGGGGATGAGGCGCTCGCCGAACAGGGAATGCGATAGGCCCGCCGCACCGAGCAGGAGGAAGAGGTTCATTTCGGCAATGCCGAGTTCGATATGCTGGCCCGTCGGGGAAAATTGCCACTTCTGTGTCGATGGGATCTGCTGCTCGCGGAAGGTGTCACCCTTGGATTCGCGGGCGAAAAGGGAACGCCGGTTAACCCAGGGGCCGAGATTCGTCGAGACCGTGACATCCGGCGAGGTGGTGACGATGCGGTCGGCGAGTTCGGTTTTCGACTTGGCGAGCGCGTCGAGGATCTTGCCGAAACCGGCCTGCGTGGACTGGACGTCATCGTCGAGAAAAATCGGTCCGGAACTGGCGACCCGTTGGGCAGTGAAGCGGCGGGGGCCATCTGCGAAGAAGGGAACGCCCCGCAGGAAGGCGTTGAGGGCAGAGGAGTCTTCGACGCCTGCCATGGGCACCCATTCGTCGCCTGCGGCAATGCCCATCCTGGCCTGAAAGTCGGCCATCTGGGACTTGTTCATCAAGCCGGCGTGATTGTCCTTGTGACCGGCGAGCGGTGTGCCCCAGCCCTTGATCGTGTAGGCAAGGAAGACGGTGGGCGTGTCATCGGTGATGTCATCGAAGGCTTCGGTCAGCGTCTCGATGCACTGGCCGCCGAGATTGTTCATCAAGGCGCCGAGGTCGTCGTCGTTGCGTCTGGAGAGTAGGGCGCTGACGTCTCCCTGGTCTCCGAGGTCGTCCATCAGCCGGTTGCGCCAGGCGGCGCCACCCTGATAGGTCAGCGCGGAATAGTCTGCATTCGGACAGGACTGGATCCATTCCTTCAGCGCCTCGCCACCGGGCTCTGCAAACGCCGCACGCTGCAGCGCGCCATGGCGCAGCACGACCGTGCGCCAGCCGAAAGCCTTGAAGATGGCTTCGACCTTTTCCCAGAGACCTTCGTGGACAACGCCGTCGAGGCTCTGGCGGTTATAGTCGATGATCCACCATGTATTGCGCAGGTCGTGTTTCCAGCCTTCCTGCAGGCATTCATAGACATTGCCTTCATCGAGCTCGGCGTCGCCCACGAGCGCAACCATCCGGCCGAGCGGACGTTCTGAGGCCCAGGGTTTGGCTTCGAGATAGTCCTGCACAATCGATGCAAAGGCGGTTTCCGCAACGCCAAGACCGACCGAGCCGGTGGAGAAATCGACATCGTCAATGTCCTTGGTGCGGCTTGGATAGGACTGCGCGCCGCCATAGCCGCGAAAGTTCTGAAGTTTTTCGAGGGTCTGGTTGCCCATAAGGTAGTGCATGGCGTGGTAGACCGGTGCGGCATGCGGTTTGACAGCGATGCGATCTTCGGGGCGCAGTGTGTGGAAATAGAGCGCCGTCATGATCGACACCATGGACGCGCAGGAAGCCTGGTGGCCGCCGACCTTTACATCGTCATCGTGCTTGTCCCGAAGGTGGTTGGCATTGTGAACCGTCCAAGCCGACAGCCATAGCAGGCGTTGCTCGAGGGTCTTGAGATGATCGAGTTTGCTCGGCATAGGCAGATTCCCATTGGTGCGATGATGTCCCAGACCTAGCGGGAAAGACCGTGCGCGGGAATAGGAGGACTTGAGAGAATTCATGCGTGTTGTGCGAAATTCGAGGCAAAAGGTTCTGCCGAAGGGGCGTCGCCTGTCCGCTACGGTCGAACGAGGCTTTCGCGAAACCAGCCGGATTTGGCTGGATCGAATGCCTGGCGAAGCCATTCGATCACGACCTGGCCCCGGCCAAGACGCCGGATGCGTTCCGTATAGCTGAGCCAGAACTGGATCGACGCCATGGCCGGAAGGGGCAGGGGGACGAGTGCCGGATAAGCGGCCGCAACATAGGATGGGAGTACGGCGACACCGCCGCCCGCCAAGCAGGATGAGATCAATGTCGCCGTGCAATTGGTGACCAGCGAAAACGGGATTAGCCGTCTCGCCAGTTCGGCGCCATCTGCCCAGCGGCTGGACTGATGAACATAGCCTTCATGTAGCAAGCAACCATGTTCATGAAAGTCTGACAGGCTAGCGGGCGCGCCGTTTTGGGCGAGGTAATCTTTAGACGCGAAGCAGAGATAGTGAACGACGCCCATGCGGCGGCAGATAAGCTCGCTGCGTTTGGGCTGTTCATACTGGATCGCGATATCTGCTTCATTTTCCAGCAGGTCGGGGATCCGGTTCGAAGTCGAGAGCGTCAGCTCTACGCCCGGATGACGCATCCTGAATTCCGGCTGGATGGGGGCGAGCCAATAGGGGCCGAGCGCATCGCAGGTCATGATATGTACCGGCCCGGCATCGGGCGTATCGGAATCCGACACGTCATCATGCGCCGCGGAGACGATATCGGCCATGAGATTGGCATGACGGAGTAGAAGTCTGCCGGCCTCGGTCAGATCAATTCCCCTGGTGGATCGTTTCAGGAGTTCGGTCCGGAGGGCCCGTTCAAGCTCGCTGATGCGCCGGCTGATTGTGGGGACGGATCCTCCCAATTTATCGGCCGCAGCAGACATGCTGCCCAGTTCTGCGACCGCGCGGAATATCCGCAATCGATCCCAGTCAAATGTCTCGTTCAGCATGCGCGCCCTCTTTCACGGGTGTAATCCCCCGTTTCAGTTGTCGGTCAAGCCACGCAGCAACGCCTGTGGCATCACTTAAGTACGCTTCTAGTGGTAAACAGATATGAATACAATCATAAATGGTTTTACGCGATTTGGCTTTATCGATTTGGCCCGTGTGGCTGAAAAAGGCGCGGCATTCGGCTTCCGCCGGGCGACCCGTTCGGAGCTGGAACAGGGCATTGCGCTGGCCGAGTCGCTGATGTCTTCAAAGATTGCCGATCCCGACGCCGTGGCCGAAATGGATCGTATCACGGGAATGACGGCATGGGTGACGGGAGACCCCGTCGAGGGCATTTTCCTGACCTTGCCCTTGTCAAAGCAAGGTGAAGCGGCCGTTCGGGATGGATCCTACAATCCGGCGCGACCCGATCCGGCGCATCTGTGTTCAAATGGAGAGGGCTGTACTGCTTTCTATATCGGCGTCTATGCTGGCGCGACACGCGAGGCGCGATGGAACGTGATGACTGCGGCGGCGGTCATGCGCGTGGAGCTGTTCAGTGCCTATCCATGCTTTGCGCGCGGCGCGACCGAAGATGGCCGGCGATCCATGGAACGCCTCGGCTTTACGCCCTATGAAGGGGGACTTGCAGACCTCTATGTCCAGGAAGCGCTGACACCTGTTTCCGGGGAAGCGGCGTGAGGGACAGGCCGTCGATCGGAGAGACTGTATTGTGTCGCGCTGTGCCAGCGGGCGCTTTTGAGCGTTACGCAGCGCGGCCTGTGCGCACTCTGGAAGACTACCAGAAGATGGTATCCATACGCGCGGCAGTTTTCATGGCGGAGCAGGCGTGCCCGTACACAGAGGAATTTGACGGAAACGACCTATGCGCTACGCACTTTCTCGTTTTTGACGGTGAAAACGCGGTCGGCACGCTCAGTATGAGATGGTTTGCCGGTTTTGCCAAACTGGAACGCGTCGTTCTGCTGCGCAGTGAGAGGGGACGCCCTGCATTGCCGGTCATGCTGGCCGAGGCGTTCGAACTGGCCACGCGAAAAGGGTACCGGTTGATGATCGCACAGATCCAGTCGCGCCTCTGGCCAGTCTGGTCGCGCACGTTCCGATGCAAGCTGGCTGAAGGACGCCCGCAATTCTCGTTCTCGGATTTCGATTACCTTGAGATCGAAATTCCTCTACCTGAGCACCCGCAGGTGTTGAAGCCCGCAACCGATCCCATGGTCATGATCCGGCCAGAGGGAGAATGGGACGTTCCGGGCGTGCTCGACGCGTCGGTACCGCGATCAAAATCGTCGGATGTTGCAGCCTGAATCTAGACTACGGACGTCCACGGTTTGCTGAGCAGGGCCGCCGAATTGATGATGCCGACCATGCAATAGGTTTGCGGGAAGTTGCCCCAGAGATCGCCGGTGACGGGATCAACATCTTCAGACAGCAGGCCGACATGGTTGCGGCTGGCGAGAACGGATTCAAACATTTCGCGCGCCTCGTCTGAGCGGCCGACGCGGAACAGGGCATCGATATGCCAGAAGGTGCACGCGGTGAAGGCCGTCTTCGGGCGCCCGAAATCATCCTCGGTCTTGTAGCGATAGACATGGTTGCCTTCGCGAAGGGTTTTGTCGATTGCATCAACCGTTGCGATGTAGCGCGCGTCAGTTGGCGGGAGGAAGCCGATCTCGGCCATGAGCAGCACTGACGCGTCGAGGTCATCGCCGCAAAACGCGGCAGTGAAGGCGCCAATGTCGGGATTCCAGGCCTTTTCCATAATTGTCTGGTGGATGATGGCGGCCCGCTCGGTCCAATAGGTTGCGCGGTCGGGCAGGCAAAGGTGCGAGGCGATCTTCGACAGGCGGTCGCAGGCGGCCCAGCACATGATCGCTGAGGACGTGTGCACGTTGGCGATGGTCCGGAATTCCCAGATGCCGGCATCCGGCGTGTCGTGCACGGCGAAGGCGCGTTCACCAACAGGTTCGAGCTGGTGAAATTCGGCAATGCCGGGCGGCGAAAGCAGGCGGTGATCGAAGAAGGATTGCGATACGCCCAGAACGACCTGGCCATAGACATCATGCTGAACGTGTTCGGCCGCCTGATTGCCGCGGCGCACCGGGCCCATGCCGCGATATCCGGGAAGGTGCGTGGCATGTTCTTCGGTGAGATCGGATTCGAGGCCGATGCCATAGACCGGCTGGATGTGTCCGCCGCGTGACTGCGCGACGATGTTGCGAACCCAGCGCATGTAGTGTTCCAGCGTGCCCATGGCGGACAGGCGATTGAGGGCGGATACCGTGAAATAGGCATCGCGGATCCAGCAGTAGCGGTAGTCCCAGTTTCGCTCAGATCCTTCATGTTCGGGAATTGACGTTGTAAGCGCAGCCACGATGCCGCCGGTTTCCTCGAACACGCAGAGTTTCAGCGTAATGGCCGCGCGAATCGTGGCGTCTTGCCATTCAAACGGCACGGCGAGACTGCGCGACCATTTTGACCAGTATTTCCGCGTACGTTCTTCCCAGTCGAGCGTAATGACATCGACCGTATCGGTCAGGGACTCATCCGCGCCGAGGATGAAGGATACGTCATGCTCGAGGAGGAAGCTCGTGCCCGACAGGACGTAGGAAACAGGGGCATCCGTGGTGACCCGGAAGGCCAGTTCGCCATCAGTGAAGCGGATGTGATTGACGCCGCGCACCGAAGGCAGTTGGCGCGCACCCCAATCTGTCTCGGGCGTGAGCGTGATCCGCACTCGCGGCGTACCGGAGATAACGTGGAAGCGCCGCACTACGGACACAGGGCGAAACACGCGGCCACGATTTTCAAACCGCGGCGCAAAATCGACGATTTCCAGTATGGCATCATCTTCTGCTTCCAGGCGCGTACGGAGAATAGCCGTATTGGCGTCATAGGTTTGTGACCGCGATTTCAATCCGTCGATCCAGACATTGAACGTGCCGGAACCGCCCAACAGCTGATTGAATACGGGCTCGCCATCAAAGCGCGGAAGGCAAAGCCATTGGTAGTCACCGTCAGCGCTGACCAGGCCCGCGATGGTTCCATTTCCGATTATGCCCATGTCCAACGTGCTCATTCGGATGCAAACTCCCTCAATAGTGCGTGTACGTCATCCACTGTTGCCATATGATGACGCGCGGCTGTCTTGCCGTCGCCGATCTTGACCGCAATGCCGCCAGCGCTCTGGGCGGCGATGAAAGCGTCTTCATCGGTCGTGTCATCGCCGATCATTACCGGACGGCGTCCTGCGAAGGGTTCGCGCGAAATGGCCCTTAGCAGGCAGTCGCCCTTGTTGGCAGCGGCGGGTTTGGCTTCGTAGACCATCTTTCCATGTTGCAGGCTGTAGCCGGCGAAGGGCTGGATAGCCTGCCTGAGGGCGATGCCGAGTTCCGCTTCGGCTGAAGGTGTGGCGCGGTAATGCACGGCGAGAACCTGCCCTTTCGGCTCTACGCGAACGCCCGGATACCGACCGGCAATATCCGACACTGCCTCGATCAGCTGATGCGGAGCCGCTGTCATGTTGCCACCAGAATGTTCGTCCGGCGCCAGGACGCGCAAGCCGTGGTTGCCGAAACGCCAGAGGGATTGCGGCACGCGCCTGGCGAGGTCATCGGCATCACGTCCGGAAATGATGGCAAGCGCGCCGTCCAGGCGGTCAGCGCAGGCCTCCAGTATTGGCGCCATGCCGTCGGCTAGCCAGACGGTTTCCGCATCGTCCTGGAGGGCGGCAAGCGTGCCATCGAAGTCGAGAAAGACTGCGTCGTGCGCCGAAAGCGTGAAGGATCGTTCAGGAATGCGGGGCATGCCCTGCACTAGGTTCCGGCCGGGGCTGAGTCAAACGCAGAGAGGAAGTGTTCTCGCCACCAGGTGATGTCCTGACGGCAAATGCCGTCATACAGGACACGCCAGCGCCTTTTGCGTTCTTCGAGCGGCATGTTGAGCGCCGTGAGCACGGAATCAGCGACGGCGTCCCGGTCATGAGGATTGATGATGAGGGCCTCTTTCATCTGCTCGGCCGCGCCTGCAAACTGGGAGAGCACCAGCACCCCGGGATCGTCCGGATCCTGCGCCGCAATGTACTCCTTCGCGACGAGGTTCATGCCATCCTGCAGCGGCGTGACCAGCCCCACTCTTGCCAGACGGTACAGCCCGGCAAGTTCATCTCGCTCATAGCCGCGCGCCAGATAGCGGATGGGTATCCAGTCGAGATCGCCATAGTCACCGTTGATGCGGCCTGACAATTCGTCGAGTTGCTGTCGAAGTTGAGCGTACTCCTCGACGACGGAGCGGGACGGCGGCGCAATCTGAGTGAAGGATATGCTGCCATGGAGGACGGGATATTTGTCGAAAAGCGTTGCCATGCCTTCGAAACGCTGCGGCAGGCCTTTTGAATAATCCATCCGGTCGACGCCGATGATGAGATGCCGATCGCCTAGGAACTTTGCGAGTTTGCGCGCCGCATTTTCAGCTGCATCGCTGGTTGCGCTTTGGCTGAAACTCTCTGCGTCGATTCCAATTGGGCAAAGCCGCAATGTGAAGGTGTGGTCGCCAATCCTGTAGCGTTCTTCCCCGACCTGTTCGGCGCCCAGTTCTTCCTGAATGTAGCGCGTGAAATTCTTGCAATCATGCGGGCTTTGAAGGCCGACGACGTCATAGGCGCACAAGCCCTCACCGAGCAATCGGTGGTCAGGGATCGAGCGGAACACTTCTGGCGCGGGAAAAGGAATATGAAGGAAGAAACCGGTCTGACGATGACAACCGGCATCTTTCAACTGCTTTGCAATCAGGAAGAAATGGTAGTCCTGAACCCAGATAAGGTCGCTAGGCGCGGTCTGGTCCGATATGGCCCGAGCGAATTGCTGATTGATGGCAGTATAGGCGGCAAGATAGTCGCTGTCGAATACGGCCAGATCGAGTCGATTGTGCATGACCGGCCAAAGGACGCTGTTGGCATAGCCCAGATAGAAGCCTTCATAATCAGACTTTGACATGTCGATCAGGGCGAAGGACACGCCGCCTTCTTCAGTTAAATGGACGCGCCGCCGCGGCATGTCGAAGATCTTGCCGCTCCATCCGATCCACAGGCCGCCTGTTTCGGCGAGCGTGTCGGACAGGGCCACGGCAAGCCCGCCTGCGCTGGGGCTGCCGAATGACGTACGATTGGATACGGCAACGAGGCGCCGGGACGAATGGGGACGAGTTTTGATCATGTGAGCACCTGGCAATGGTACTCACAAACCTTCGCCAGGTTCCGTTCTGCTGCTTGGCGCCCCCCTATAACATGCAGGTTGCTCGATTTGGAGGCAGTCGTTCCGCCTTATGTCTGGCGGGAAGGTGTCCTGTCGGGAGGCGAAATGGTGCCCGGGGGCGGAATCGAACCACCGACACGCGGATTTTCAATCCGCTGCTCTACCCCTGAGCTACCCGGGCGGGCCAGTAGGGAAGGCGGGTAATAACCAAGCCGGGCACGCTTGTCTATCGCGTTTTCAGTCATCACCTGAGAAGTCTTCCAGCGCGCGTCCGCTGTCGACGTTCTCGTCCAATTCAACAGGTGCGCCGGGGATAGCGTATCCACCCTTCAACCACTGACCCAGGTCGACATCGGCACATCGCTTCGAGCAGAATGGCCGATACTCAGGCGAAACGGGCTTCTTGCGGCAATGCGCGCATTTCGGTGTACGCTTTTCGGGGGAAATGGGCTTGCTCATATCTGGAATACTTCGGGCTGGGGCTTGGCGTGGGGCGATATTGTCAATCTGGCGCCGAAAGACTCGTCAAGGCGGGCCTGAAGGTCAAGGCCGCACCCGATCATCCACGCATGTGCGCGCTCCGGGAGGTTCAACTGGAAACGCGCCATGGGTTGCGCCCGGGCTTCTCGCTGCAAGTGGCGAAGCCCGTCAAGACACAGGGTTTCGTCGGTCGGTACGCCTGCCAGATCCAGCAGCCGGTCGGCAATGGGTGTTTCTCCCCAGGCGATTGATGCTTCCATCAAACCGAACGGCGATGGCGCAAGTGCCTTGGCCTGCCGCGTTGAAATGGCGGCGAAGGCGGCGAGGAATCCATCACGCACATTAATGCCTGCATCCCGGTTGATCGGCGAAACACAGTCCAGTACGGCCGCGCCGCCGAGATTGCGAAGGCTTATCTGACGCGCGAGTTCACGACCAGCCTCGAGGTTTATGCGCAGTGCGCGGGCAGCCGCCCGGCCATTATCATTACGGCCTGATGTGTCGAGGTCGACGGCAACAAGCGCTGCTGTGGGTTGTATTCGGAGCGTGCCGCCGCCGTGCAGTGTTACCAATTCCGAAAGGGCCTCTTCGCAGGCGGCCTGAATATTCGGGTCTCCGACGGGCACATCTTCCGGTATTGCGTTGGCGGCATTGGCAAGGCGCGATATCCAAAGGTCTGCGGCACTTTGTTGAGGCTGTCCCTTTTCGCGCGGGTCGATCAACTGGACGCGGGCGAGCTTTCCGTGCCGGGCTTCCGCAACGATTTTCACCGTAATGCTCTGGCCCTCTGTCAGCCGGTGTCCTTCGGCAAGGCGCATGAAGGCCTCGATTCCGCGAGAGAGTTCAACAAAAGCCCCGCCCTGGCGTTCATGGATCGCCCGGATTCTACATTCGGCCACACTGCCGAGGTGCGCGCGCGTATCCTGATCGCTCCATCTGTCCAGCCGCAGCGCGATCGGGCGATCTGTTGCGTCATAAGCGACCCAGCGCGTCTCCCCGATTGCCTTTTCGCGGAGGATTCGGATCGATGCCATGTCTAGCGCAGAGCTGAGATCAGAGAGGCGGTAACGGGATCGGTCGCAGACGCATCACCTGTCAAGGCGGGTTTTAAGCGTGCAGCCATGGTCTTGCCGCGCTCGACGCCCCACTGGTCGAAGGGATTGAGGCCCCAAAGCTTGCCGGCAAAATAAGTGCGATGTTCGTACATTGCGACCAGCGCGCCAAAGGCTTCGGGTCCAAACGCCTTGTGCATCATGAATGTCGAGGCGCGTCCCCCGGCGTGGACCTTCTGGCGGGCGACATTGTCCTCAAGACCGGGTTCTTCTTTCAGGACTTCAGCGAGGTTACGCCCATTGGCGAGGACTTCGGCCTGGGCGAGGGCATGAGCAGCGAGAGCCGCCAAGCCTTCGGAATCGCGACCGGTGTCGGGAGCCAGGATGAATTCGCACGGAACGGCCTGTGAGCCCTGATGCAGCCATTGGTGATAGGAATGCTGGCCGACCGAGCCTTCCCCGCCCCACAGGGCAGGGGCTGTTGCCACCGGCACCTGCGCGCCGTCCGGGCCGACGCTCTTGCCATTCGATTCCATTTCGAGCTGTTGCAGATAAGTTGGCAGCAGCCTCAGCCGGTTTGCATAGGCCAGCAGAACGCGCATCCTGTCATCCAGAACTGACGTGTTCCAGTAGTCGAGCAGGGCAAGGCGCATAGGCACATTGGTAGCCAGCGGTGTATCGCGTGTGTGCCTGTCCATCTCCTCGGCACCCGCCAGAATCCGCTCGAATACGTCAGCGGTCAGGTAGATCATGCAGGCGAGCGATGCAGCCGACCAGAGTGAAAACCGTCCGCCGACCGATAGGGGCATATCGAACATGTGTGCATCGCGTCCGCCGAGCCAGGCTTTCGCCTTTTCCGGGGCGGCGGTCACGAGAGCCAGGTGCAGGGCGGCATCTTCACCGAGCGCGCGCTCTAGCCAGGTGCGTGCACGGGCGAGATTATAAAGAGTCTCTTCGGTGCCGAACGATTTGGACACGCCGATGACGAGCGTCTCTTTGGGATCGAGTCCGGCCAGCGCCCGGTCGAGATCCAGAGGATCGACATTGGCGCAGAAGCGAAGGTCCATTCCGGCAGGTGCTGAGTCTTCGAAGGCATCGGCGATAAGGCGTGGCCCGAAATCGGATCCGCCGATTCCGATATGAACGATGGAAGTGAACACCTTGCCATTGGCGGTCGTCTCTTTGCCGGAACGAACGTCGCGGGCAAATTGCAGGGCAGGCAGCACGCTTTGCCTGACGGTCTCGGCCTCTCCGGAGAGCGGCGATGTCGACCGAAGCGCCCAATGCAGGGCAGGGCGACCTTCAGACGGGTTGACGATGGCCGCCCCAAATAGCGCCTCTGCCTCAGCTTCGAGATCGCTGGTGCGCCCGAATTCGATCAGGGCGGCCTCGGATTCGGCGTCGAGGTATTGCCGCGCCATATCGATGCGCCAGCCAGCTGCAGTGAGGGTGGACGCACCTGCACGTTTCGCGGCGATGTCTTTCAGTGGGCTTCTGCGAACTCGCTGGGCGTGTGCGGAAAGGTATGAAACCATAAAACGTCCCTCGGTGAATAAGCTGATTCATGGCATATCCGGCCTTGGGTCCGGAAGGCAAGCGGGTGTCACCGCGCGCAGCCAGCCTACAAATGCCCGCTTGAAACCCTCGCCGCACATGGGTAAGAGGCGCGTTTAACGGGCAGTCTGCCTGCTATTTCAATATCAAACCTCGTCCGGCGGGCCGGACACCAGACACATCAAGGAGAGGCCCGATGGGCAAGGCAAAGTTTGAACGCAACAAGCCGCACGTGAACATCGGCACGATTGGACACGTTGACCACGGCAAGACGACGCTGACGGCGGCGATTTCGATGGTTCTTGCGGAAGCAAGCGGCGGCGAAGCGAAGTCCTATGCGGACATCGACTCTGCGCCGGAAGAAAAGGCGCGCGGCATCACGATCAACACGGCGCACGTCGAGTATGAGACGGCCAACCGCCACTATGCGCACGTCGACTGCCCCGGCCACGCTGACTATGTGAAGAACATGATCACCGGTGCGGCGCAGATGGACGGCGCGATCCTGGTTGTGAACGCCGCTGACGGCCCGATGCCGCAGACGCGCGAGCACATCCTGCTGGCCAAGCAGGTTGGCGTTCCGGCCATGGTTGTCTTCCTGAACAAGGTTGACCAGGTCGATGATGCCGAGCTTCTGGAACTGGTCGAGATGGAAGTGCGTGAACTTCTGTCCTCGTACGACTTCCCGGGCGACGAGATTCCGATCATCGCGGGCTCCGCGCTGGCCGCTGTCGAGGGCCGTAATCCTGAAATCGGCAAGGACAAGGTGCTCGAGCTGATGCAGGCTGTGGATGACTATATCCCGACGCCTGAGCGTCCGCTGGACAAGCCCTTCCTGATGCCGGTCGAAGACGTGTTCTCGATCTCGGGCCGCGGCACGGTTGTGACCGGCCGTATCGAGCAGGGCATCATCAAGGTGGGTGAGGAAATCGAGATTGTCGGCATCCGTCCGACCGTCAAGACGACCTGTACCGGCGTTGAAATGTTCCGCAAGCTGCTCGACCAGGGCCAGGCTGGCGACAATATCGGTGCACTGCTTCGCGGTGTTGACCGTGAAGGCGTCGAGCGCGGCCAGGTTCTCTGCAAGCCGGGTTCGATCACGCCGCACACGACGTTCGAAGCCGAAGCCTACATCCTGACCAAGGAAGAGGGTGGCCGTCACACGCCGTTCTTCACCAATTACCGTCCGCAGTTCTACTTCCGCACGACCGACGTGACGGGTGTTGTGACCCTGCCGGCCGACAAGGAAATGGTCCTTCCGGGCGACAATGTGAAAATGGATGTCGAGCTGATCCAGCCGATCGCCATGGACCAGGGCCTGCGCTTCGCCATCCGTGAAGGCGGCCGCACCGTCGGCGCCGGCGTCGTCTCGTCCATCAAGAAGTAGGCTGGACACAGCAACACAAAGACAAAGGCCGCTTCCGGAAGGAAGCGGCCTTTTCCGTTGGCGCCCAAGGAGGGGCAAAACAGCTCCAGTTTTGGTGTTTGTCTGAACCTTCTGTCTTGCAGCCCGCAAGCATTTGGGGCAAACCACCGCTTCGCCTGTAGGGGTATAGCTCAGTTGGTAGAGTACCGGTCTCCAAAACCGGGTGTCGTAGGTTCGAGTCCTACTGCCCCTGCCAGGCGTTATTTGTCCGGCCCGGACACATAGGTCACAGTATGTACCGGAGAGATGGGTTACACTTTTGCTCCGAACGGGTTGTCGATTGTCTGCAGGGTTCTCTGCTCGAGGTCAACGTATCCGAGGTCATAGTGCATGAAGGAGACGAGCCATATTCCGTCGTCGACCTCCTTTACGCCGACACGCTGACCCGCGAGCACGGTGGAGATATTGATTTTTTTCCGATGCATGCAGATCCGGCCGCAGGCGGTTATCAGGACCTCGCGATCATGGAAGGGATAATCGATGTCTGGCAGGCCGTCATAGATGCGCGATGACGGCGTGTAGATCTCTGCAGGGGTCGCCATGGCGAGGCCTTCATGCGGACGTTCTGTGTTGTATTCCCTGACGAAGTCATCGAACCGCACCTGCTGTTGCAGGTGATTTTCGCAGGCCGGCCGGGTGGTTTCCTGCTTCAGGGTCAGGTGCATGCGCTCATGCCGGCCATTCTGCTGCGGATGGCCGGGCTTGATGCGTTCGATGGCGATGCCGAGTCTGAGCCACCAGACAGAGAGTTTCGAGAGATTGTAGAGCCCGTTGGGACTGGCAAACGGGACGCCATTGTCCGAACGTATGGCATCGGGCAGGCCACGCTCCTGGAACAGGGTGTGGAAGGCGGCAATGACGGGCACTTCCTTTGTACCCTCCAATGCCTCGCAGGCCAGGATGAAGCGCGAAGCATGGTCGGTCACGGTCAACGGGTAACAGTAGGCCTGATTACCGAGACGGAACTCTCCCTTGAAGTCGACACACCAGAGGGCATTGGGAACCGATCCGGATGAAAGGGAGGTTCCCAATGCCCTCTGGCGCCTCTTGCCTGCCCGCTTCACAAGGCCGTAGCGGTCAAGGACAGCATGAATGGTCGAGCGGGCGGGAATGCGCACGTCACCTGCCAGGCGCCGCACCAGGAGCTCCCTGATCTTGCGGGCGCCCCAGTGGGGCTTGTCCTTTTTGGCATCGATGATCGCC
>NZ_LADU01000084.1 GCF_000961795.1 Hyphomonas sp. BRH_c22
GCCGCCCAGTCCTCAAAGTCGCTCTTGCGGGGCGGTTCGAGGACAAGGCGCTCGCTGGCAATCAGTGTATCGCGCTGGGTGACGGCCATCAGGGGACCGTCTGTATCTTGGCTTCAATCGCACCGCGCACAGCGGACAGGTCGGCCGGCAGGCGGTCGAAGACCTCGCCCCGCGCCAGCAGCGTGCCGCACCGGTGGGGCAGCGGGGCATCGAGACCCGTGGCCTCCTTCACCGTTTCCGGGAACTTGGCCGCCGCCGCCGTCGCCAGCACAACCGTCGCGACGTCGCTGCGCGGCAACTGGCGCGCCCGGAACGTGCCGACCGCCGTGTGCGGGCAGATCAGCCAGCCCGTCTCGGATTCAAACCGGGCCATTTCCGCCAGCGTATCGGCGTTGCTCACGGTCGCAGCCGTGATGCCGACACAGCCCAGCCGGCCGATGGCCGCCTCCGGCAACGCGGCTTCACCGGCCTGCTTGTAGCGGTCATAAACGCTGCGCACGGCGTCGCCGTCCCGGCCTGTCGCCTCATACAGAAGCCGCTCGAAATTCGACGGCACGGAAATATCCATGGCCGGGCTCGGCGTCGCAACCGCCGGGGCGCGTGACATGACACCGGTATTGAACAGGCGCGCCAGCGCGTCATTCTCATTCACGGCGCAGGCGATCTCGAAGCCGCCCGTCATCAGGCCGCAGCGCGCGGCGACATAGCCGGCCAGCGCGTCCCCCATGTTTCCGCTCGGCACGACGAAGCGGATCTTTCCGCCGAGCGCGGCCTGCGCCGTTGCATAGTAAACAGACTGCGCTGCAATCCGGGCCCAGTTGATCGAGTTGACGCCCGACAGGCCCACGCCGTCGGCGAAAGCCTTGTCTGCAAACAGCGATTTGACGATTGCCTGGCAGTCGTCGAAGTCGCCATCGACAGCCAGGTTGGTCACATTGGACGCCCCGGTCGTGGTCATGAACAGGCGCTGGACGGGCGAAATGCGCTCATGGGGATGCAGGATGAACAGGTCCGCATGCCGGGCGCCAGCAAAGGCCGCCGCCGCCGCGCCGCCCGTATCGCCGGATGTGGCGCAGACGATGGACAGGCGCTTGCCGCTCTTGCCCAGCATGTAGTCGTAGAGCTGGGCGATGATCTGCATCGCCACATCCTTGAAGGCCAGCGTCGGGCCGTGGTGCAGTTCCATCAGCCAGAGGCCGGGACCGGCCTGCGTCAGCGGGGCAACCGAATGGTGGGCAAAGCTGGCATAGGCGCGCTCGCACATGGCCAGCATGTCGGCCTCGGGAATCGCATCGCCCGCAAAGGCGGACAGGATGCGCGCCGCGACCTGCGGATAGGGCTCATCAGGTCCGGCCGGGGCGATTTGCGGATAGGTTTCCGGCACATAGAGGCCGCCATCGGGGGCGAGGCCCGCTAGGCAGGCGCCGACGAAATCAACCGGTGCGGCCTGTCCGCGTGTCGAAACATATTTCACGCATCGCTCCCTTTACGAAATCTCAGGCGGCCCTGCTGGTGATGGAAGGCGAGATACACGCCGATCAGCGCCATGGCGAGCCCCCACCAGGTGATCGCATAGCCAAAATGGCGCTGTGGCGGCAATTCGCTGTCGGCGCGCACCCTGGCGAACGGATTCTCTCCCACCATGGTGCGGCCATTCTCGGTCAACCGGATCGTTTCAGGTTCGAATACGCGCCCGTCTACACGACCCGCCAGATCGGCCGGCAGCACAGCCGCCAGGACAGCCGGATCCAGCGTGTAATAGATGCCGGTCTGGGGACTGTCTTCACCGCTGAACGCGTTACGCCCGCGCGGCACCTGGTAGAGACCGCGCGCCGCATAGCGCAGGCCCGCGCTGCAATCGGGCCCTTCGCACGGACTGGGCGGTTCGACCTGGTAGATGATCTCTGTCGGCGTGAAGACCACGTCGCGCCCGGTATCAATGGCCACCACACGGCGCCAGGCCGCATTGGCGTCAACGTATGCGTAGACCATGGTCTCGCTGCCCTGGATCACCGATCCATCAATCAGGGCCCATTCCGGCTCGGCCTTGTCGAGCGCCATCTTTTCGGTGAAGCGCCCATACTGCCAGTTTCCGAGCCAGACGAGGATGACCAGGCTGGCCAGCGTGAACAGCGTAAGCACGGGAAGCGGACGGAAGGTCATGGCGGGTCTCGGGCCTTTTATGAAAAAGGCCCGCCGGGCGGTTTGACGCGCCGGCGGGCCTGGGTTCGGATCAGGTTCGCGTGAAGGCGCTTACTTGCCGCCTTCCATGATGAGGTAGGGCGCAACGTAAACGAACGCGAAGAGGAACAGCCACACCACATCAACGAAGTGCCAGTACCAAGCCGCGAATTCGAAGCCGAGATGCTTGGTCGGCGTCATGCCGCCCATCATCAGGCGTAGCAGGCAGATCGCGAGGAAGATCGTTCCGATCACAACGTGCGCGCCGTGGAAGCCGGTGGCCATGAAGAAGGCCGACCCATACAGCGTGCCGTCATAGGTGAAGCCGGCATGGCTGTATTCCAGCACCTGCAGGGCGGTGAAGCCGAGGCCGAGCAGCACGGTCAGCAGCAGGCCGAGCTTGGCGCCCGACCGGTCACCATGCTGGAGCGCGTGGTGGGCCCAGGTCACGGTCGTGCCGGACAGGAGCAGGACCAGCGTGTTTATCAGCGGCAGGTGGAAGGGGTCAAACGTCTCGACGCCGGCCGGTGGCCAATCGTTGAACTTGGCCAGAGCGTCGGCATAAAGCGGGTTGGTTGCGTCCCATGTGCTGCCGGTGCGGGCCGACTCATAGATCGTGAACTCGAAGAAGCCCCAAAACCAGGCGACGAAGAACATCACTTCAGATGCGATGAACAGGATCATGCCATAACGAAGGCCAATGCTGACAACCGGTGTATGGTCGCCGATCGCACCTTCCTTGGCCACTTCGCGCCACCAGCCGGTCATGACCCAGATGACCATGGCAAAACCGATGGCCAGCAGCCACCATGTCCCGGCTTCAAGGCCGAACAGGCCCTTCATGTAGGTCACACCGCCCACTGCCAGCACGATCACGGCCAGGGAACCGAGCAGTGGCCACGGGGAGGGATTTACGAGGTGGTAATCGTGTTTGACATCGCCGCTGGACATGGCTTGGAAAACCCCTTGAAATTATCACGTATAGCTTTGCGCTGTTTAGCCCGCTCCGCGCCGGAAACGCAACAGTCTCAGCCCGGCGAGGCCGAATTCGCCGCACCCCGGGCTTCCTGGCTCAGCGGGCCCTTGTAGGTCGAACTGTCGAAAAACGTGTAGCTGAGCGTGATCGTTTCGAGCTGGCTGGCGACATGATCTTCGATCACATCAGGCGAAATGAAGTAGACGACCGGCAGTTTCTTTGATTCGAACGGCGCGATCACGCGCTCCTCGAAGCAGAAGCATTCCAGCTTGTAGAAATACGGCCCGGCAAAATGCGGCGTCACATTATAGCTCGCGATGACGCGAATCGGTTTGTCCGTCGGGTTCTCGACTTCATAGAAGGCGAGTCCGTGCTGCCCGATCTTGACCGTCTGTTCGCGCTGCAGCGGACGGAAAATCAGTGCCGTGTCCGCGACGTTCGCATCGAAGCGCATGGTGATTTCCTGATCGAGGATCGTATCCGGCGCGCGTGTCGCGATCCGCGTCGTGCCGCCGAAGCCCGTGATTTGGCAGAAACTCTTGTAGAGCGGCTCGGCCATGAACGCGAGCCCAAGCATGGCCAGGAAGACGCCGCCGGCGATCAATCCGATGGTGAGGTTCGAGAGTTTCATTCGGGCGCCTCTTCGGGCTCAAGTCCGGCGGGCGGAGCCGCCTGTTCTTCGGTCATGCCAGGCGGCAGGGCCGGCGCTTCCTGCAGCGGCGCGCGGGCCTTCTTGTTCGGGCTGTAATAGAAGCTGGCACCCTCGCTCAGATCGGTACTCGACAGGCGGATGACGGTTGTGACACCGACCAGAACGACAAAGCCGAACAGCGCCAGGCCGAGCCAGATGTTCCGCTTGTTGCGCGCGGCGAGCGCTTCAGGTTCCAGCCTGGCCGCGGGCGTAAACTCCCCGGCATAGGGTTCTTTCTCGTCAACCATCTAGAAGCCCTTCACAGCGAAAAACAGGCCGGTCGCATGCTCGAAAATCACAGCAGCAAAGACCAGGAACAGGTAGAGAATCGAAAACAGGAACATGGACTTTGCGAGCTTCTTTTCCGCATCGCTGCAACCGGCATCGCCCGCATTCGACCGGAACACACGCACGGCATAGGACAGGAAGACCAGGCCAAGCACACCGGCCGTCACCGCATAGATCCAGCCGCCCAGGCCCGTCAGCACGGGCGTCAGCGCCAGTGGCACGAGCAGGATCGTATAGAGCAGCATCTGCAGGCGGGTGGCCTTGGCGCCATGGGTTACCGGCAACATCGGCACGCCCGCCTTCTCGTATTCGCCATGGGCCAGCAGGCTGAGCGCCCAGAAGTGCGGCGGCGTCCAGAAGAAGATGATCGCGAACAGGATCCACGCATCCAGCGGCATGTTGCCCGTCACGGCGGCCCAGCCGATGACCGGCGGGAATGCCCCTGCCCCGCCGCCGATGACAATGTTCTGCGGCGTCGAGCGCTTCAGCCACATCGTGTAGATGACGCCGTAATAGAAGATCGAAAATGCCAGCAGCGCCGCCGCGATCCAGTTCGAGGCAAGCCACATCAGCATGACCGACACGCCGGACATGATGAGGCCCATGGCCAAGGCTTCCTCGCGCGGCACCGCGCCGGAGGGGATTGGCCGGGTCGAGGTGCGCGTCATGATCGCGTCGATATCGGAATCGAACCACATGTTGATCGCGCCCGCCGCGCCCGATCCGAGCGCAACCGCCAGCAGGGCGATGGCACCCATTAGCGGGTTGACCGGCGTGCCGGTCACGCTGGCCGCAGCGATCAGGCCTGCTGCCGCCGTGAAGACGACCAGCATCATGATGCGCGGCTTCATCAGGTTCACATAGTCGCTCGCGGTTGCGTAGCGCCGTGCGGGTGTCGCGGGTGCATCTGTCATGGTCAAAGCCTTATGAGCCATTCAAGCGAAACGGCCCATACGCCTTTTCAGCGCAGGGCCGCCCGATTTTGTGTTGCCTGCCGGTGCCCGGAACCGGGCGGCCGGCGCGAGCGAGCTAGTGGCCGCCCTTGGTCGTGACGTGCGGCAGCTCGTTATACTGGTGGAATGGTGGCGGCGAAGGCAGCGTCCATTCCAGAGTCGTGGCGCCTTCACCCCATGGATTGGCGGCACCCTTGCGGCGGCGGATCATCGCTTCGGCAAGGCCAATGAAGAAGACCAGCGTCGCGACCAGCGTGATGGCGTAACCAACCGACGAGATATAGTGCCAGGTGGCGAAGCCGTCTGCAAAATCGATATAGCGGCGTGGCATACCCTGCAGGCCGAGGAAGTGCTGCGGGAAGAACAGGACGTTCGAGCCGACGAACATCAGCCAGAAATGCAGGCCGCCGATCATGCCATTATACTTGATGCCGAACATCTTCTCGAACCAGTAATACCACCCGGCGAAGAGGCCGAACACGGCGCCGAGCGACAGCACATAGTGGAAGTGCGCAACGACGTAATAGGTGTCGTGAAGCGCGTGGTCGATACCGGCATTGGCCAGCACGACGCCGGTCACGCCACCGACGGTGAACAGGAAGATGAAGCCGATGGCCCAGAGCATCGGAACCTTGAACTCGATGGAGCCGCCCCACATTGTGGCGATCCACGAGAAGATCTTGATGCCTGTCGGCACCGCGATGACCATGGTCGCCGCGATGAAATAGGCCTTCAGGTCGACGTTCATGCCGACCGTGTACATGTGGTGTGCCCACACGACGAAGCCGATCACGCCAATCGAGACCATGGCATAGGCCATGCCGAGATAGCCGAAGATCGGCTTCTTGGAGAAGGTCGAGACGATGTGGCTGATGATGCCGAAGGCCGGCAGGATCATGATGTAGACTTCCGGGTGACCGAAGAACCAGAACAGGTGCTGGAACATGATCGGGTCGCCGCCACCGGCCGGGTTGAAGAATTGCGAACCGAAATTGCGGTCTGTCAGCAGCATGGTCAGCGCGCCTGCAAGAACCGGAAGCGACAGGAGCAGCAGCACGGCCGTGACCAGAACGCCCCAGGCGAACAGCGGCATCTTGTGCATGGTCATGCCGGGGGCACGCATGTTCAGGATGGTGACGATGAAGTTGATAGCGCCGAGGATGGACGCGATACCAGCCGTGTGAAGCGACAGGATAAGCAGGTCCATGGCCGGGCCGGGGTGGCCGGTGGTCGACGAGAGCGGCGGATACAGGACCCAGCCACCGCCAAAGCCGTTACCGGACGAAGTGCCAGGTACCGTCATGGAGATACAGGCCAGCACGAAGGCGGCCACCGTCAGCCAGAACGAAATATTGTTCATGCGCGGGAAGGCCATGTCCGGGGCGCCGATCATCAGCGGTACGAACCAGTTGCCGAAACCGCCGATCAGCGCAGGCATGACCATGAAGAAGATCATGATCAGGCCGTGATAGGTGATCACGGTATTGTAGAAATGCTTGGCTTGCGCGATGGCCGCGTCGCCCTGGGCACCTTGGAACTGCTCGACGATCCAGAGCATCGGACCGATGCCTGGCTCAGCCAGTTCCCAGCGGATCAGGCCGGACAGCGCATAGCCGACAATGCCCGCACACAGCGCGAAGATGAGGTAGAGGGTGCCGATGTCCTTGTGGTTCGTCGACAGGAACCAGCGCTTGAAGAAGCCTGGTGTGTGGGCGTGGTCATCGTGGTGATGGTCGAGGGCGATTTCATCCATTGGCATGGCGGATCTACTCTTCTCTCAAAGCTTAATTGTTAGCGGCGAGCTGCGTGCCCGTCTCAAGTGCGGCCATTGTGCGGACCGACGCAGCGGCGGCGTCATAGTCGCCGGCCAGCATCATCTGGGCCCAGGCATCAAACTGGGCCTGCGAGACGACACGCACCTCGATCGGCATGTAGGCATGGTCGACACCGCACAGTTCGGAGCATTGCCCGTAATAGACACCCGGCTGGTCCACGAGGAACCAGCCCTCGTTCAGGCGGCCTGGCACAGCATCGGTTTTGACGCCGAATGCCGGAACCGTCCACGAGTGGATGACATCAGCGGCAGCGGTGTAATAGCGGATGTAGCGACCGGCCGGGATCACCATCGGATAGTCAACGGCCAGGTTGCGCGGACGCTCACCCGTGTCGGTCGGATCCGCCGAAGTTCCCTTGTGGATACCGTTGGACACGAATTCCAGCGGGAAACCGTCGGCATCGACGATGTCAGGATAGGAATAGGTCCAGTTCCACTGGTTGCCCTGGGCCTTGACGTTGACGAAGCCCTGCGCGGCCGCATCCGGGAAATTGTTCTTGGTGTAGCGCTCGTACTCGGCCGATTTGCCGTCGGCGAGGAGCGCGGCTGATTCGGTCTGGATCTTCTCGAGGTTCGGCACAACGTCCTGATAATAGAGGTTCGGGAAGGACAGGCCGGCAATCGCGACAAGGATAAGCGCCGGAACAACCGTCCAGATCACTTCGATCAGCGAATTGTGGCTGAACTTCCGGGACACGGGGTTCGCCTTGCGGTTATAGCGCACCATCACCCAGACCAGCAGGACCGACACGAAGATCGTGATTGCCGTGATGATCCACAGGACATAGTCATCGTGGAAGAAGTGAATACGTTCTGCAATGCGCGTTGCAGCAGGCTGGAAGCCGAGCGCACCATCGACAGGCGTGGCAGCAAACGCCGGTGCAGCCAGTATTGAAGCGCACAAGGCGGCAATGAAGTGTCGCACGAAGGAATCCTCGTCTCGTTGGAATTGCTTCGCTGTATCTATATCAGACCGCCCCTGCAACCCAGCAGTTTTCGCGCTCAATATTGTCGCAGGCGCTCGCCGCTAACCGCCAATCGTGCTATTATTGCGAAAACAAAACATAAGGGAGACAATAATGAGGAATATAGTGGCATTCACTGCGATTGCTTTCCTTCTCTCGGCTCCGTTCGCATCTGCGCAGGTCTCGATCATTGGCGGCGGCATCGCCAAGGACTGCTATGAAGCAGCCAAATACCAGCGCACGTCGGCTAGCGAAGGCGAGAAAATCTGCACCCGCGCCATCGAATCGGAGCTGATGAACGTCACCAACAAGGCGGCCACATATACCAATCGGGGCGTTTTGCGCATGCGGTCCGGGCGGCTGGAGGCTGCATTGTCAGATTATGACATCGCCAAGCGTATGCGACCGGAAGAAGGTGCCACCTACCTGAACGAAGGCGCCGCCCACATCCTGCGCAAGGATTTCAATTCGGCCCTCGTGTCGCTCGACAAGGCGATTGAGCTCGATTCCCACGATCTCTACGCCGCCTATTACAACCGGGCGATCGCCAAGGAAAATACCGGCGACATCCAGGGCGCCTATTTCGATTTCAAGCGGGCCGATGAGCTGAACCCCGATTGGGATCTCGCCAAGCGCCAGATGGCCCGCTTCCAGGTGACGACGAACTAGGCCTTTCACGGGCGCTTTCAGTCCGCCGCGGTTCGTAAGTCATCGCAAGGCGTGGAACCAATGTCTGTGAGCGCCGTTTCCTTTCGACCACTCTCTGGAAAAGGAAACCAATCATGCTGCGCTGGGCCATCATCTTTCTCGTCGTCGCGCTTGTCGCGGCCGTTCTCGGCTTTGGCGGAATTGCCGGCACGGCCGCCGGCATCGCCAAGATCCTCGCCCTGATCTTCATCGTCCTGTTCGTCGTCTCGCTGGTCTTTGGCGGCCTTCGCAGGGGATGACCCCGGAATCATCCGAACGGTCGGATGAGCCCAAGCGAGTGCCAAGCCACCACAGCTGGGCGCTCGTTGGTATTTTCTGGATCATGGCCCTGAGCGTCCTGACCATCGCTCAGGGCCTGATTGTTCCCATCGTGACGGCCATGCTGCTGGCGCTGATCTTCAGCCCCGTACGCAGGGCCCTCGGCCGGATGGGCCTGTCATCGGGCGTGGCGGCGGCGATTATCCTGCTGACCCTGATCGGGACCGTGGGCACGCTCGGCTATTTCGTATCGGACGCCTTGAAAGACAGCCTTGCCGAGGCGCCCCACATGATCGCGGATGTCGGTGACAAGCTGAAGGAACTGACGGGCACCGTCCAGCCGGTCATGGATGCCTCCGAACAGATCCAGGACATGGCCACAAAGGAACCGGCGACAGACACGGTGACCATCCGTGAGCCGGGATTCCTGTCAGGGTTTGCTGACCGCATGCCGGTGATTGCCGGACAGATCGTGATCTGCCTGACGCTGACCTTCTTCCTGATTGCCTCCGGCAACCTGTTCTACGAGAAACTTGTGCAGGTCATGCCGACGCTGAAGGACAAGCGGCGGGCGCTGGCCGTGGCGCGGACCATCGAGAACCAGCTCTCGGTCTACCTGCTGACAATCACCCTCATCAATATGGGGCTGGGCGTCGCCATCGGCCTGACCATGTGGGCCCTGGGCATGCCGGATCCGCTCCTGTTCGGGGTGGCGGCATTCCTGCTCAATTACATCCCCTATATCGGGGCGATGGCGGGCGTGGGGATATCCTTTCTCGTCGGGCTGGTAACCTTTGACTCGGCGACGGCGGCGATCCTTCCGGCGGTGTGCTTCTGGGCCATGACCTCGTTCGAGGGCCAGTTCGTCACCCCCGTCATGGTAGGCCGGCGGTTGAGACTGAACGCTGTGGTCGTGTTCGTCTCCTTTGCCCTGTGGGCCTGGCTCTGGTCCTTCATGGGCATGCTGCTTGCCACCCCGATGCTTCTGACCATGAAGGTCGTGTCGGATCATGTCCCCAGCATGGCCTCCTTCGGCAAGTTCCTTGCCGACCGGGATGAGCTGTCGCGATCGGACCGGCGGATCCTGAAATACGTTTTCCGCCGTGACGTGCCCCTCGGCAAGCGGCAGGAAGCCCGCGAAGCGAAAGAGGCAGGAGAGGCAAAGGCGAACCTGCCCGCCCCGACCCTTCCGGACGCCGGACCCGGCCCGAAAGCCAATCTCACCGCTTGACAGGCTTTGCCCTTGCTGCGGGCGCCGATCACCCGCATTTAGGATGCATGACCCAGACCCAATTACCTTTCGATGTCGCCCGCGCTGCGGATATCCTGTCTGATGCTGTCTCTGGCGGCGACGATGGCGACCTGTTCATTGAACGCTCACGCTCTGAAAGTTTCATGTTCGATGACGGGCGGCTGAAGTCGGCCGCATTCGACACCGAACAGGGCTTTGGCCTGCGCGTCGTGGCAGGCGAAGCGCAGGGCAGCGGCTACGGATCGGAACTGTCGCTTGGCGCCATCACGCGCGCCGCGCAGACCGCCTCGCAGGCCAAGCGCGGCTATTCCGGCCGCCTCGCCGACGGCCCGCAACCGACCAACCGGCGCCTCTACGCGCCAATCGACCCGACATCGGCGCCAGATTTCACCGTCAAGACCGGCCTCCTGGCTGAAATCGATGCGTGGACACGGGCCCTCGACCCGCGTGTCGTGCAAGTGTCCGTCTCGCTCGCTGGCAGCCATCGCGAGGTCGATATCATCCGGCCCGACGGCGCCGTATTCTCTGAAGTCCGCCCGCTTGTCCGTCTCAACGTATCCGTGACGCTTGAGGAAAACGGCCGCCGCGAATCCGCCAGCGCTGGCGCAGGCGGCCGCGCGGCCTATGACGAGTGGATCCAGCCGGAACGCTGGCAGGGCATGGTCCGCCGCGCGCTCGGCAAGGCCTCGGTGAACCTCCAGTCGATCCCGACCCCGGCCGGCGTGATGGAAGTCGTGCTCGGCCCTGGCTGGCCCGCCGTGCTGCTGCACGAGGCGGTCGGCCATGGCCTCGAGGGTGACTTCAACCGCAAGGGCACCAGCGTCTATGCTGGGCGGATCGGCGAACAGGTCGCCGCCAGGGGCGTCACTATTATTGACGATGGCAGCATCGAAGCGCGTCGCGGCTCCCTGTCGTTTGACGATGAAGGCACGCCAACCCAGCGCACCGTGCTGATCGAGGACGGCATCCTGAAGGGCTATATGCAAGACCGCCTGAATGCCCGCCTGATGGGCGTCGCGCCGACCGGCAATGGCCGGCGCGAAAGCTATGAAGCGCAGACCATGCCGCGGATGACCAACACGGTCATGCTGGGCGGCGACAAGGATCCGGACGAAATCGTTGCCTCGATCAAGCGCGGCCTCTGGGCCGTGGACTTTGGCGGCGGCCAGGTCGACATAACGTCCGGCAATTTCGTGTTCCAGTGCACCGAGGCCTATCTCGTCGAGAACGGCAAGGTCGTCGCGCCGGTCAAGAATGCCACGCTGATCGGCCACGGGCCAACCGTGCTGCAGCAAGTATCCATGATCGGCAATGATTTCGCCATGGATGACGGTGTCGGCGTGTGCGGCAAGGCCGGCCAGTCGGTGCCGGTGGGGGTCGGACAGCCAACCCTCAAGGTCGGCGCCCTGACCGTGGGCGGCGCGGGATAAAATTCCTGTCATGATTAACGCTGACTCTTGCGGGCGCGCGAGGGTTTTGCCACTTTGTCGCCATAATAGGGCGCGCCGCCGTTAAGGATGCCGCGCCGGGTGGGTAAAGGGCGACGAAGACGGATGCGGCGGAAATTCCTGACTTTGGTGTGTGCAACCATTGGCCTGGGCAGCATGGCGATGGCCGACATCGGAACACTCTCGGCCGATACGGCTTTCCAGATGTCCCAGAAAGGCGAGCTCATCCTGATCGACGTGCGCACGCCCTCGGAATGGGCGATGACTGGCATGCCGCGCGACAGTGTCGGCGCGACGCTGCAGGATGCCGATTTCGTGGCCCGGGCCCGCGGGGCCGTTTATGGCGACCTCGAGCACCCGGTCGCGGTGATCTGCCGGTCAGTCGAGTGCTCGACAAAGGCGGCGCAGAAGCTCGTCTCCGAAGGCTTTGCCAACGTGTTCGATATTTCCGAAGGCATGGTGGGCCATCTCGGCGCCAGCGACGGCTGGATCAAGCGCGGCCTGCCAACCGATCCTTTCAATCCTCCGATGCGATAGCCTTGCAGGCAACCGGAACGGAAAAGGGCGGCCTTTGCGGGGCCGCCCTTTTGTTTTGGACCTTGGCGGTGTGGCCTAGACCATCTTGCCTTCGTCGGTCTTCATCCAGCTCTTGATCAGCGGCGAGATCAGCAGCATCCCCACAGCGATGCCGATCCCGATATAGCCAACCGAACTGTAAACGCTGAGATAGGTCGCCTTTGCGGCTGCCATATCCGTCAGCTGGCCGCCAATCGTCTCCGAACCCGTCGAGCGGGCAATGACGCCAGCAAGGAAGTTCGAGAGGCCGGAATACAGGAACCAGGCGCCCATCGTCATGCCCACCACCTGCGCCGGAGCCAGCTTGGTGACAGCGGACAGGCCGACGGGTGACAGCATGAGCTCTGCCATCGTGTGGATCCAGTAGATCAGGAAGATGAACAGGACAGGCGTCATGGCCGAGGGGCCAACCGTCTGAATGCCTGCCACGAGCGCGAGGAAGCCGAGGCCGACGCCGAACACGCCAATCGCGAATTTCACCGGCGTGGATGGCTCCTTGTTGCGCTTGGCCAGCCATATCCACAGCCAGGCAATGATCGGCGCGAAAATGAAGATGAAGCCGGCATTCAGCGACTGGAAGACGGGCGCCGGGACGGACCATCCAAGCAGTGTGCGGTCGACCAGTCGGTCGGTGAACAGGTTCAGCGAGGAACCGGCCTGTTCGAACAGCGCCCAGAACGGGATCTGCGCGAGGACGAAATAGATCGCCGCAAACATCCGGTTGCGTTCAGTGCCCTTCAGCCGGAGGAACGCGTAGCCGACGAGGAACAGGAACATCAGGACGCCAATTGGGCCGAGGATGCCGCCGACGATCTCCTCGTTCATCACAAGCAGCATCGAGACGGCGATCATCAGGAGGCCGGCCAGGTAGCAGGCCCATTCCACGTTGATCGGGCCAAGCACGGACTTCTTGAGCATCGCCTCATCTGGCGGATCGGCGCGGCCGCCGAGGAATTTCTGTCCCCACAGGAACACGACCAGACCGGCCAGCATGCCGACGCCCGCAAGGCCGAAGCCCCAGGCCCAGCCATATACGATGCCGAGGATGCCGCAGGTGATGGAGGACAGGAAAGAGCCGAGATTGATACCCATGTAGAACAGGGTGAATCCCGAGTCGCGGCGCACATCGCCAACATTGTAGAGCGTGCCGACAATCGTCGAGATATTCGCCTTCAGGAAGCCGACGCCGGCAATGATGAGCGCGAGTGACAGGAACAGGATGTTCTTGAACAGGTCCTGCGTAATGATCTTGGTCTCATAGGTATCGCGATCGATCCGCTCGGGCAGGCCCATGGTTTCCGGATCCGCGATAATGAGCTCATTGGTTTGATTGTCGAAACTGATCAGCGAAGTCTTGTCGCCCTGAACGATGATCTGATTGGCGTCGCCGCCGCGTCCGTCCAGTGTCAGTTCGTATTCTGCGCCGTTGATCGTCGCGATCTGCTGCGAACCCGATCCCTCGAATGCCATGCCGAAATGGCCGAGCACGAGCAGGATGGCACCGAACGTAACCGCCTTGCGCTGCCCGAGATACCTGTCGGCCAGCGTGCCGCCGATGATCGTCATCACATAGACCAGCGCGGTATAGGCGCCGTAGATCAGCGCGGATTTTTCGTCCGAAAACAGGAAATGCTGCGTCAGGTAGATGATGAGAAGGCCGCGCATCCCGTAATAGGAAAAGCGCTCCCACATCTCGGTCAGGAACAGGATAAACAGGCCTTTCGGGTGACCGAAAAAGCTGGTGTCTCCCGCAACGGGATCCGTTGTCGATACTGGAATGTCTGTCACAGTGGCCCTCCCCAGGCTCGTTGCAGTCTGTGGCGCGCCATCAGCGCATGAGGCGCAGTTTGACCACGCGCCGCGCGAAGGCTCAAGGCAATTTGTGCTTAGGCATGGCTTCGTCGGCGCAAAAGCGTGCCCCTAATACGCCTCTTCCGCGAAAATTGGCCGCACATCCCGGTTCCAGGCACCATGATAGCGCGCCAGGAGGCGGTCTGCGGGGGTCAGGCCGCTGGCGGCAATCTCGTCAAGTTCGGTGAGATAGCCTGTCTCGTCATCACCGGAGGTCGAGAGGTTTGCCCGGTTCCTGAGCCCCTGACGGGACAGGGCCAGCACATGTTTGGCGAGATCCTGCATCGACCCGCCGCCCGGCACCGGTGTTCTCAGGCCGAGCGTGCGAACGCTCTGGCGCATGGCTTCACGGTCGGCATCGGTCCAGTCCTTCACGAGGTCCCAGGCGGCATCGAGGCAATCGGGACAATACAACAGCCCCGTCCAGAAGGCCGAAAAGGCGCAGAGGCGGCTCCAGGGGCCGGCATCCGATCCGCGCATTTCAAGGAAACGCTTCAGGCGCACTTCCGGGAAGATTGTCGACAGGTGATCGACGAAGTCATCCATTGCCGGCAACTCGCCCGGCAGGATCGGCAGTTTGCCCGACATGAAGTCCCGGAAGCTGAGGCCGCTCGCATCCAGGTATTCCCCCTTGCGGCGGACAAAATACATCGGCACATCAAGGGCATAATCGACATATTGCTCGAAACCGAAGCCCTGATCGAACACGAAAGGCAGCATGCCCGTACGGTCCGGGTCCGTGTCGGTCCAGATCTGCGAACGGTAGGACAGGAAGCCATTGGGGCGCCCGTCCAGGAAGGGCGAGTTGGCGAACAGGGCGGTACCGAGCGGCTGGAGGGCCAGTGACACGCGGAATTTCTTCACCATGTCGGCTTCCGAGCCGAAATCGAGATTGGTCTGCACCGTGCAGGTGCGGAACATCATCTGGCGGCCAAGACGGCCCACCTTGTCCATATAGGCCGTCATGATGCGGTAGCGGCCTTTGGGCATGACGGGGGTTTCGGCAAGGCTCCAGAGCGGGCTGGCGCCGGCGCCAAGGAAGGCAACGCCCAGCGGCTCGGCGATGTGGCGGACTTCCTCCAGGTGACTGCCCACCTCGTTACAGGTCTGGTGGATGGTCTCGAGCGGCGCGCCGGACAGTTCGAACTGGCCGCCCGGCTCAAGCGAGACGCTGGCCCCGTCCTTTTTCAGGCCGATCAGGTGCCCGCCTTCGACAATCGGCTCCCAGCCGAACGTGTCCCGCAGTCCTTCCAGCATGGACAGGATGGACGCCTTGCCGTCATAGGGCAGCGGCCGCAAGCCGTCCTTGATGAAGCCGAATTTCTCGTGCTCCGTGCCGATCCGCCAGTCCGCCATGGGCTTTGACCCTGCGGCAAGATAATCGACCAGTTCTGCCTTGGATTCGATACGCGTGGAGGACTCGTCGATGTCCGAGGTCGGTGTGGTCATCTGAAGCCTCCCAAAAACGGCGATGGAAGTGCACATAGGGATGTTTCATCCCAACGCCAACCGGGTTATCGTCTTGCCTGAAATGAGAGTTCAGAGGGACTGACGTGAACAGGCTGAAGGCAGACGAGCGGGACGACCTGAAATTGTGGGCACATATCCACGTTCGGGGCGGCTATGAGGAGATCGATGAGATCGAAGATATTCTCTTCGAACTCACCGAGGACTTCGAAACGTCGATGTCCGATCGCGACCGCCGTATCGCCGTGCGTGACGTGCTGGTCGGTGCCGTTCAGACGCTGGTTGACGAACAGGAAAGCTGGCCGGTGCTGACCGACTATGACCGGCTGGAACTGGCCATGGACATGCTGGAAGACAATGGCGTGGTCGCCCGGGCGAACTTCACCTGTTGCGGCAATTGCGGCGCGGCCGAAATCGGCACCGAAATCGAGGACTATGAAACCATGGGCGACAAGGCCCGGGGTTATGTCTTTTTCCACCAGCAGGATACCGAAAGCGCCGTCGAAGGCCACGGCCTCTATTTCAGCTATGGCGCCGCCCATTCGGAACTGGACGCAGCGCATATCGCGATTGCACAGGAATTGTTCGATGTGCTGCAGGCGGTTGGCCTGAAGCCGCACTGGGACGGCAAGATCGACCACCGCGTCGGTGTCGTACTCGACTGGAAACGCCGCTGGACCGACGACGTGCCCGTCCCGCTCAAGCGCTGGTCGTTCTAGGCTGACAATGCCAGCCGCGTCTGATCTGGAGATTCGCCCGCTGGCAGCGTCGGACGAGGCCGAATGGCGCAGGCTGTGGAAAGCCTATCTCGCCTTCTACGAGACCGAACGGCCCGAGGATGTTTATGCGTCCAGCTTTGCGCGGATGTTGTCGGGCGCCCCGAACGAGTATCGCGGCCTGATCGCGCTTCTGGGCGGACACCCCGTGGGCATCGCGCACTACCTGTTCCACCGCACGAACTGGGAGATCGGCGACACCTGCTACCTGCAGGACCTCTATGCCGACCCGGATGTGCGCGGGTCAGGTATCGGCCGGGCCCTGATCGAAGCGGTCTATGCGGCCGCCGATGCGCATGGCGCCGCCTCGGTCTACTGGACAACGCAGGAATTCAATACGGTCGCCCGCCAGCTCTATGACCGGATCGGCACGAAAACACCGTTCATCAAATATGTGCGGGCGCCTTAACCCCAATCCCCGCAGAGGGCCTGCCAGAGCGTCATGGCCGAAACAGCGGCGGTTTCGGCGCGCAGGATTCGCGGGCCGAGGCTGACGGGATGCGTATCGGCGCGGCTACGCAGGAAGGCGCGCTCTGCCGGGCTGAAGCCGCCTTCGGGGCCGATCAGGATGGCGGCGGGACGATTGCCCAGGTCCTCCAGCACGTGGGCCATGGGCGCCGCCCTGCCCGCCTGCCCGCCCCAGGGGGCGTCCGCCTCGTCGCCCGCCTCGTCACAGAAGATCACCGCCGTGCCGGCCGGCAAGGCCGCCAGGCCCGCATCAAGGCTCACCGCGTCGCTCACCTCCGGCAGGTCCAGGCGCTCTGTCTGCTCGGCGGCTTCGAGGGCAATCTTCTGGAACCGGTCGAGCCGGACAGTCCGGGTCTGGGTGCGTTCGGTGATGACGGGCTGGATGCGGGCGGCGCCGAGTTCGGTGGCCTTCTCGACAATGAAATCCGTCTCCGATTTCTTGACCGGCGCGAAGAGCAGCGTCAGCTGCACGCCGCCATTTGCCTGCTGGCCCCGCAAGCGTTCGACGGGCACGAGATCGGCGCGGCGGCCTTCGACCTTGCTGATCTCGGCGCGCCATTCGCCATCGCGGCCATTGAACACGCGGACCGGATCGCCAGGCCCCAGCCGCATGACGCGGGTCAGGTATTTCGACTGTTCCTCGTCAAGCGCGAAGGCATCGCCTGCGACAAGATCACTGTTCACGAATAGGCGAGGCATGGAACTCATCGGCGTCCTATATGCCTATATAGGATTGAAGTTAAGCCGAAGGATCGTCTCATGAGCAAGCCCGTCGTCACCTCCGTCAACCCTGCCTCAGGCGAAGCGCTGCAGACCTTTACCCCGCACGGCAGCGCGGAAGTGGATGCGGCGATCGAACGGGCCGATGAGGCGTTCCGGACCTGGCGGCTGACGAGTTTCACCGAGCGCTCCCGACTGATGCACAAGGCCGCCGACATTCTCGACGCGCGCAAGGAGGCCTTTGCCCGCACGATGACGATGGAAATGGGCAAGCCGCTCAGCGAAGCCGTGGCGGAAGTGGAAAAGTGCGCGCTGGTCTGCCGCCATTATGCCGACCATGCCGAGGACTACCTCAGGGACGAAGTGATCGAGACCGAGGCCAGCCAGTCCTTTGTCCGCAACCTGCCCATGGGCCCGGTTCTGGCGGTGATGCCGTGGAACTTCCCGTTCTGGCAGGTTTTCCGCTTTGCCGCGCCGACGCTGATGGCGGGCAATGTCGGCCTGTTGAAACACGCCTCGAATGTCTGGGGATCGGCGCTGAATATCGCGAAAGTGTTCCGCGAGGCGGGTTTCCCGGAGGGCTGCTTCCAGACGCTGCTGATCGGGTCGAAAGCCGTTGAAGGCGTCATCCGCGACGCGCGGGTGAAGGCCGTGACACTGACCGGATCCGGCCCGGCCGGGCGGAGTGTCGCGATGATCGCCGGAGAGGAGCTGAAACCCTCGCTGCTGGAACTTGGCGGATCGGACGCCTTTATCGTGATGCCGTCGGCAGACCTCGGCAAGGCGGTAGAGACGGCGGTGAAATCGCGCACACGCAATAATGGCCAGTCCTGCATCGCGGCGAAGCGGTTCCTCGTTCACACCGATGTCTACGACGCCTTCACGCAGGCCTTCGTGGCCCGGATCGAGGCGCTGCGCGTCGGCGATCCGCTGCTGGAGGAGACCGATATCGGCCCGCTGGCGACCGAGGCGATCCGCGATGAACTGGCCGGCCAGGTCGAGGCGACACTGAAGGGCGGCGCGAAGCGGATCAGCAAGCTGGCCAAGCTCCCCGGCAAGGGCTGGTGGTTTGCCCCGCAGGTTCTGGCCGAGGCGCCGGACGGCACGCCGGGCGCGGAGCAGGAAATGTTCGGCCCGGTCGCCAATCTCTGGCGCGTCAGCAGCCTGGACGACGCGATCGCGCGGGCCAACCGCAGCGATTTCGGCCTCGGCTCGGCCATCTTCACGCAGGACGCGGCCGAGATCGCCCAGGCCGTGCGCGACATCGAGGCCGGCTCCACCTTCGTGAATGCGCTGGTCGCCTCAGACCCGCGCCTGCCGTTCGGCGGGGTCAAACAGTCCGGCTACGGACGCGAACTCGCCGCCGATGGCATCAAGGCTTTTGTGAACCGCAAGACCGTTTCGATCAGCTGAGCCTGCGGCCGGAAGGTGGATGGATTGGAGCGCCCCTTCTCCCTCGGGCTTGCTCGGGCAATCGCAGTGCGATTGCTTCTCCTCGCAAGCCCGAGGGAGAGGGGGCACTTGGGGGAAATTCGGGACGCCATCGCATGAGGTCCCGGCATTCGCCGGGAGGCGCGCGTAGGGGGGCTGGCCTCGCGCGCTCCCGCCCGTTAGGCTGTCCTCGAAACCAAATCATCAGAGAGCACGCATCATGAGCACAACACCGCGCAAGCTGGGGTCTGACACTGTCTATCCCGTCGGCCTTGGCTGCATGAACCTGCATCATGGCTATGGGCCGCCATCGGATGAGGCGGAGGCCGCCGCGCTGCTGAACGAGGCGCTCGATCTTGGCTATGATTTTCTCGACACGGCGACGATCTATGGCTTTGGCAGGAACGAGACGCTGATCGGCACGGCGCTGAAACACCGGCAAAGCGAGTTCCTGCAGGCGAGCAAATGCGTGCTGCTGTTCGATGGCGAGGCGCGCAGGATCGACGCGCGGCCTGCAAGCATCAAGGCGGCCTGCGAGGCGAGCCTGAAGCGCCTGCAGCGCGAGACGATTGACCTCTATTACATGCACCGGCCGGACAGGAAGGTGCCCATCGAGGATTCAATGGGCGCGATGGCGGACCTGGTGGCCGAGGGCAAGATCCGCATGGTGGGCCTGTCGGAAATGGGCGAGGGCCTGCTGCGCCGGGCCCATGCGGTGCATCCGGTGGCGGCGATGCAGTCTGAATATTCCCTGCTGACGCGCAACCCGGAGATTGCCGTGCTGGACGCCTGCCGGGAGCTGGGCGTGACCTTTGTGCCGTTTTCGCCCGTGGGGCGCGGCTACCTGGCGGACAATCCGCCGGCGCCGAAGGACTATCATTCCAGCGACATGCGGCGCATCTTCCCGCGCTGGACCGAGCCCTACTGGAGCGAGAACCTGCCGCTGCTGAAACAGGCGCAGGCCATGGCGGGTGACCTGGGGGTGACAACATCGCAGCTCGCGATTGCCTGGACGCTGGCGAAGGAACCGGGCTGCGTGCCGATCCCGGGAACGACCAGCCGCCAGCATTTGAGGGACAATTTCAAGGCCGCCGAACTGGCCCTGACGCCGGATCAGGTCGCGGCGCTGGACAGCGTGTTCGCGCCGGAAGCCGTGAAAGGCCCGCGCTATTCCCCCGCCGCGCAGGCGAGCGTCGATACCGAGCAATATGCCTTTGAACCGGCCGCGGGATGACTGTTCGCGCGAGGGTTGCTTGAGGCTGTGAAAAGCCGAAATTCCCTGTATAAGCCGCGCCATGAAGCAGATCGACACACGTGACAGGCCCGGCCTGCAGGCCATTCCGGCTGACAGCGCCCTGCCCGGGCTGCTGGCGAAACTGCCGGACTGGATGCAGCCCTATGCCATGCTGGCGCGGCTCGACCGGCCGGTCGGCATCTGGCTGCTCTACCTGCCCTGCCTGATTGGCCTTGCCTTCGTGCGGATGCGCACGGGGCTGTACCTCGTGGACCTCTTCTGGGTGCCGCTGTTCCTGCTGGGGGCGGTGGCCATGCGCGGGGCGGGCTGTACGTGGAACGACATTACCGACCGGGATTTCGACGCGAAAGTGGCGCGCACGGCGCTGCGGCCGCTGCCATCGGGCGCGGTGACGCTGCGCGAGGCCTTTGTCTTCCTGGGGGTGCAGCTGGCGGTGGGGCTGGCGGTGTGGGCCTGCCTGCCCGGCGATGCGAAACTGGTGGCGCTGTGCGCGCTGCCGCTGGTGGCGGCCTACCCGTTCATGAAGCGGGTGACCTGGTGGCCACAAGCCTGGCTGGGGCTGACCTTCAACTGGGGCGTCTGGGTCGGCGCGGCGACGGCGGGCAGCCTGTCGGTGCCTGTGTTCGTGCTCTATGCGGGCCTTGTCCTGTGGACGATTGCCTATGACACGATCTATGCCCTGCAGGACCGCGAAGACGATGCGCTGATCGGCGTGCGCTCGACCGCGCGCCTGTTCGGCAAGCGGGCGGTGCTGGTGAGCTTCTGTTTCCATATGGGCGCGGCGGCGCTGGTGGCGCTGGCGGCGGTGATGAACGGATCGGTGCGGGCGGGCGCTGTGACGGCGCTGGCCTTCCTGGCCCATGGCCTGTGGCAGGTTGTGCGCCTGAAGAGCAGCCAGGAACAGGCGGCGCTGGCCGTGTTCAAGTCCAATGTCTGGGCCGGCGCGATCATCGCGGGCGGCTTCTTCCTCGCCTCCATGCTGCCGACGCCTGCGCCGCGCACGCTGTTTGCCGAACATGAGACCGTGCCCGCTGGCCCGCCGGAAAAGGTGGCCCTGCCATTCGGCCTCGAACTGAAGCGCGCGCCCCAGATGGCCCCTGCGGACACATGGATGGCGAGCGATGTGCTGCGGGCGCTGGAGGCTGAAGGCGTGGCGGTGCCGGAGCCAATGGATGAACCGGCAGAATAGCGCCACGGACAAGGGCGCGGGAACGGAATGCCTCTCCGAAGGGTTAGGAAAGCAAGCTGGTGTGCCACACGCGCTGACTGAACCTTGAATATACCCCATGGGGGTATTACATGAGCGTGTGAATGCCGGAACCGGAGCGCACACCCATGACCAAAGACACATCCTCCCACACCCATAGCCATCACCCTCACGACGCCCCGGACAAAGGGGATGCAGCGCATGCCCACTGTCATGGCAGCGCCAAGCCAGCAAAACCCGACAGCGCCTATGACCACGTGCCCGAAGGCTATTCCGGCACGGTGTGGACCTGTCCGATGCACCCGCAGGTGCGCGAGACATCGAACACAGGCTGCCCGATCTGCGGAATGGCGCTGGAGGCCGAGACCGTCTCGCTGGAAGAGGACAGGAGCGAACTCGACGACATGACGCGCCGGTTCTGGGTCAGCACGGTGTTTACCCTGCCCCTGTTCCTCTATGCGATGGGCGACATGATCCCCGGCCGGCCGCTGCACGGCATTGTGCCGGAAGGCTGGGCGGCGTGGATCCAGCTGGCGCTGGCAACGCCGGTCGTGCTGTGGGGTGCGGCGCCCTTCTTCATACGCGGGTGGCGATCGGTCAAAACCATGAACCCGAACATGTTCACACTGATCGCACTGGGCACAGGGATGGCCTTCCTGTTCAGCCTGGTGGCCACCGTGGCGCCGGGGATTTTCCCGGACAGCTTTCGCGGCATGAATGGCCAGGTGCATGTCTATTACGAGGCAGCGGCAGTCATTACGACGCTGGTCCTGCTGGGGCAGGTTCTGGAGCTGAAGGCCCGCAGCGCAACCTCAGGCGCGATCCGGGCGCTGCTGCAGCTGACACCGCCGACAGCGCGCATCATCCGCGAGGATGGCAGCGAGCAGGACGTCAATCTCGATGAGGTGAAGTCCGGTGACCGGCTGCGTATCCGGCCCGGCGAGAAAGTGCCGGTGGACGGCGAAGTGGCTGAGGGCAAGTCCAATGTTGACGAGTCCATGGTGACAGGTGAACCCGTTGCGGTGGCCAAGGCGGCCGGTGACACGGTAACGGGCGGCACGTTGAACACGACAGGCGCGCTGGTGATGACCGCGACGCGCGTGGGCGACGACACGGTGCTGGCGCAGATCGTGCGCATGGTGTCCGAGGCGCAGCGCTCGCGGGCGCCGATCCAGCGGCTGGCGGACGCGGTGGCGGCCTGGTTCGTGCCGGCCGTGGTGGCAACGGCTGTGCTGACATTCATCGTGTGGGCCGTGTTCGGGCCGGATCCGGCGCTGGTCTTTGCGCTGGTCAATGCCGTCGCCGTGCTGATCATTGCATGCCCGTGCGCACTGGGCCTTGCGACGCCGATGTCGATCATGGTGGGCACCGGCAAGGGCGCGCAGAGCGGCATATTGATCCGCAATGCCGAGGCGCTGGAGACATTGGAGAAAGTCGATACGGTGGTCGTCGACAAGACCGGCACGCTGACCGAAGGCAAGCCGAAACTGGTGACGGTTGAGCCCGCAGACGGCTGGGATGAAGCCGGATTGCTGGCACTGGTTGCCGCGGTTGAGGCGGCGAGCGAGCATCCCCTGGCGGCAGCGATTGTCCAGGGCGCGAAAGACCGCGGCATCAGCGTGAGCGCCGCGCAGGATTTCGAATCCGTCACGGGCGAAGGCGCGCAGGGCAGCGTTGATGGTAATTCGGTCGCCATCGGCAATGCGAAGATGATGCGGCGGACAGGCGGCTTTAATGAAGCGCGCGCCAAAGCGGCGGAGACCTACAGGAATGATGGCCAGACCGTGATGTTCGTTGCCGTGAACGGCAAGGCGGCCGGCCTGATCGGCGTCGCTGACCCGATCAAGGCGACGACAAAGGACGCCATTGCAGCGCTGCACAAGCAAGGCCTGAAAGTCGTGATGCTGACCGGCGACAGCGCGGCGACGGCCGGCGCCGTGGCCCGGCAAGTGGGCATCGACGACGTGCGTGCGGACGTTTCGCCGGAAGACAAGAACCGGATCATCAAGGAATTGCAGGCCGACGGCGCCGTCGTGGCGATGGCCGGCGACGGCATCAACGACGCCCCGGCGCTGGCGCAGGCCGACGTCGGCATCGCCATGGGCACCGGCACAGATGTGGCGATGGAAAGCGCCAGCGTCACGCTGGTGAAGGGCGACATGGCAGGCATCGCAAAAGCCATCACTCTCAGCCATGCAACGATGCGCAACATTCGCCAGAACCTGTTCTTCGCCTTCATCTACAATACGCTCGGCATCCCGCTGGCGGCGGGCGTCCTGTACCCTGTGTTCGGATTGCTGCTGAGCCCGATGATTGCGGCGGCGGCGATGAGCCTGTCATCGGTCTCGGTGATCGGAAACGCCCTGCGCCTGCGTGCACTGAAACTCTGATGGGCACCTCATACGAAAAGAACAGCCTGACGCTACCTGGAGCCGTCGCGATGGGAACAGGTGTGATGATCGGCGCGGGCATTTTCGCGCTGACCGGACAGGTTGCGGAACTGGCGGGAAGCCTGTTTCCTTTGGCCTTCCTGATGGCGGCCATCATCTGCGGTTTCAGCGCGTACTCATACATCAAGGTATCGAACAAGTATCCTTCGGCTGGCGGCATCGCGATGATTCTGAAGAAGGCCTATGGGCCGGGCACGGTGACCGGCGGGGCAGCGCTGCTGATGGCATTCTCGATGATCATCAATGAAAGCCTCGTGGCGCGCACATTCGGGACCTATACATTGCAGCTGTTCGGCATGGAGGGCGGCATCCTGGTGCCAGTTCTAGCGCTCGGGCTTATCGTCGGCGCATTCCTCGTGAACATTGCCGGCAATAGCATGATTGGTTCGGTATCCAAGGTGACCGCCGTGCTGAAGATCGGCGGCATCCTCGTCTTCGCCCTGCTGGCCCTGTGGGCTGCCGGGTTTGCCTTCCAGCCAGCCGAGGGCGGCATCGGCGATAAGACGTCAGCCGGCGGCTTCCTCGCGGGCATGGCGCTGGCCATTCTCGCCTATAAGGGCTTCACCACGATCACCAATGCCGGTGGCGAGGTGAAAGATCCGAAAAAGAACGTCGGCCGGGCGATCATGATCTCGCTGGCCGTCTGCACCGCAATTTACCTGCTCGTCTGCTATGCCGTCGGATCAACCCTTAGCATCGAAGAGATCGTCAAGGCGAAGGATTATGCACTGGCTGAGGCCGCGCGGCCGAGCATCGGCGAATATGGTGTCTGGTTCACGGTGGCGATTGCCATCGTTGCCACAGCGTCCGGCCTGCTGGCCAGCGTGTTTGCTGTCTCGCGCATGCTGGCCATGCTGGTGGAGATGGACCTGATACCGGAGCCGAAGCTCGGCCTGCCGGGTAACACGCAGACGCATACACTTGTGTACACAGTCGTTGCTGCCGGCTTACTGGCAGCACTGTTCGACCTGTCGCGCATCGCATCACTGGGAGCGATTTTCTATATCGTCATGGACATAATCATTCACTGGGGCGTCTATCGGCACCTGCGCCAGGATGTCGGGGCACGGGCACCCGTGCTGATCACTGCAATCATTCTGGACGCCGTGGCGCTGGGCGCGTTTCTGCTGATGAAGGCGCAGAGTGATCCGCTGATCGTTGTAATCGCGCTGGCAGGCATGGGCGTCATTTTCGCCTTCGAGCATTTCTACCTTTCAAAGACCCGTGGCGGCGACGATACTGCAGGCTCCCTGACGAAGGACACCGCTCCATGAAAACGCAAACCAGAGATGCCGCCGCCAAGCGGCTCGCCCGGATCGAAGGGCAGGTGCGAGGCGTCGCCAAGATGGTGGCCGACGACCGATATTGCATCGATATCGTCCGGCAGGTGCAGGCGATCAAGGCGGCACTCATAGGCCTCGAAGGTCTGATCCTCGACGACCATATTGCGACCTGCGTGGACCACGCGCTCAAGGACGATGACATGGATGCACGGCGCGAAAAAGTGGAGGAACTGGTGGCCGTTCTGGGCGGGCGAAAGAAATAAGTTCCGGCTTGCAGCCCGATTACATCTTGTTGCCCCGGTTGCGTGGCAGCGGCAGCACGCTTAGGCTGGGTGCATGACAGTTGTTGTGGAAATGGTTTCGGACCTGGTCTGCCCGTGGTGCTGGCTGGGTCTTCGCAGGATCGAGGCGGCGCGAAAGCTCGCTCCCGAGGTCGACGTGCAGCTCGTGTTCCGGCCGTTCGAGCTGGACCCGACGATCCCGGCGGCGGGTGTCGACTACAAGGAATACATGAAGGAGAAGTTCGGCGGTTCGGATGAGAGCCGTGAACGATCCGGCCAGATGCGCCAGGCCCTGATCGACTATGGCGCGGCCGAGGGCATTCCCTATCAGTTCGACAGGATCACCCGCCGGCCGAGCAGTTTCGATGCGCACCGAATCGTGCGCTGGGCGCAGGGCCAGGACAAGGGCGCGGCGGCCAAGGAAGCCCTGTTCAAGGCCTTCTTCGAGGATGGACGCGACATTGGCGACCATGAGGTCCTGGTCGATATCGCCCGCGAGATCGGGCTTGATGCGGAGATCGTGGCCGACCTGCTGAAGACCGATGCCGATGTGGCGAATGTGCGCGAGGAGGCCGAGGCCTTCCGCCAGATGGGCGTCAGCGGCGTGCCGACCTATATCGCCAATCGCGCGGTGGCCGTGCAGGGCGCGGAGAGCGCGGAGAAACTGGCAAAATTCCTTCAGCATGCAGCCGCGCAGCTGCCGCAGGAACGCAAGGCAGGCGACGCCTGAATGAGCGGCCTTGTCAGCGTCACGCGCGAAGGCCGGATTGCGACCGTGCGGTTCGATACGGGCAACCGCGCCAATGCGCTGAGCCAGGAATTGATGCGCCAGCTGACCGAGACGGCGCAGGGCTTCCATGACTGCCCGGAGATTTCCGCTGTCATCCTGACCGGCCGCGACGACCAGTTCTGCATGGGCGCCGACCTGAAAGACCCGGACGGCACGGCGGCGGCGAAAGCCTCGCTGAGCCAGCGGCGGGTGATGCTGCGCCGGGGGCCACGCATGTGCCAGGCATGGGAGGATGTCGATGCCCTGACGATCTGTGCGGTCGAAGGGTGGTGCGTGGGCGGGGGCGTGGCCCTGGCAACGGCCTGCGACCTGCGCGTGGCGGCGGACAATTCCACCTTCTACGTGCCCGAAGTCGAGCGCGGCATGAACATGAGCTGGGGATCCATCCCGCGCTTCGTCGCGCTGGTCGGCCCGGCGCGGACCAAGCGCATTGCGGCGCTGTGCGAGAAGATTCCTGCCCCGATGGCGCTGGACTGGGGTCTTGCCGACCATGTCGTTCCCGCAGGCACGGCCATGGCAAAGGCGCGCGAGATTGCCGAGGCGGCAGCCGCCCTGCCCCCGACGGCGCTGAAAAGCGTGAAGCAGGACGTGAATGTCGCCGCGCTGGCGCTGGCCCGTGCGACGGGGCATCGCGACCTCGAGGCCTTTGCCCTGCTGCAGCAATCTGATGATTTCAAGGAAGGCGTCAGCGCATTCCTGAAGGGCCGCAAGCCGGATTTCACCGGCGATTGAGGAGCCGGAGCACTCATCCTGAGCGAAGTCAAAGGATGCGCCTTCGATCCCTTAGCTGAGCTGCAGGTCCACCAACCTGCGATAGGCGCCGTTCTTGTCCATCAGGACCGCATGGGTGCCGTCCTCGACCGCGCGGCCATCTTCCATGACGATGATGCGGTCGGCGGCGCGCACGGTGGACAGGCGGTGGGCGATGATCAGCGTGGTGCGGCCAGTGGCGAATTTCGCGAGCGCGTCCTGCACCTTGGCCTCGCTTTCGGCGTCGAGGGCGGATGTGGCCTCGTCCAGCAGCAGGATCGGCGCGCCGCGCAGGATGGCGCGGGCAAGTGCAACGCGCTGGCGCTGGCCGCCTGACAGGTTGCGTCCCATTTCGCCCGCCGGGGCATCATAGGTGCCCGGCAGTGCACGGATGAATTCGTGAGCATTGGCCGCTTTTGCAGCTGCCTCGATTTCTTCATCGCTGGCACCAAGCCGGCCCAGCGCGATATTGGCGCGGATCGTGTCGTCGAATAGGGCCGCGTCCTGTGCGACGAGGCCCATGCTTGCGCGCAGGCTGGCCCCGCTGACATCACGCACATTCGTTCCGTCTACGGAGACTGTGCCGCCGGTAGGGTCGTAGAGCCGCAGGAGAAGGTTGAACACGGTGGACTTGCCAGCGCCGGACGGGCCGACCAGCGCAATCGTCTCACCCGGGGCAGCGGTGAAGGAGAGGCCCTTCAGGGCTTCCGTGCCATCGGGATAGGCAAAGCGCACATTGTCGAAGGCGATGGCGCCGGTGACTTTGGCCATGGGCCCGGCGCCGGGAGAGTCAGCGATCTCGGGTGCCGCGTCGGTGATCTCGAACACGCGGTCGGCCGCCGCGCCGCCTTCCTGCGCTACCGAGTTCAAGGTGCCGAGCGCGCGCAGTTCCGGCGCAGCGACGGCAATGGCGCCGATGATGCCGACGAAATTACCGAGCGACGTATCGCCCTGCGCGATGCGCCAGGCGGTCAGCGCAAGGATGCCGACAAGCGCGAGCCCGCCGGTGATCTCGAGGATCGGATCGACGGCGGCGCGGTCTGTCAGCACCTTGAGGAAGAGGCGCGAGCGTTCGCGGAAACCCTTCGCCGCGCGGGCCTTCTGGTAGTCTTCGAGGCCATAGGCCTTGACCACGCGGGCCGACTGGAAGGCCTCTCCCAAGAGGGAGGTGACTTCGCCGATCTGCTGCTGCGACTGGCGCGAGCGTCTACGCACGCGGTTGCCGAGGGCGAGCACGGGCGCGAAGGCGATAGGGTAGATCACCAGCAGGACAAGGGTCAGCTTCCAGTCCATCACGAGCATGGTGATGAACACGCCGATGACCGTCAGCACGCCCTTGGTGAGGTTGTTGGCGATGCGCAGGCCGGCATCGCGCAGGGCATTCACGTCATTGATGAAGCGCGAAACGAAGCCGCCGGAGGCTTCCGCCGCGATGCGTGCATAGTCGCCATCCGTCAGGGAACCGAACTGGTCCTGCTGGATATCGACGATCGCCCGCTGCACGCCGGTATTGTTGAAGATGGTCATGCCATAGAGGGCGAGCGAGCGGACAATGGCCGCGACGCCGATGATCGCGATCAGCCACCAGAGGCTGGTGGGAACGGTGGCCTTGTCAGGCCCGGCAAGCGCTTCGAGCCCCTCGACCACGAGTTTCAGGAGATAACCGTAGGAGGCCGCCGCAATCGAGGTCAGCGCGGCGCACAGCGTGCCTGCCGCGAACCACCGCCAGTGCGCGGCGAACCGCTCCCTGCCAAGACGCGTCAGGGCGCCGGAACGGCGCACCGGTTTGGCGCGGTCAGACGTTATGGTGTTCCCCCGTCTCCGGGTCGAGCAGCCGGTGGGCATGGAGGATGAAATAGCGCGTTTCGGCATGATCGACCGTACGGTGGGCAGCAGCCTTCCACGCGTCATAGGCTTCCTTGTAGCTGGCAAACGCGCCAACGAAATCCATTTTCGAGAGGTCTTCGAATTCGACTTCCCGCACGTCTTTCAGTTCACCGCCGAACACGATGTGAAGCAGCTGTTTTCCGGCCTTTGGGGCATCACCCATTTTGACTGGCTCCGTTTTGACTGTTGCTGCGGCCGGGGCCGCCTTGTCCTGTGGGTCAGGTATATCCACAAATCCTGACCGGCGCACTAACAGAGGATGCAGGCGTTTTCCAGACGCGATGATGCTGCGCTGTGCAGGAATGGTGCGATTGAAGTGCAGCGGCTCGCCCCGGTGTGTCGTCGCCACGCCGCCCGCTTCATGGACCAGAATGGTCCCTGCCGCGAGGTCCCAGTCCGACTTATGGCTGAGCACGAGGGTCGCGTCCCACGCGCCCGAGGCGACAAAGGCCATGCGCAGGAGGGTGGAATTGGGCCGGGGGCGCGGCACGGTGAGGGCGGGCCACGGCTCGGGCCAGCCCTTGTGATTGAGCATTTCCTCGGCCGCGATCAGGCGGCATCCGGCTTCCGTTCCGCATTCCGACACACGGATCAGGTTGCCGTTGAGATAAGCGCCGCCGCCGATACGCGCCTCGTAGAGCTGGCCGAGCGCCGGAGCGTATAGCACACCCGCAACCGCCTGGCCGGCCTCGACGATTGCCAGGCCGACACACCAGTTCGGGTCGCCGCGCATGAAGGCGCGCGTGCCGTCAATCGGGTCGACAACCCAGCAGCGGTCCTTCTGGCGTGCGGCGGGATCATCCAGCGTCTCTTCCGACAGCCAGCCATATTCAGGCCGCGAAGCCGACAGGCGCAGATCGCAGAGCTGGTTGACGGCCATGTCGGCCTCGGTGACCGGGCTGCCGCCCGTCTTTTCCCAGGCGCGGGCCGACTGGCCTTCCAGAATGTAGGACAGCGCCAGCTGCCCAGCCTCTATGGCAAGGCTGCGCAGGGTCACCAGGTCTTCGACCAGCGTGCGTTCAGCTGCCGGCAAGGCTCATGTCCTCGACAAGGATGCTGGGCGCATCGCGCGTGCCGCGGAATTCGAGGTCGGAGGCGGGGATCAGGCGCGCGAAGATGGCTGGCAGGTCACCTGCAATCGTCACTTCCGATACGGGATAGGCAATCTCGCCATTTTCGAACCAGAACCCGGCGACGCCGACGGAATAGTCGCCCGTATTCGGATTGATCGACGGGCCGAACATGTCGGTGACGAGCAGGCCCTCTCCGGCCTGTGCCATCAGTTCGGCAGGCGTTTTCTCACCCGCCTGCAGATAGAGGTTCGACGTGGTGACGCCGGGCGGATCGCCAAATCCGAGGGCGGCAAAGCCATTGGGCTTAAGGCCCAGCTGGCGCGCAGACGCACCATTCAGAAGCCATTCGGTGAGACGGCCATCCTCGATCAGGTAGGTTTCCTTGACGGGCAGGCCTTCGCCATCATGGCAGCGCGAGCCCATGCCCATGGGCCGGAACGGATTGTCGATCACGTTGACGCCCTTCGCAAAGACCTGTGTGTCCATCCGGTCCTTCAGGAAGCTGACACCGCGCGCGATGGACGGGCCGGAAATCGCGCTCATCAGCGCGCCGATCAGGCCGCCGGACACGCGCCGGTCATACAGGACCGCCGCTTTCCGGGTTTCCAGCTTGCGGGCACCGAGACGCGCAATCGTGCGCTCGCCCGCCGTGCGGCCGATGGTTTCGGCGCTGGGGCGGTCAATCGTGCGGCGGACGGACCAGCTTTCATAATCGCGCTCCATGGCGCCGTCTTTTTCGGCAACCGAGGCGAGGCCGAGGCTGGTGCTCGTGCCGGTCTTGTAAGCGGAAAAGCCGTTAGACGCGGCGACCCAGCGCGAGGAACGGTTCCACGAGGCGCCGCAGCCGGCCACTGTCTTGATACCCTTCACGGCCAGGGCCGCAGCCTCGGCGGCCAGCGATTCCTGCTCCAGCGTCTCGGCCGAAATCTCCGGCTCGCCGGTCAGGTCCATGTCGAGCTGACCTGTGGCCAGTTCGCTGGCGTCCGGGAGGCCGCAATATTCGTCTTCCGGCACGGCGCGGGCCATGGCGGCGCAGCGCGTGGCGAGGGCGTGGAGGCCTTCGGTCGAGAGATCGGAGCCGGAGACATGCGCCTGGCGCTTGCCGAACAGGCAGCGCAGGGCCACGTTCGTGCTCTCTTCGCGCTCGATGCTTTCCATCCTGCCGTCGCGGACAGAGACGCTGACGCCCTCTGCCGCGCCGATACGGGCATCCGCAGCGTCGGCGCCTGCCTTCAGGCACTGGTCGATGAGACCGGCGAGCAATTCAGCCGGTGGAGTCTTGAATTCAGCCATACCGGCTAAATGGACCGCCCCGCCGGGCCGTGCAACTGCTCAAATCAGGCAAGCCCGTGATAAATCAGCATGCCTGCGATCCCGACAAGGGGGATCCATGTCAGCAGCATGCCGGCCGCGCGGGCCGGCAGGATCGTCCGCGACAGCCCGATGGCGTGCAGAATGCGGCCAAACGTGAACGTGGCGCCCAGAATGTGGATCCACAGCGCCGGGATGCCCATATAGGCCGCCGTCACAAGGCCGACCATCATGGCCGGGATATATTCGGACGCATTGCCATGCGTGCGGGTGCGCAGTTCCAGTTCGGCATTGCCGCCATGTCCGATCGAAATCTGGGCCGATCGGCGCACGAAGACGACACGCGACGACAGGTAGATCAGCAGCAATATGTTGATGCCGATATAGACGGCAGCAGCTTCCAGGGGTGGCATGTTTCAGTCCTTCCAGAAAAAATGCCGCCGGTGATTCCCGGCGGCATTACATGATTTCCTCGGTTTCATCGGCCGGTCAGTCGTCGCGGCGCGCGTCCGGCAGGCGGTCATTGATATCGTCGCGAATGTCCATCAGCGTAACGATCAGGCCGCAGACAAGGCTGGCAGCAATCCAGCCGGCCGCGGTGAAGATGGCGAAGTCCGCCACCTGGGCCAGTCCGCCGGCCAGGCCGAGCATCTCGTTGCTGAATTCGCCCTTGTTGTAGAGGCCGAGCGCGATGCCCCCGACAATGATCGCAATATATGCCACGTAGACCATGATACGGAAACTGTTGATGATTAAGAACTTCATGGGTGTCCCCTTCCTGTTTCGAAGCCGAATTTAGGCGGATAAAAGCGCGCCGTCACGCGATTACACGTATGAAACGAAACTCGCTTGCGGGCCGGTGCGAATTTGCACCAGTCCGGCCGCGTCCCCTTACTCCTTTGGCGGCGACAGTTTGCAGGTGAACATGTCGCTCACGACGCTGGCAAACTGCATCTGCTCTTCACCGGTCAGCGAGGTAACGAAGGCTTCGACATCGCGCTTTTCGCGCCCGATCGACTGGGCCGTGCGCTTGAACAGGTCAGGATCGAGCTTGGCCTCCATTGCATCGGCGATGCACGAACAGGTTTCGGCGCTTTCGCCATCGGCCGTGCAGGCGGCCACAAGGGCCTTGTGATCGCTGTTGCCGCTACAGGATCCAAGCGTGGTCAGCGCCGCGATTGAAAGGATTATGTGGCGCATTCCGGCATCTCCATGATCAGCTCAGGTGCCAAGGCAATCATGAATCTGGTGACAGGGAAAGCGCCTATTCCCGCCCGATAATCTTGTCGAACTGCACTTTGCTGCCGAACGATTCGAGAAATTCGGCCTTCACGGCGGCGCGGTCATAGTCTTCGGCGACCCAGTCGAGGAAGGGTTTCCAGTCCGTACGCGCCCGGCCCGCATTGAACCGCGCATAGGCGTCGAAAAACCAGTCCAGCATGCCGGTCTTGCCATGCTTGATGTGCAGGTACTTGAACGAAAGCTGCTCTCGCGCCTCCTCGAACGGCACCTTTTCGTGCAGCAGCTTGTACAGGACAGCCATCAGGCCCGCCCGGTCAGCCCCCGACTTGCAGTGCATCAGCGCCGGATATGCAATTCGCTCGAACAGGTCGCGCGCAGCGAAGATGGCTTCCCGCGTGGGCGTGTCCCGGGAAAAGACCTGGAAATCGACCAGTGCGATGCCCGCCGCCTCGCAGGCCTCCTTTTCCAGCAGGTAATAGCCCTTGGTACTGGTCCCGCGCAGGTTGATGATGGTGCGGATGCCCCGTTCCTTCGCGTGGGCCGCGATCTGGCGCGGCGAGGGCTGGTTCGCGCGCCACATGCCGGGCGCGATCTGGTGCAGATTGCTGAACCGGGCCCGCAGGAAGCCGTGGTCGCCCCATACAAGCTCCCGCCGCGCCCGTTTGCGCCCGGACCGCGTGGCGAGATCAGCCGCCACATGCGGGCGCTTTTTGGCTTTGGGGGTCAGTTTCACCATGTCGCCACCGCGATTACAGGCGTGCTCCGGCCCCTGCAAGCAATCGCGGCAGGAAGTTTTTTCACCCGGCTGCATCCAAATGCCTGCCTCGCGGCATCTACCCCTTGAAGCCGGGCAAAATGATCCGGTGAAACTGTAAGAAAGACATCATCATGGAAGACGTCCTCGTCCCAATCGTCCTGTTTTCTGTCGTACCGGTCTGCATCTGGCTGGTCAGCTATTTCAACTATCGCAAGCGCCTGACGGCCCATGAAACCGTGCGCCACGCCATCGATGCCGGCCAGACCGTCTCGCCGGAACTGATCGAGAAAATGTCCCTGCTGGTCGATCCGGTCCGTGCCGACCTGCGCCGCGGCGTGCTGTTCATCGCATTCGGCGCCGCTTTTGGCGTGCTCGGCATGATGGTCAACTTTGAGGACGGCGATGCCCTGCTGCCCATGCTCGGCGTGGCCGCATTTCCGGTTTTCCTCGGACTGGCGTATCTTGGCCTCTGGGCATTCGGTCATGGCCGCAAACCGGCCTGATCTCTGGATCGTCGCTGCGGGAGGCACCGACATGCGCACCGACCCTGACCTGGCAGCCGATGCCGCTCGCGGCAGCGAGAGCGCCTTTGCCGAACTCGTGCGGCGCCACCAGGCCAGGGTGCGGGGCATGGCCCGGCGCCTGACGGGCACGGCCAGCGACGGGGACGATATTGCCCAGGCGACCTTCCTCACCGCCTGGCAGAAAATCGGCACTTATGCGGGGGGCACGTTCGCGGCCTGGATCTGCACGATCTGCTACCGCGAATTCCTGCAGGTGCGCCGCCGCCAGAGAGTGGAGATCGAATTTGACGAGACAGCCGAGATCATTCCCTTCGACCGGTCCGCTGCGGACACGGGCGACAAGATGGACCTGTCGCGCGCCCTCGCCAGGCTGCCCGAGGCCCAGCGCATCTGTGTCACCCTGTGTGTCGCCGCCAGCCTGAGCCACCGGGAGGCCGCCGAAGCGACCGGATGGCCGCTCGGTACGATAAAATCCCATGTGACGCGCGGCGTGGCCGCCCTTCGCAAAGACCTTGCCGCCACCCAAGTGGCGTGATGGAGTAGACACCATGCGAGACCAAGACACTTACGCCGACCTGACCGCCCTGTTCGCTGCTGAAGACCGCGAGCATGAGGCCCGGCCCTTCGTGGACAGGGTGATGGGCCGCATCCGGGCGCAGGCCCGCCTGCGCAAGCTGCTGCTGGGTGCAACCGGTCTGGGCGGCGCGCTTCTGGCGGCATCCCAGTTGCCGAAACTGCTGGCCGATTCTGTCGGGCTTGATGCCTCGCTGACGACATCGATCCTTCAGGCGCAGGAAAACATCAGTGCGCTGGCCAGCGCCAATCCGCTCTGGCTGGGCATCGGTGCCATCGTCATGCTCAGCCTCGCCGCCGTCGCGGCAACCGAGCGGGCCTGAAACGGGGGCTCGCCTGCGGCCGATCTGAGCGCTCAGGATGAGCCGCTTTGGGAGATCAGCTGGATGGGCTCGCCCGCCACCCCATGCCCTCAAGCAAAGACTTCGTTTCGTATAATGGCAGGCCGACAATCGCCGTATAGCTGCCATTGATATGCGTGATGAAACCGCCGGCCATGCCCTGGATGCCATAGCCGCCTGCCTTGCCCTGCCATTCGCCGCTGGCGACATAGGCGGCGATCTCTTCATCGGTGAGGCGTTTCATCCGCACCCTGGCGAGGACGGTGCGCGACTGCACGCGGCCATCCGGCGCCTTCACGGCAATCCCGGTGATGCACTGGTGCGACCGACCCGACAGAAGGCGCAGGAAGGCCTCGGCTTCGGCTGCGTCCTCGGCCTTCTCCAGGTTGCGGGTGCCCAGCGCGACCACCGTGTCTGCCGCCAGAACGAAACCGTCAGCCTCGCACGCCGCCGCCTTCTCCCGGGCGAGGCGTTCGGCCAGTGCGCGCGGCGGCTCGTCCTTGCGGCGCGTTTCGTCGATGTCGGTGGGGGCGATGCGGGCCGGGACGATGCCGATCTGCGCGAGCAGGTCCCGACGGCGGGGACTGGCGCTCGCAAGGATGAGCGGCGCGTGTCCGAAGCTCGCCATGGATACTACTTGAAGCGGTAGGTGATGCGACCCTTGGTCAGGTCGTAGGGGGTCATTTCAACCATGACCTTATCGCCGGTCAGCACGCGGATACGGTTCTTGCGCATCTTGCCTGCAGTGTGGGCGATGATTTCGTGCTCGTTCTCGAGTTTAACGCGGAACGTCGCGTTCGGCAGCAGTTCGACGACCGTGCCTTCAAATTCGATCAGTTCTTCTTTCGACATGAAGTCTCCAAATTCAGAGCGGTCCGTTGCGCCGCCGAAACATATGTAGGGCGCGCCATAGCCCTTTGCACAGATTCCGGCAAGCTTGGAAGGTCAGATGGGTCCGTGGTTGTTCGCCGGGTCATCCTGACTTACGATTATCGGCCCTGGAGGATACCATGCTTGATCTTGACCGCTTCGTCGAAGACTGCCGCGCGGCGGTGGCCGCTGACCCGACCCACAAGGCCGTGCACGATCTCACGGCGCGCGCCTTCAGCGACCCGGCGGACGTGCTGGCCGCCGTCGGCGAACCGACGGCAGGGGGTATCTTCCCGATCTATCGGGCAGATGACCTCACCATCCTGAATGTGGTCTGGAAACCGGGCATGACCCTGATGCCGCACAATCACGAAATGTGGGCGGTCATCGGTGTCTATGGCGGCCGCGAGGACAATATCTTCTGGCGGCGAATCAAGGACGATCCGGATGGCCGTATCGAAGCCGCTGGCGCGAAAGCGATGTCGACGGGCGATGTCACGCCACTCGGCAAGGACATCATTCATTCGGTGACGAACCCCATTCAGAAACTGACCGGGGCGATCCACGTCTATGGCGGCGACTTCTTCGGCATCCATCGCAGCGAATGGGACCCGGAGAACCTGACCGAACGGGCTTATGACGTGGAAAGAGCGAAAGCCCTGTTTGCCACCTGAACAGGAGACGGCCTATCGCGTCTGCCCGGCATGCAGGGCGCAGATCAGGGTGAAGAGTCGGCGGGCGGTGGTGAAATCGACCTCGACCTTGCCTTCCAGCCGTTCGGCGACGAGCTCCGAGCCCTCATTGTGGACGCCGCGCCGCGCCATGTCGATCGCCTCGATCTGGTGCGGGGTCTGGTTGCGTATGGCATCGTAATAGCTGTCGCAGATCATGAAATAGTCGCGGATCACGCCCCGGAACGGCCCCATCGACAGGATGAACGTGTGCACGTCTTCCCCGGCCTCGTCGCGGACCGCAAAGACCAGCTTGCGCTCGACCTGTGACAGGGTGAGCGCATAGGGGCCGCGATCATGGCCCGGCAGGGCGAAACTGTTTTCCTCGATCAGGTCGAAAATCGCCACGCGGCGCTCATGTTCGGCGTCGGGGCTGGTCGCGCCCAGCGTGTCTTCGTCAATACTGACCGATATCAGCCGGTTATCACCCATCGCCCTCCCCCCGGTTGGTGCGGATCGAGACCGAGCGCGCATGCGCCGGCAGGCGTTCCGCCTCCGCCAGCCTGATGGCAGCGGGCGCAAGCGCGGCAAAGCCCCGGGAACTGACGCGCTGGACACTCATCCGTTTGAGGAAGTCATAAAGGCCAAGGCCGGAGCCGAAACGGGCCGCCCGGCTGGTCGGCAGGACATGGTTCGAACCGGTGACATAGTCGCCGAGGGCTTCCGGTGTCAGGTGGCCGAGGAAAACCGCCCCGGCATGCCGGATCTGCGGCAACAGCGCGTCAGGATCGTCAATGGCGAGTTCGAGGTGCTCCGCCGCGATCTGGTTGGCAATTGCGGCGGCGGTACCGAGGTCCGGCACGGTGACGATCGCGCCGTGGCGTTCCCAGGAAACCCGGGCGCGTTCGCCGGTCGCCAGTTCCTTCAACTGGTTTTCCACAGAGATTTCCACAGCTTTGCCCACAGACTGATCCACAGTAATCAGGATCGACTGGCTGGAGGGGTCATGCTCGGCCTGGGAGAGGAGATCGGCCGCAACCCAGTCCGGGTTGGCCGTGTGGTCTGCGATGATCAGGATTTCCGACGGGCCTGCAATCGTGTCGATGCCGACGCGGCCGAACACCTGGCGCTTGGCCTCTGCTACGAAGGCATTACCCGGACCGACAATCTTGTCGACGGGCCTCAGCCGCCCGGCCCCGAAGGCCAGCGCGCCGACGGCCTGCGCTCCGCCAATCGGGTAGAACTCGTGTACGCCGGCCTTCAGCGCGGCATAGGCCACGGCCGGTGCCAGTTCGCCGCCGGGTGCAGGCGCAACCATGACGATGCGCTCCACGCCGGCAATCTTCGCCGGGACCGTATTCATCAGGACCGACGAGGGATAGCTCGCCCGCCCACCGGGAACATAGACGCCGACGCTTTCCAGCGCCGTCCAGCGCCAGCCCAGCTCGACGCCTGCGCTGTCGGTGAAGGAATGGTCTGCCGGGCGCTGGGCCGCATGATAGGCCGCAATCCGGTCATGCGCGAAATCGATGGCTTCGCGCAGGTCAGCCGGGCAGTCTGCCGCCAGCGCATGCAGGTTCACATTGTCGGATTCCAGCGTGGTCGGGTCGATCTGCAGCTCGTCATACTTGGCCGTGTAATCGGCCACCGCCCTGCCGCCGTGGCTTTCGACATCATTCAGGATCCTGGCCACGATGCTGGCCACGTCATGCCCCGTTCCCCGGTCTTCACCGAGAAAGGCAGCAAACGCATCCTTGAATCCAGGCGCGGTGGAATCGAAGCGGCGCGCCACCTAGCGACGCCTCCGCTCGTGGCTCGGCAGGTTGCGCGTCGGCCAGACATAATCGCTGTCGAGCAGGGTGGCGTCGAGCACTTCAACGTTCAGCGTGATTTCGCCATCGCCCGCAAACAGCAGCGTGACCGTGCCACCCGGCGGCTCGTCTGCCAGCGTGAAGCTCACGTCGAGCAGGGAGAGGATCAGTTCCGGATCGGCCTTGGTGACGGCCCGCGTCTTCGCGCCCAGCACGCCGTCAAAGGCCAGCAGCGAGCGCACGCGCGCGCCTTCCTTTGCGCGGGGCTGGCCGGCTTCCCAGCGAAAGCGGTTGAGTTCCAGCGAGAAGCGGTTCTTGCGGGCTTCATATTTTAGGCTGCCAGCCTTCACGACGGAATCCTGGACAGCCGCCGCAATGACCTGAAGATCCTCGGCCGTTTCGGCCAGGAGACGCAGCGCGTGTGGTTCAGACATCCCAGTCCCTTACTCGTCCTCGCCTGACAGGCGCTGGATATTTGCGCCGCAGGCATTCAATTTCGTTTCCAGCCGCTCAAAGCCGCGGTCCAGATGGTAGATACGGTTCACCACAGTCTCACCTTCTGCGGCAAGCCCTGCGATGACAAGAGAAACCGACGCGCGCAGGTCGGTCGCCATCACCGGCGCCCCTGTCAGGTGCGGCACGCCTTTGACCACGGCCTCCTGCCCCCGCACATTTATGTCGGCTCCAAGGCGCGACAATTCGGGCGCATGCATGAAGCGGTTCTCGAAGATCGTCTCGCGGATGATGCTGGTGCCGTCGGCAAGGCTCATCAGGGCCATGAACTGGGCCTGCAGGTCTGTCGGAAAGCCGGGATGCGGCTGGGTCGAGACGCTGACGGCCTTCAGGCGCGTGCCATTGCGGCGGATGCGCAGCGTGTGGGCCGCCTCGTCGGCATCGACCGTGACACCGGCCTCGCGCAGCTTGGCGATCATCGCGCCAAGCGCCTCGACCGGGGCGCCATCCAGCGTGACGTCGCCGCCAGCCGCCGCCGCCGCCATGGCATAGGTGCCTGCCTCGATCCGGTCCGGCATCACCGCATGGGTCGTGCCATGCAGCTTTTCCACACCTTGGATGCGGATCGTCGATGTGCCCGCGCCGCTCACCTTTGCGCCCATGCTGTTGAGGCAATCGGCCAGGTCTTCGATTTCGGGCTCGCGCGCGGCGTTTTCGAGAATGGTCTCGCCCTTGGCCAGCGTCGCCGTCAGCATTGCATGCTCGGTCGCGCCGACGCTCGGCATGGAGAACACGATATGGGCGCCCTTCAGGCCCTGGATCGCAGCGGCCTTGACGTAGCCGCTCTCGACTTTCAGGTCCGCGCCCATGGCTTGCAGTGCCTGCAGGTGCAGGTCGACCGGACGCGCGCCGATGGCACAGCCGCCGGGCAGCGACACGGTGGCATGGCCGGAACGGGCGATCAGCGGGCCGAGCACATTGAAGCTCGCCCGCATCTTGCGCACCTGTTCATAGGGCGCGATCGTGCTTTTCAGCTCCGCCGCATTCAGGTGGCAGGTCGACTCGCCCTTCGGCCAGTAAACCTCGACACCCAGCGTTTCCAGCAGTTGCGCCAGGAACCGCGTGTCCGCGAGGCTCGGCATATTGGTGAGCGTGATGGGCTCGTCGGTCAGCAGGCATGCGACCATGAGCTTCAGCGCCGAGTTCTTGGCGCCAGAGACGGGAATGCGGCCATTCAGCTGAGCGCCGCCAATGATGTTCAATCTATCCATGGCGCGCACTTATAGTCTTGTTCACGGCGCGGGAAAGGCGTGATTGTGGAACCTTGAGGCGCAAACGCAGCAGGTTCAGGGCGCCCCGGCCTCAGGACAGGCTGACGGGCAGCGACTCAAGCCCCCGCAGGCCCGACCGTTTGACCCATTTGAGCGTATCCGGCGGCGCCTGCAGCTTCATGCCCGGCGCCCGCCGGAACAGTTCGGAGAGCGCGATCTCGGCCTCAGCCTTGGCGAGGTGCAGGCCAAGGCACATGTGCGGACCGCTGCCCCAGCCGAGATGACGGTTGGGACGCCGCGCAAGGTCCAGCGCCAGCGGATTGCCGAACACGTCCGGGTCGACATTGCCGGCCGCCAGCAGGCCTATCACCTTCTCGCCCCTTTTCAGCGCCCGGCCCTCGAATGCCATGTCCTCGCGCACGAAACGCGGCTTCGTCATCTGCACCGGCCCGGTGAACCGCATCAGTTCGTCGACGGCGGCCGACAGGTCCTCGCCCTCAAGGCCGCGAAAGGTCTCGGCGGCGCCGGGCACGGTCAACAGGGCATAAATGCTGGCCGAGAGCAGGTGCGTGGTCGTTTCATGGCCCGCGACGAACAGGATGAACACCATCGTCACCAGTTCGTCCTCGCTCATCTGCTCGCCAGCCTCCCCGGCATGGACAAGCTCGCTCATCAGGCCGGGGCGCGGATCGCGGCGCAAGTCGGCAAGCTCGCCGCGCAGGGCCTTAAGCAGGGGGCTGAGCGCAAAGGCCGCGCGCAGCATCATCAGGGGCGATTCGTTCCCGCTGAACGCGCCCATGGCGACGTCAAACCGGGCCCGTGTCGCCTCGCTCATGCCCAGTACCGTATAGATCACCTGAAGCGGCAGCTTGCGGCAGAACCCGGCCACAAGATCCGGGTCGCCGCTGGCCATGTATTCCTCAAGCAACCGGTTGACCTCCTCCAATATCTGCGGCCGCATCGCCTCGATGCTGACCCGCCGGAACGGGCCATCCGCCAGCTGCCGCAGCCGCCTGTGGTCCGGATCATCGAGCGAGAGGACATTGTTCGCCAGCGTGCGGAAAACCTTAGGCAGGAACGGCAGGCCAAAGGCCGACCTGTGCCCCGCATTGCGCGCATCGACCGCGAAATGGTCTGCGTCCTTCAGCAGGGCCTGGATGGCTGAATGACGCGTTGCGCACAGCACCGGCCCGAAAAAGGGCAGCCTGATCTCGCAAAACGGCCCCTCTTCAACCAGCCGCGCCAGAGTCGCATGGGGCGAACGCCTGAACGCTTGCGACGACAGGTCCGGCCGCGTCACTCGCGCTTGCCGCCTTCCGGCACCGGCGGCTCGTCCTTCGCCTTGCGGGCTGCGGCCTTGCGGCGCTTCAGGTTCGCCCGCAGCGCCTCGGCCCGGCGGACGGCTTTTTCAGGGTCTTTTGGCGTGTGGGACATTTCCAACAGCTTTTCGCGGCTAAACGGTCTTTTCATCCGGTAAGTCATAAGCTAAAGCCGCGACTTGCAAACGGCAACGCCGCGGTAGCTCAGTGGTAGAGCGCGTCATTGGTAATGACGAGGTCG